>CAZDJS010000001.1:0-21944 GCA_964505795.1 uncultured Methanosarcinales archaeon
GAAAACATCGATGTAGTCTCCGGACAGAGCTATGATTATGTGATTGAAATTAACGATATTGGTGAAAACTTCAAAATCCTCAATAATGACAAATCAGATAGTGGTAGAACCTTCAGTACTTGTCAAATGCGTCTCTTCAACAGTTTCGGCGATGATGTCTTAAGCATCTCTAGTGACGATGGTAAAGTTATCAGTGTTGGGAGGAGTGAAGAAGCACAACCATGTAATGAGTTTTTCTCTGATAAAGAAGAAAAATTCACAATCAACATTCCTTCTAATTATGATGGGCAAAGTCTCAGACTCGAGATTAGTTTGACAGAAAATGAAAGTGGCCGTGTTAATCCTGAGGGTGCTGACGTCCTCTATCAAAACACCTTTAACGTCATCAATCCTATCCAGTTTGCTAATTATAATAGTAACTGGGTTCGTGAACAAACATTACAAGTTAGTTGTAAAGGAATCACATGTAGTCGTTTCTTCTGGGCTCCAAGAACATGCGAAGAACTGAATACCGAGAATGTAGAACTTCCTGAAAGAGGAGTAAAAGAAGTTGGAGAATTTCAAGAAACAAAATATTCTGGCGAAGGACGCGGATTCTTTACTGTTGATAAAGAAGTAATTAGCGGTAATGTAGGAGAAGTGAATGTTTGCGTTATTGGCGAGACTGCAGGCAAGAACTACGCAAAAACCACTCCACGAAGTATTGGAATCGACGCTGACCCTCCATCAGTAAACGGCGCTTTTAACCCTCTCTTTATGCAAACAAACATCACTTGCACTGAGACGGGACAGTCCGGCTGTGCGCCAAGAGTCGGCTATCATTACATCAGACGAGCAGTTGATTTTGTCGGTGCAGCATTCACCAATAATGACGCAACTTTCTGCCCGGATGACCTCAGAGAATACGCCTTTATTCCAGCACAACAAACAAGTCAAAACACCGTGTCAGCTATTGTTCCTTTCACGAGCGGACAAGACTTCATGATTATGTGCGTCATCGCAGAAGATAATGCGGGCAATACTGCAAAAGACATCGTGTTCAACTATAACAGCTACAACATTCTCTTAACTGTTGTTAATTCGCAATTAGAAAACGGAGGGGTCGGAACAGGATATCACGGCTATAACTTCGGATGAAACAAGGATTAAGCCCTCTTGGAATGCTAGGAACCATTATTGTCATGCTGGTTGCAGCAGGAGTTTTTTTAGCAATTCTTTTTCAAGGAATTAATCCTGATACTATCACGAGTTTACAAAGTTGTGATGAAGGAGTGATTGCGAACGTAGCAGGACCTGTTCTCGGTGATATCAATGACATGAAATGCTTTAATAACCGATTCAAACCGACCATTCCTAAAGATGGAGAGTGCCCTGACGGTTTTGGGGATGATAAAGATAATAGTTCTCAATGTATCGCATCAGGCGAAGAAAGTTGGCAGTACCTCTTGAAAATGGGTTGCACTGACGAAGCACCATACTGCTGGGCGCAAACGGATAAAGCGATTAGTGTTGGAGGACAAACGAATTCAAACCAACAAACTGCTTGTACCACAATATATTCTAGAGCAGAAAAATGTGAAGGAAAAAATATAGGTGATGAAATTACAATTGATGGTTCAGGAAATTTTTGTGCTACTTGCGAACAACTTCCAAGTCAGAGTGAAGGATTTTGTGTTCTTAGTGATAGATACCAATGCGACTAAACTTTTATAACTATTCAGTTCTCATATACTTCTTATGAAGCGCGGTCAAGGTACAACATTCTCTTTTGAGGAGTTCATCAAGCTTGCTATGAGTGTTTTTATAGCAGGCATTCTCATCATCATTATTGTTTCATTATATGCTTGGTGGGTAGGCCCTAGTAAAGAGGACGCAACAGCAATTAACACGCTCGATAACCTCGTCAGTCTCATCCAAGCGCAAGAAGGTGAAGAGTGGGAAACCTACACTTTCATCAGCCTCCCTCAAGACATGGCAATTATTTCATTTAATAAAAACGAACAGACAACAACAATTACTAGCGATTATTTAATCGATATAATAACTGATAGCGACAAGTTAACTTTTACTAAACCACCTTCATGCATTGTTTGTTTTTGTGTTGTATCTGACCAAATAATTACCTGTGAAAACATTGACTCTGAATCAAAAATCATAAACACAAATATAAAGTCAGATGATGACTGTAAAAGATATCTTGTTAGACAAACGCAAGAGCAATTCTTAGTAACACAAGATGAAGCTCCTGTTATTGAAATCAGTAATGCTTGTAACTAAACCTTTTTAAGTCTCTGTTGTTGTTTTTTCTTGTATGCGCGGATCAGTCTTTTCCATGGAAATCTTCATTGCTCTAGCCTTTGCTGCAGCGATGGGATGGCTCATGCTCACCTACGTTGACGATCGACTCGATTCAACAGGGTATTTTAGTGAGTTTTACGCCAAAGACCTCTCCATTCTTGCTGACGTTACTATCTCAGGTCCTGGTGAAGTAACTGTTCTTTACGATAATCTTAAGAGTCTCCCTATGGAGTTTGCAATCGACAAGCAAGTCAAGATTAGGGCTGGCGATGATTTTTCTATTGAGCAATCAAGAAGTTTCGGAGTTCCCAAAGGAGTAACAACCGCTCCTTACGTTGGCAATCCTGCCTTTCTTGCTTTTTCCAAACGAGAAGATTCTTTTCTTGTTGCTGAAGCAACGGGGTTTCAGAGTGCTTGTGAGAAGGTTCCTCGCACGAGAGAATTGGATTATTTCGTCAGGTCAGAACAGAATACTGAAGCGATCATTGGTGGTATGAAAGAAGCGATTGACCTTGCCTTAAGTAAAGCTCCTGAACCTCCTGATCCAGAAGGAAACCCTGAAACTGCTGATCTTATTTTCGAAGTCATAGAAAGTGAAGATTTCAAGATAGAACACGCTGGCGATAAGGAATCTGAATATCTTGCTTGTATTATAGAGTCGCTACTCAATGCTTTTACGAATAAGAAGATTGATGTCCAGTCAGGAAGTGAAGGAACGTTCAGGATTCACGCGGACATTGATGCTCGTGTGCTCGGTCAGACGCTTGGTCGGGCGGTGGTGTTTTATGCTCGGTAAACGCGCAGTTTCAGACACTGCTATTGACTGGGTCGTGGCCTTATTAATAAGCTCTATTGCTCTTATTATTTTGATGGTTATTGTCGGGAGTTTTACAACACGTGATATTAACACACAAAATGTTGAAGCCGAAGTGTTTTACTCCAAAGTGTATTATACTTTGGGTGTTGAGTTTGGCGAAGAGGAGTTTGTCGAGTTATTCTCGTATGAAAATCCTCATCTTGGAGCAACCCTAACCATCCTTGATATGGAAGGAAATAACATAACATCAGTTTCTCAAAATAAAGATACTTATTCTCGTCTCGAGCCGATGGCGCGAAACAACATCGCGGGTGCAGGCCTGTACAAAAACTTCACGTATCCTGTTGTGTATGAAAATGAGAATGCTTTTTTGCAAATTGAGGTGGTGGTTGAATGAAACGAGGAACCGGCTTTCCACAATTATTTTCTTTCATACTTATCATTGGTATCGGTTTTGTTATGATGATAGCTGTCTTTTTCATGCGAACAGATGATGCTCCGGTAACGAAGAATGTCGAGGAAGAACTGGCAAATTTCAAAGCACACTATATCTTACAGGGTTTTTTGAATCAAAAGATTGAAGGAGATTTTGCTTTTGAAGACCCGAGAAGAGCGGATGTTATTCTTTCGTATGATGCCTATAATGGAGAGAATAGTATGCCTGAACATGTAAGACTCGGCCTTGACCCATACGAAAAATTTCCTGAATTTTTTTCTCCTCTCGAAAAACTTGAAAAACAATTTAGTTTTTCAGTAAATAATCAATCATTAGAACCTTTTGAAGATGAAAAAATGATTATTGGTTGCAAAAAATTTGGTACAAGCACCATAATTCTTCCTGAAAAGAAAAAAGTCACATTAAGGATATGCGAGGATTCATCATGAGACGCGGTAACTCTACGGACATCTACATCTTTTTGTTTACTGGTGTGTTTCTTGTTGTCTCAGTCATGGCTTTGATGGCTATGGGAACCTCTTATAGTCTTAAGGAAGCCTATGAAGGTATTGGTTTTCGCCAATCGGCAGTACTTGCCACCTACGAAGAAGTTGATCAGTACCAACAACACACGAACATCATAGCAAAGTATAGCGTACACGAAGCGCTTTTAGAATACATGAAAGAGAACTACGCAAGATGTGAGAAAGTAGGCTCGTACCAATCATGGTCTAATTGTTTTGTTGATGTCTACACGAATCCGTTATTATTCACAACCATTGATGAGAATTTTAAGAGCATGTGGGATTATCCTGTTCGTCCTGCTGAATATCGTTATTCGGTAGGTGAGAATTTTGTTGGTGAGTCTCGTCAAGAAATCTTTTTTCCTATTCTTGGAGTAAAGGGTGATTCTGTGCGAGAAGTCGCAAGCATAGTCAATAAAGAAACAAGTTTACTCGCCGAATCTTTTATTCCTGACTCTGTTTTTGTAGATAAGGTTCTTCGTGATCGTGGTTTTTCTCGCGAAAGTCCTATTACGCATATTGTGATTAACACGACGCAAAGCGAGACGCTCGCACAAGAAGAACAACGATTGCTCGGTTTAGAAGAAACAAGTCATTACTTGGTTGCAGACACTGTTGTGCAGATGATTCCTGAAGAACAAAGTAGTTGTACAAATTGTGATTATATTCGTATCATTCTTGTTGGAGATGAAAATCGTTTGTATTCTTTAGTCAAGGACTTGCTCCTTCGTTATGAGTTAGAGTTTGAAGATGTTCGTACAGAATTAGACCGTAAAAAGTTAGAGGCAGAGGTTGAAAAAGTAACACTTGATGAAGACCAAAACCTCAAGTCAAAGATTATCTGGCCAGTTTCGAGTCAAAGTCTTTCTTCATGCTTTGGTGAACGTGAACTCAGCGGAGAAAGCGATTATCACGACGGTATTGACATTGCGGTTCGTCAAGGAGAAGACGTTAGTAGTATCGCAGATGGGAAAGTAGTTGATGTGTGTGAGGAATGGGTTGGCGAGTGTTCTTGCGCTGCCGGAGGAAGCTCTGCTGAAGCTACTGCTTGTCGTGAACGTTGCTCAGGAAAATGTGGTAACTTCGGTAATTATGTTGTCATTGAACATTCGGACTCACTCGCTTCTCGTTACAGCCACCTCAAAAGTGTTGATGTGAGCGAAGGAAATTCTGTTCGTGCTGGTGAAAAAATTGGAGAATCAGGCAATACTGGGTATTCTTTCGGTCCTCATCTTGATCTTAAAATTTATTCTCCTGCGAGTAATTGGATTAAGACAGAAGGTGGCGACAATCCTTTATGTTTTTACAATGAAGACATTATTCGAAATTTACAATTAACAACCTCTGCAGATAGTTGTAAAGATAAAGGTAGTTTTGAAGAAGAGTTCGCTGATTGTGATGTTAATTTCCAAGTAGAATCAAATCGTTGTTTTTCTGAAGAATTAGAAACTGCACTAACGCAAGATAATCAGGATAAAGTAAATACTGCTCGTTCTCGATTACAAAAGTGGATGCCAAATATTGATGCTGCTGCAAGAGAGTACGAGATTCCTCGCGCATTCCTTCTTGGCATCATCACGCAAGAGTCCGTTGGTGACCCGAACGCTCGCAGTCCTACGGGTGCATTAGGTCTCATGCAGTTTGTTGTAGATACTGCAAGGAGTCCTGAAGCAGGAAATCTTCGAGCAGTTGCTTGTGGAAGTACTGAACCATATAAATGCACTCGAGAAAATGATGATCGTTTGAATCCTGCAAAGGCCATTCCTGCTGGAGCAAAGTATTTGCGTTGGCTTCTTGATTTTTCTTTTATTGACGGTGATTTGTGGCTTGCTGCTCAAGCGTATAATAGTGGTATTGGAACTGTGCAAAACGCTGTTGAGGCTTGCGAAGGAAATAGTCAGCTGCGTTCTTGTGTTCGGGATTTTATTATTCAAAGTAATAACGAGTTTGGTTCTCAAAGATACGACCCGGATTATGCTAATGAAGTCATGGCGCACATGGCTGGCTTTGGTGGTGGGGTTACTGGGGGCACGTGTGAGAATGTGAATGTCAAGGGTCTTGGCAGTGTTGAGTATCGTCCTGACTTTGCTGTTGAAGTTCCTCCAGTTCTTAGCGAGTTCGAAGAACTCGTCAAATGGGCTGAAGAACTCGCGACAACTAATAATAACTTGCACGATCTTGATTTGGACGCTCCTTGGGAAATAACGAGTGGTTTTTGTACTGACGAATTCGCAAATGAGGCTTCTCGTCAACTCTTAGAATGTAAAAAAAATGCTTTGAACTGTTCTTGTCATTTTGACTTGCCCGTTGGTGATTATCTTTTTCAAAACGGATTTGTTAGTGCAACTATTCTTAATGAAAACGATGAACAAGCACCCACTTCCGACACGACTTTAGTTATCAAAGTTACCGAAGAAGAAACCGTGCTCGTGCTTAACGGCACGGCAGTAAAGGGAATTAAGTATAATGGAAGTTTCGTGCCTTCTGACACTCCTGCATGTCCTGCTTCATTGCGTTTGCAGGCGTTTTGTGCTGAGTCAGAGAGCACGTTAACTCCTCGTGAAGAAAAAGTTGTTTCTCGTTTTGCTCTAGAATTTAATGACACTGTTCTTCCTGAGCAAGCACTTGGTGCTTCTCTTGTGCCTCTCGGACTAGAGCCGACAAGTATCTCGTTCTCATTTCAAAAACCTCTTGCTGATGATCTGAGCGGTGTTTTTATTTATTGCAAATGGCCCGGACAAGAAGAGTTCATTCTTAACAAGAGCATTATGAAAGAAGATATTGAAGAGATTCATTCTCTAACGTTGCAGACTTGCGGTGGTGTTGACTTTGAGTACGAACCAGGCAAGACATACGAGGTTGCTGTACATAGTTTTGATTATGGCGCGAATGAGAATACTGAGCAAACACAGTGTGCCAACGTCGCATCTTTTACTGTTCCTGAAGATGATGCGTGGGAAACTGCTCTTGGAACTGCCTTTACCGGTGGTTGGTTTGAAGTGTATCAAGAAGCTAACGAATTTTGGAATACGATTTCTGGTTGTTCCTTACTTGGGAATTAACTATACAAAATCAAAAACAAAACAAACACCAAAAAAATATTACTATATAGAAAATAATTATTCCATTCCCATAAACCTTTTAACCCTTAAACAATTCTTCACACTATGATCGATTTACCACAAGAAACAGTCATTGAAAAAATAGTGAGCCAAACGGAACTCTCTCGCGAAGAAGTGCAAGAGAAAATCAAAGAAAAACTCAAACAACTCTCAGGCCTCATTAGTGAAGATGGAGCAGCGCACATTATCGCTAACGATTTTGGAGTGCAACTCTACAAGACAGAAGGCCTTATCAAAATCAAAGAAGTCACAACTAACGCAAAACAAGCAACTGTTCTCGGCAAAGTCTTGCAAAAGTACGAAGTCCGCGAATTCGACAAAAACGGCCGTCAAGGAAAAGTCGCGAACATGCTCATCGGTGACGAAACAGGAAAGCTTCGTGTCGTGTTTTGGAACGACCAAGTAGAGTATTTTGAGAAGCTCAAAGAGCAAGACGTCGTGCAGATTAAGAATCCTTTTGTCAAAGAAAATAATGGACGCGTCGAGCTTCATTTGAACGACAAGTCAAATCTTGATATTAATCCTCAAGGAGTGAGTGTCAGCGCACCTTCAAGCCCTGAAAGCGAGCGAAAATTAAAGTATCTTCGCGACTTAACAAGTGATGAAGAAAATGTTGAAGTTCTTGGCACCATTGTGCAAGTTTATGATCCACGATTCTTCCCTGTCAATCCAGAAACTAATAGAAGAGTCTCGGATGAAGACGTTGCAGCAGGAAAACCTCACGAGTGGAATTATGTCACAACAGCTTTTGTTGATGACGGGACTGCAAATGTTCGTACAACGTTTTGGAAGAACCAAACGCAACGACTTTTTGAGAAGACTGACGACGAAATCTTACAATGGAAAGATGATGCGAGTCTTGGACAAGACGCAAAACACGAGCTTCTCGGCGAAATAGTAAAACTTGTTGGCCAAGTCAAAAAAAATGAACAGTTTGATAGGGTTGAGTTCACTGCAAACCTTGTCATAAAAGATGTTGATCCAGAAAAAGAACTTGCACGAATGAAAGATACGAGTCCTACACCTGACAAGCCACCAGCAGCTGCTGAAAGACGAGAGTCAACATCTGATCAAGAGGCTCCTCGACCAGTACCTGAAAATGATTCTACTGAAGACCTTGACAATCTTGACGAAGAAAAGAAGAAGATCGACCCTGAGACTGTGAAGTTTGACAGTGCAGATAGTGTGGAATCTAAGGAACCACAAGAAGACTCAGAGAAGAAAAAGTCTTCGTTTAAAGAAGAAGTCGTCTCTATTGATGACTTGGAAGATATTTAGTAAAATATTTATACTCCAAAACTCTGTATAGAACATAAGTGGATAAGCACGACAGCTATGTTGCAGAGTTATGCACCGTGCTCGCGTCAGAGTACGATTTTCTCGAAACACATGTGACGCTCTTCAAATCATGTCGTGCAAAAAAGAAGCGTGTTGTTGCAGAAGCAGATATTGTCGCCTACAAAGACGATTACTGCCACGTGTATGAAGTAAAGTGTTCTCACAGACCGACAAAAGCAAAGCAACAACTAGAAAAAATCCAAATGTATTTAGAACGAGTCAAAAAAACCTTCTTTTATTGTGGCGAATCAAAAAAGATCATTCCCATAAAGAGTTATAAATTCTAAACGTTTTTGTTACTCTATGGGTCTTGTGAAAAATCTTATTATTACTGTTGCAATCGTTGCTCTTATTCTTCTTTTACGTGCACAAGCGGCCGAAACAGAGACTGTTATGGTTACTATTAACGTTCCTCTTGACACGAGTCCTGAAGAGGTGCAAAAAGTGCTTACTGTTCTTGAACAAACCAAAACGAACGTTACCTTTTTTGTTCCAGGAACCTGGAATCACACAGAAATGATTCCTGACAATCATGAAATCAGTTGTTATACTAATACTGGTGCGAGACTCGCGCAACTCAAAGGAGAGAATCTGAGTAAAGAAATCCGAAACTGTACCGGTGTCGGCTTTCGTGCTCCAAACATGGATGCAGGAAACGCGTCGTATCAGATCATTAACGAAGAGTTCGCGTATGATTCATCAGTTTATCATCGTTATGAATGGTTCTGGGAGAATCCTCGAAACCTCACACAAGTTCCGATAACCTCAGTTTTGATGATGCCGCTTGATAGCAGCATAGGAACTCGCGTTCTTGGCGATTTTTTCTTTAGTCTTGCACGAAAATCACAAGAAGAAACAGTAGTTATCGCGCTTCACGTTGATGACTTACAAGAACACCTCTTGGACTTTGAATTCCTCATCCGCGACTATCAAGAACGTGCGAATGTTACGACAATAGAGGATTGGTTGAAATCGTCCTCGGAATAACTCACGCTGTTGCCGGCGTTTTCGTCGGCGTTATGCTTGGTCAAATCTATGGTTTGAGCACTGCGCTTGTTCTCTTTACTGTTCTCGGTGCGCTGCTTCCTGATATTGATCATCCTGCGAGTAAACTTGGCAGATATTTCAAATCACTTCGTTGGTTTACGAAGCATCGTGGTTTTTTCCACTCGCTCTTCGCTGCGGTTTTCTTCACTGTTCTTATTCATCTGGCAAACGAGAGTATTGGATACTCATCGCAGTATGCAATTGCTTTTCTTCTCGGTTATTTGAGTCATCTTGTTCTTGATGCTTGGACAAAAGAAGGAATACAACCGTTTTTTCCAGTGGCTCTTCGCATCAAAGGGAAGCGAAAAGTAGGGAGTCCGCTAGAATGGGTGCTCAGTTTCGTTATGGTCGGGTTTATTGTGATTCTCGTATGATTTTCGGGTTTTTCCATGGGCGTGTAGAAAATCTTCGTCGGCACCTAGATTGAGACCGGATTGACGCAGTCAATCTAGGTCTTGGTCCGACGAAAGTGTCCTTGGTTGCCACACAGCGTGTGGTGAGCACTGGAGTAGGAGATTTTCTACACGCTTTTCCACAACATTTATAAAAAAGTATATCTTTTGTATATACATGAAGTTACAATTAGCAAAATGGGGAAATAGTTACGCGCTCAGAATACCCAAGAAAATAGTGGAAGAATACGACTTGCTCGAAGGAGTGAGTCTTGAGCGAGAAGCGGAAGGAATACTTCTCAAAGCCTCTCAAAAACAACAACTCCAAGACTTGCTCAAAGACATGAAACCACAAGAAGAAGTAGAATGGGGTCCTCGTCGTGGAAGAGAAGTTTGGTAGAGGAGACATCGTCTGGTTGGATTTTAGCCCTAGTTCAGGTCATGAACAAACAGGACATCGTCCTGCGGTTGTCATCTCACCACAAGAATACAATACTGCATCAGGACTCATGTTAGTGTGTCCTATGACAACAAAGAAAAAAGACTATCCGTTCGAAGTGCAAGAAGGAAAAAGCACAGTTCTTGTTGATCAAATTCGCTCTGTTGATTGGCGTGCGCGAAAGGCAGAAAAGAAAGGAAAAGTCTCCGCTCAAACAGTGCAAGAAATAGAAAAACTACTGCGCTTACTCACTCTAACTCTCGCTTGAGAATCTTATGCGCTTTGTTGAGTTCTTGAAATCGTTTATGATCTCCGCTTGGCATGTCTGGATGTGCTGCTTTTGAGAGCCTTTTGTATTTCTTGCTGATTTCTTGAAAGTCTTTATTATCATGCTCTACTCCCAATGTTTCTCGCGCCCACACTCGTTCTTTATGCACGTCATTTTCACGAAATAATCTGAGAAAATCATCAAGCGTCTTTTCTTCTTGTAAAAACTCAATGACTGCGTGTTCGATTACTTTTGCAACGACTGCAAGATTTTCTGCAAAATTAAACTTGTCGTAACTATAGTGCAAATTACTTCCCTCAAAATACCACTCAACGCTTGCTTGTGCTCGTCTTGCTGCGTTACGCTCAATATCAACATCAACATCATCTTCATGAACACCAATAGCCTTAAGACAAGTGATGATGTCATTTGCAGACTTTTGCGCTCTGCGATAGTGACTGTCGCGAACTTTTGGTTCTGGAAACTCATATCCTCGTGCTTTCATGCTTTTTTGGAATAAGTTCGAGTATTTAAGGAGTTTGCTCATCTTTGTGATATATTGTCATTAGTAAAATATAATCTTCTTCTAAAGTATAAGATATTCGGAATGGTTTCAGATGTAATTCTCTGGTTCCCTTTCGAGTATATCTCATTGGTTTTCCAGCAAAGGGGTTTCTTTCGAGTTTCTCAATTTGTTTAAGAATTCGGCTTTTTGTTTGTTGAGTTTACAGTATTTTTTGTTGAATTGCTCTGAGAATCTAATCTCCATATTTCTTCACGAATATCATCAAAACTCATTTCTTTATAGCGACCTTGTTCTATTTCCCGGAGACCTTTCAGATGACTTTGGTAGAAGTTCCAATCGTCCATGTCTTTGTCAAGAACTTTCTGTACGAGGCGAGAAAGATTGATGTTTCTCTCTTTCACAAACTTCGCTTGCTCGCGTGTTATCGTAATATTCTTTCGTATCATAATAGTGTGTATAATGTGTATTTCAAGTAGTTTTTGGTGCGTTCTCCGGAAAGCTTATAAATTCTATAAGACTTATAAGTTCTATGCAATCTACAATATCCATATCTAAAGAGCTGAAAGAAAAAATTCGTAATCTCGGACGAGCAGGCGATAGTTACGAAGATGTTATTGAGAAAATGTATGAAATAACCAAAAGAAACATTCTCAAGGAATGGCTCTACGATGAATCCAACTTTCTAACACTAGATGAAGCCCGTGAGAGAATAAATGGCTCGCGTTAGAATAACACCAACACTCACAGATGAGATAAAAAAGCGTTTTACAAATCGTGAAGCTAATAAAATAATTGATTTACTTTTCACGCTCGAAGAAAGTCCAAAGAAAGGTAAGGCTTTAACGCAAGTTGGCGGAATCGTTGTAAAAGAAATCAAGTACAAAAAGTGGCGCTTCTATTTTGTTACAGACGGCAGAGTTCTGGCATTTGGTACAGAAGACGAATTGCACACTTTGTTAATAAAGTTCGTTCGCATGTCTGATAAGAAAGACCAGCAAAAAACTATTGATGAAATGAAAAAAGCCTTGGAGGCCTTTGGGTTTGGGGTGTGATAACTCACTGGACAGGCAGACAATTTTCTTATTAATACGAAAACAAAACCTAGCGTATGATTACTATTTTTATTGATGAAAGTGGAGATCTTGGTTTTAACAAAAAATCATCTAATAATTTTATAATAGGCTTATTAATTACAAAAAACCCTGCGAAGATTAGACGCTGTATTCGTAAAGTACTGAAAACTATCAAAAAAAGGCCTCAAGAGCTCCATTGGAATGCATCGAGCAACACTATTAAGAAAAGAGCATTGAATAGGTTGGAGAGTTGTGATTTCGAAGCAAAAATACTTGTTGTTAACAAAAAAACAATCTATAATCATTTACAAGAAAAAAAAGATAAATTATATCATTTTCTTGCTGGTTTAATAATCGAAGAAGCTCAATTCGATGAAAAACATGTACAGGTAATCTTCGACAAACGTTCAGGAAATAAATTTGTCCAGAACGATTTGAGCACGTACATACTAAATAAGATTTCAGAACAAAATTTTTTCATAAGAGCAAAAGTTGAGCATCGTCTTTCTCATGAAGAAAGAGGAATTCAAGCAATTGACATCATTTGTGGTGCCGCGTTTTCTAAATTCGAGTATGATAGAAGTGAATTTTTAGAAATTGTGAAAAATAAGGTGTTGCTTAAAAGAAAATTTTAGGAACCAGGCATGGTTTTTACGGTACACCTCAGGGCGCACCAACACCTACCTGGACGTTACCCCTGTGTTTCAATAATGTTTGATAAGATATAAAGTTTTTGTATCTTTGACCATTGCATTTATTTATAAATAAGCGTAGTGTCTATTAATCATGCTCTCAAAATCAAAATACATGCTTGGGCTTCAGTGTCCGAAGTTGCTGTGGTTTGCTACTCAGGGTATGATTCCTGAACCTGACGATGCTGCCCAGGCATTATTTAATCAAGGTCATGCTGTTGGGAAGTTAGCGCAAGAATTGTATCCTCATGGCAATGAGGTTGAGTTCGGTGATTTTTCGAAGACATTGTCTGACACGAAAGATTTGTTATTTCTTAAGAAGCCTATTTATGAAGCGTCTTTTGTCTTTGATGATTGTTATTGTCGTGTTGATGTTCTTGTTCCTCATGATGACGGTTGGGATATTGTTGAAGTGAAAAGTAGTTCTCGGGTTAAGAACGAGTATTATGAGGATGTTGCTTTTCAGAAGTGGCTCTTGGAGAATGCTGATGTGAAGATCAAGGATTGTTACGTAGCACACATCAATACTTCATACGTTCGTTCTGGCGAAATCAACCCTCAAGAGTTGTTTACCGTTGTTCCTATCGATGTTGATACCTCTGTTATTGCTAATCGGGTTCGTGATTTTAAGCGTGTCATGAGCGGTGCCTGTCCTGATGTAGAGATAGGTCCTCATTGTAACAGCCCTTACGAGTGTCCTATGAAGAGTGTTTGTTGGTCTTTGCCTGAAGATAACGCCACTACTTTGTATCGTTCTTCGGGCTTTGAGTTCATCGATGATGGTTTTGTTCGTGTCATTGATGTTCCGGCCGGTCGTTTGAATCCAAAGCAGAGAATTCAGCAAGAGGTTGTGATGAGTGATGAGCGACATGTTGATTCTGAGAAGTTAAAGAAGTGGCTTGATGGCTTGTCGTATCCTGTGTGGATGCTTGATTTTGAGTGTGCATCATCGGCCATTCCGTTTTTTGATGGAACTCGTCCTTTTCAGCAAGTGCCGTTCCAGTTTTCTTTGCATAAGGTAGAGGAGAATGGTTCTGTTGAACATTTTGAGTTCTTATGGAAGTCGTTTAGCGATCCTCGACCTGCCTTGATTGAAGCGATGAAAGTGATTTATTCAGAAGGCACTATCTTGGCCTATTATCAAAGCTTTGAGAAGAAGGTCATTCGTGAGTTAGCGCAAGCCTATCCGGAAGAAAAAGAATTCTTGGAAGGACTGCTGAGTCGTTTCGATGACTTGCTCATCCCGTTCAGTAACTTTTGGCTCTACGATAAGAAACAAGAAGGAAGTTGTTCTATTAAGAAGGTCTTGCCTGCGTGGACTGGTACTGGCTATGACGGCATGGCGATTCAAGACGGCAACACCGCAGCGCGAGCGTGGATAACCGCAGTCAAAGACGATAACGAACAATTACTACAAGACCTGCTTGAGTATTGCAAGCAAGATACGCAAGCAATGGTGGATTTGTTTGATATAATCAAAGGATTGTGAGTTCGTCAAAGAGTCTCTTGCAGTCTTCTAATGTTTTTTTGAGGACCCTATCATCCATCATAATACCATAGTATGTTAGTGAGTTTCGTTTGTAGCGTAAATCATCAAATATTTTGTAGAAGCTTTCTTTTTGTATGAAGTCTCGTAAATAAAACCCTAGGCAGAGATGGTTGAGAATGTTAAATCCGTTTCTAAATGCGTGCGCGTGAATAAGTTCTTGTATTGAGCTATAATAGTCTTCGAAAATGAAGTTTTTGTTCATACTTTTTGCGTTTGTTATTCTTGCTTTGGCTGTTTTTTGTAGTGCTTTTGCTCGTTCAAGATCAGGAGTGATTGTTCTTACTTTGTTGTTGTGTATGCAATCGTTCCAATTCATCATAGACCACTAGTTGTTTATTGAGTGTTATTCCATTGATGATGTTGTTTCTTAAGTGTGGGTTTGGCACGTCTTGTATCTTCTCAAAAGAGAAAAGTTGTATTGGTCGTGCAAGTTCTTTTTCGTAGCTTGTAAGATCAATTTTCTTTTTTGTCTCCACATACAAGTCAATATCGCTTTTTTCATCGTCTTCTCCTTTACTGTAACTGCCAAAGAGGACAATAGTAGGGTTATGGAGTTCTCTCTTTAGATGACTTACGATGTTACTCTCGTAAATCCTTCGGAGGTTGTCGAGAATCTTTTGTTTGAAGAATATTTCTGCTTTGTTTGCAGTGTAAAAACGAGTAGTTCCTATAGTTATTGTTGTGAGTAGCTGTTCTTGTTCTAATTCCTTTACGTATCGTATTACTGAGGGTAAGGAGAGCTGTAATTTTCGCTCAATTTCTCGAACTCTGAGTTTATCGTTAGGGAACAAGAAGAAATGTTGCCTAATACGCTCTTTAGTAAACATTGATATTAAATAATATCAAGTGATATTTAATTATATCGGTTTGTACTCTGGGTTAATTTGAAAATACCACATATTGTAATACCAAAAAATTAATTTCTTCAGATAGAACAAACTCCGAAGAACTCAAGCATCACCAATTCAACCAAGTAATACTCAGCTGCAGCACTGTCGCGAAGGCTCCCCAGAGCAAGTAAGGTATTTGTGCGTAAGCAATTAAAGGAACATAAGAATATATTGCAATCATCGCCCAAACTAAAGTAATCACAACGAGAAGCACGTCAAGGCTTGCAAGAAAGTTATTTTCGAGTCCGAACTGTATTGGCGTGAAAAGAAAGTTAAAGACTAAATTAAGAATGAAAGGTAAAACCACAATAAAAGGAATCTCTTTTCGTAGAGCTAGGTAGAAGACATAGCCGAAGCTTACAAAGATTATTGGATAAATTATCCCCCAAGCTATTCCAAAAACATTGCTAGGCGGCGCAAACCATGGTTTGATGAGTTCATCGTAGTTCATGAAGTACAATAATTCAAACAAGTATAAGTCTTTTTGCATTTCAATTAGTTTTTCCTCTTACATGAAAAAAAAATCTGATGCGAAATAGTTCGTTTATAGTTTATTGCAAAAACCCATATCAAACGGTAATTGAGTCTAACATGAGCTTGAGTCGTTTTGTTCGTTCGTTTTCTGCTAAGCGATACAGTTGTGTTTTTCCTACTATTCTTGTTGGCTCAATAATTTTTTGTACGACCAGGTCTCTTGCAATATTATATGTTGTTGCTCTGTTAAGTTCGTACTCTTTTGCAACATCCCCTAAGGAATGATCAAGGTGTGGCATTTCAACAAAGTATTCTATGATTGCATTTCTTGGTGTGACACCAAGAGTTTTTGCAAATGCTCCTACTGCTTGATGTAGTTGAGTATTTCTTTTTTCTTCTTTATATTTAGTGTTATATGCCATTCTTTCGTCTTCTTTTGCTTGATTAACCATTCTTTACGAATAAGTTCTTTGTATTCTTTGACAAAAGCTCGTTTGTTTGGCTCGTGTTTTGCCCAAGTTAATACTCGTGCTTCGGGAGTGTGTACTCCACCCCAACAAGCCCTGTTCACAAGCTTTCGTAATACATGTTTAATAGTTCTCATATTTATACATTTTGTATACTTTATTATACTATATGTTTTCTAGAAAGTAATAGTCAAATATCTTCAAAAGAGTGTTGTAAACAATTACGGAAGATTTGCAGAACGAGATAAAAACTCCTCAATCTTCTCATACCATTCAGTCTCCGGCGGTATCTCGTTCGAGTGATGTTCCATCATCAACTCCAATCCTCCTTTTTCAAAGAGTTCTTGCATTTGTGGGAAAAAAGATGATCGAGGTATATTTCCTGGTTTGAACGTAAATTTTTGCACTCCTCCTGTTCTGTAAAACTCACAGTCATTTGTGTAGCTGCAACCAACCCATTCTGCGTATGCTTCAGAAACAAAGCGGGTCCAGTCATCATTTGCGAGCCATTCATCCCCATATCCTAGTTCGTTAAAATGATGATGAGCAAGTTCATGTGCAATCAAATATTGCCAACGAGATTCTTTTGCTTCTGGATGTATTTTAATGTGAATCGTAGTAAAATTGTAGCTTGCATGATATTCTCTTGCTCCTATTGTTGGCACTTCAAGAGATATTGTCGGTTTCTGATCGAAAGAAAAGTCAAAATGTTCTTCGATTTGTGGGAGGTTTGTAGTGTAATAATTCAATAAATGTGCTAATGCAAATGAAGTCAATGTACTACTCATAAATTAAGAAAATGTTTCGTATTAATAATTGTTTCTCCCACTCCCCATTGTCTTCTCGTCGACAAAACCCGGAAATACCACTGGACAAGCTCGCCTGGCACTTATAAAGAATCGAGCGTATTCTGTCTTTGTTGCCAATGTCACGATTGGTACACCCCATCCCCTCCTTCGTGCGGCTGGAAAACATCGTCGCACCAAGGCCCAACTTTTTTTGTCTTTTCACAAATGTGAATCGACTCAGCCCATCAGGGTGTAACACGGAGGTACAAAAAATGGAAAGTGAAGTTAGAGTTAGTGCAAACGCACAAAAGGAAAACACACCGGTAAAGAGGTTCCGATCAGGACCTATCTCAGCGACTATCTGGGAGAATACAACAACAGATAAGGAAGGCGAAGTTCGGTCGTTCTTCTCTATTTCTTTAGATCGTGCATACAAAGATGCACAGGATAATTGGCAGCACGCGAATAGTTATCGTGTCGGCGATCTTCCAAGAGCAAAGCTAGTCTTAGAGAAAGCCTATGAGTGGCTTGCTCTTGAGAATTAATATAAATCAGGTGATATTACATGGAACAAGAATTAGTACAACCGGAAATGGTTGAAAAAAAAACAACAAAAAAGGTCAAAGTGGAAAAGGAACTTGGAGTGACAGATTTGCCTGGCGTTGGTGCTGCTACTGCTGAGAAGCTTGCCGAATGCGGTTATGAAGACTTAATGAGTCTTGCTGTTGCGACACCTGGCGAGCTCGTCAATGCTGCGGGTGTTTCAGAGAGCGTTGCGAGAAAAATAATCAATGCATCTCGCGATAATTTAAGCATGGGATTCACGTCAGGTGATGAACTCATGGCAAAGCGCGATAAAGTCATGAAAATTTCAACGAATGTTCCTGGCTTTGACGCAATCCTTGGTGGTGGTTTGGAAACAGGTTGCATTACTGAGTGTTTTGGTCAGTACGGTAGTGCAAAAACACAAATTGCTCATCAATTGTGCGTGACCTTGCAAAAGCAAGACCCGAGCGCCGTTGCAGTCTATATTGACACAGAAAATACCTTCAGACCAGAGCGTATTATTCAGTTCGCAAAAGGTCTTGACATGGATCCTAAAAAGATTCTTAAAAACATCAAGGTTGCTCGTGCTTTTAACACAGACCATCAAATGCTTCTTGCCGACAAGGTCAAAGACATTATTGCCGATGGGGAAAACGTCAGACTCGTCATTGTTGATTCGTTAACTGCGCATTTTCGTGCAGAGTTTGTTGGTCGAGGAACACTTGCTGAGCGCCAACAAAAGCTCAACAAGCACATGCATATCTTAGCTCGTTTAGCAGATAGTTATAATGTTTGTATTTATGTGACGAATCAAGTAATGTCTAAGCCTGATCAGTTCTTTGGCGACCCTACCGAGGCTGTCGGAGGTCACATTGTTGGTCACAACAGCGCATTTAGAATTTACTTGCGTCGTGGGAAGAAAGGAACGCGTGTTGCTAAGTTAGTTGATGCTCCGAACTTACCTGATGACGAGACTATTTTTCAAGTAACTGAAAGTGGCCTTGTTGACGCATAAAGAATAACTTTTTTTCATTTTTTAAAAACGTCATTCATCCGCTCTTTTTTACGAAGTTTTTTTAAAGAACAGAGCGTCTTTCTTATTCATAAGTTTAGAGGAATTATACCAATGAGAAATGAACAAGCACCCCCGGTGTCCGAGGGAGAAGAGCACGATGTAACGATAGAGGCTGTTGGCGAAAAAGGCGACGGTATTGCAAAGGTGAATGGATTTGTTCTTTTTGTCGCAAACACCAATGCTGGTGAGCGCAAGCGCGTAAAGATCACAAAAGTTCTTGCTAAGGTTGGTTTTGCCGAGGTTGTTGGTGAAGCTAAGACGCAAGTTACTCCTAAGCGTGATAATCGTGAGCGTGCTCCGAAAAAAGAAGAACCTGAGTTCGACCCGAAACCTGAGCTTGATTCTGAAGAGTTCTAATTTTTTTCAAGAGTTTTTTTAACTACTATATAGAAAATAAGTCATCTTTTTAAACAAAACACTCATTCCAACAACACTACCTTGTGTATTACGCAATCCGAGAGGAGCAGCAAATCCCTAGACAACCAGAGCTGTCGCATACGATACATAAACAACGGGTAAGAAAAGTTGTAGATCATTCTACAAGGAGAGATAATATGTCAGAAGAAAACTTTCTCGTCCCAAACGACGAGTACTTAAAAGCAGGAATTCACATCGGAACAAAGTTCAAGACCAAACACATGGCGAACTTCATCTACAAAACGCGACCAGACGGACTCTCAGTCCTTAATGTTGAGTCAATTGATGAACGACTCCGTCTTGCAGCGAACCTTCTTGCACAATACGCGCCAGAAGACATTATGATCGTAAGTCGGCGTGAAAACGGATGGAAACCAGTACGAAAAATGGCTGAGCTCACAGGATGCAAGTTCTTTGCCGGAAGATATCCACCAGGAGTTATGACAAACCCTAACTTGAAGAATTACATCGAAGCAAAAGTCTTGCTCGTAACAGATAGTTGGCCGGATAGAAACGCAATTTCTGATGCGCTCAAGATAGGAATCCCTGTAATTGCATTGTGTGACACAAACAACCAGTCAAACAATATTGATCTTGTTGTTCCTTGTAATAACAAAGGAAAGAAAAGTCTCGGTCTCGCGTTTTACCTTATGACAAAAGAGTACATGACACAACGTGGTATGCTCAATAAAGGTCAAGAGCCAGCAACGATTGATGACTTTACTGAAGAATAAACTTTATTTTTTTATTATATTAAACAATCCGATAAGAATAGCTGCTGCTATGTAATACAAAACAATACTTGCAATAACCGCAACGATTTTTGGAATCAAACTATTGAGCCGTTCTGCAGTAGCACCAAAATCATCTTCAGCAACCATCAAATTACCCGCAACCTCTGCTGTAGTACCTACTAATACGGTGTACATTCCTGAGCCGTCAAAAATAAGAACACTCAAAACAAAAAGTAGTACTGCAAGAAAAGCGTGTGAAAAAAAATTATGTTGCATCTTCAACTCCTTCGTCTGTTATCAGAAAATTAATACTTTTGTCAGGGAGTGAGCGGTGTTTGCGCAAAGTTGCTGTGCGAGTATCCTCTTCTCGTGAAAGTTCGATTAAACATTTGCTGCTGTATCGTAAGATATCTCCTCCAACCATTTTCACCCCCCCCTTATCAACATCAGCATATATTTGGTTTGTGACAAGAACGGGAATGTTTTTTTTTCTCGCAATCTCCGTCAAATAGGATAATTGAAGACCAAGGTCTCTATTCACGTTATAAACATCTTTTGTTTTTCCAAGCTCAAGACGGTACAGCATTGCTACTGAATCAAGAACAATAAGTCCTACCTTGTCAGTTACTATCTTGCGTAGCTTGTCAAAAGCGTTTCTTTGCTCTTCAAAAGTTACTGGTGATAAAAAGACCATTCTACTCATTACTTCTTCATAATCAGAGCATATTTGTTTGAATCGCGTTGTTGAAAAATTACCTTCTGTGTCAATATAAATTATTTTTTTACCTTTAAGACTTGAACTATTTGCAATGCAGGATAAGAGAATGTTTGTTTTTCCGCTTCCGGGTGCTCCGTAAATACAGGTAAGAACGTCTTTTTCGTATCCTCCTTCAAGTAACCAATCAAGGACTGTTGTTCCTGTTCTGATTTTTGACTCCATCAAAATAAGAAAATATAAGAGAGCTTATATGTTTATTGTGCTAAACTTCGTAAATACTTGAGAATAATGATTGTAAACCTGCTTTGAGGCCTTTTTCGTCAGCAACTCTTGCGTGATGACTTGGAACAAGCAACCATTTTTCATTCGTCTTAGGATTTACAAAAACTATTTTCACCGTTGAATCAGTAATCGAATTCCATTTTTCAATAAGTGTTGTAAGGTTCTTTTTTTTATTGAGCGTAACTATTCCTGTAACACCAAGCGTGTGGAGTTTTAGCTCTTCTTCAATAAGCCATTCTTCTTGACCCGAATCTTTTTCGACAATAACAACAGCTCCATCTTTTTCTATTGAACGAATACTTTTTTTCATCATATCTTGATGTTTCAAATAAATAATGAGCCATTCTGCTAAATCCATAATAATCACGCATAATTTGTTTCTTTTATGACTTTCGAAAATAATCCGACAAGAAATAAGAAGCCAATCACAAGAAAATTCAGTTCAGAATAAGAAGAAAAGGCAAAAAAAGCAATCATTGCTGCTGTTCCAAACACGATTGCTGTTAAGAATTTTGCTCCTCGTGAGATCCAATGCAAGTCATGGAGTAGTGAAATAAAGAGTTGGCTATAGAGAAGTCCAAGAAACAAACTCAAGGGCCATAATACTAAATCAGGCAAAATATAAGAGAGCGGTAGCGTTATACCAGCAAAAAGTACTGCTCCGACGATTCCGAGAAGGAAGAGGAGCCAATAGCTAAGTGAGTCTATATTTTTGATAAAAGGGCTTTTTTTCTTTTCGGCAGAATCAAAAACGCTTTGTGCGTGTTTAAGCTCTTTTTTTGTCCACGTCGGAAATCGTTCTTTGTGAAGTTTATGTGCCATTAAAATAATCAAGAAAAAGAAGTTAATAAAGTTATGCGATTGGCATTCCCATAAACATACCGCCCATTAGTCCAGTAAGTAAAGTCGCTGCAACTAAAGTAAGTATAAATCCGATGATTGCAAAAAGCACATATGGAATAAGTACTGCTGCAGCTGCCTTTCCAACACTAATCTTATGGATGTTTTGTGTTAGTACAACATGCATGACAA
>CAZDJS010000001.1:21954-24313 GCA_964505795.1 uncultured Methanosarcinales archaeon
GACAATCGCCCAAAGACCTCCTATCATCGAAATGATTGGACCAATAATTGGAATAATTGACGGCACCGTCCAGAGTGAGAGATAGCTTGCGCTCATGTAGTGTTCCCCATAATTCGCACGTCCTCCGAAGAGTCTTGCGAGTCCCCAAACAATCAATACTCCGATTGCGAACATTACAACGAGTCCAATCCATCCAGCAACTATTGATGTTACTAAATCTACGACGTCCCATGTGAGAAAGAACGCTCCGAGTCCTGTTGCTACTGCTGCTATTAAGAAATTTACTGCTGCTGTTGAGAATCCTTCTTTACTTGCTTCTTGGTATGGTTTCTTTTTTAGTTGAACCATGCCAAGGAATCTATTTACTAATTCCATAAATCAACCCCCATATGATACTATATGATAATTTGGGTTTTAAATACTTTTTGAGATTTATTATAAAGAAGTTTATTACACCCCCTAAGGGGAAAAAAAGTTATGCAATATTCATTTTTTCTTTTTTGCTGCTGGTTTCTTAGCTGCTGCTTTTTTCTTTGCTGCCATGTAAGTCACCTCCGAAAATTTTTATCCAAAGGACAGAAAAAGAACAAACAAGGCTTCGAGGTCTAAAGACGCTCCAAACATAGCTCAGTGTTTGCACAACAAAAATATAACTATTAGAGTATTTAATTCTTACTCTTCAGTCTCTTCGACGTCCTCAGTTTCAATAACAATCTTTGCACAGGCAACAACCTTATCATCACCACGTAAATTCATGACACGAACGCCTTGCGTGTTACGACCAATTGAGCGAACTTGATCAGCACCAGTACGAATAAGCGTGCCTGCTTTACTCACGAGCATAACTTCATCACTATCAACAACACTCTTTACTGCGATAACTCCGCCGTTTCTCTCAGAACAAATAATATTACGAACGCCAAGACCACCACGATTAATCAAACGATAATCAGCAATCGAAGTTCGTTTTCCATAGCCATTTTCTGTGATAGTAAAAATATCTTTAGCATCATTTGCTTTAATAGCCCCAATAACAACATCTTTGCCTTTGAGTTTAATTCCGCGAACACCAGCACTATTACGTCCCATCGGGCGCACATTCTCTTCACTGAATTTGACTGCTTGACCGAACTTACTCGCAACAAGAATGTTTTTTGTGCCATCAGTATTCATGACGGTGACAAGGTCATTCCCTTCGTTAAGTTTGATTGCAATAATTCCGTTCACCCGTGGTCGAGAATAAGCCTCAAAAGAGGTTTTCTTTACTGTGCCGTCTCGTGTGACAAAAAAGAGGAATTCATCATCAGGAAAATCTTTTGTTTTGATGACTGCTCGAACAAACTCATCTTTCTCAACAGGAACCATATTCACTATTGGTCGTCCTTTAGCTTGTCTGCTTCCTTCAGGTAATTGATATACTTTTTTCCAGTAGACCTTTCCCTTATTCGTGAAAATAAGTAAATAATCGTGGGTGTTTGCGACAAAAAGATGTTCGATAAAATCGTCTTCTTTTGTTGATGCTCCGCGAACTCCTTTACCACCACGATTTTGTGCTTTGTATAAGTCAAGCGGCATTCGTTTAATGTACCCTTGATTACTTACTGTTACAACCATTTCTTCTGGTTCAATAAGGTCTTCAAGATCAATGTCTTCGTCTGCTTCAGTAATTTGTGTTCTTCGTGGATCGCCGTACTTTTCTCTGAGTTCTTGTAATTCTTCTTTGATTATTCGAAGAATCTCGCTCTCTTCACTAAGAATTTTTTGATACTGAATGATTTTTTCTCGCAAGTCTTTGAGTTCGTCAATGAGTTTTTGTTGCTCAAGACCGGTAAGTTTTTGCAACTTCATATCAAGAATTGCTTGTGACTGAATTTCTGAGAGTGAATAACGCGCTTCAAGTTGTTCTTTTGCTTCTTGTGCGCTCTTCGCGCTTTTAATGAGTTCAACTGCCTCATCAATATTATCAAGTGCTATTTTAAGCCCTTCAAGAACATGCGCACGTTCCTGAGCTTTGCGAAGGTCGTATTCGGTTCGTTTCCGAACAACAACTTGTCTGTGAGAAATATGGTAATTGAGTATGTCTTTGAGACCAAGGCATTTTGGCTCGTTGTTAACAAGAGCTATCATGTTCATACTAAAGCTCACTTGAAGTCGTGTATGTTTCCATAAGCTATTGAGTACGACTTCTGGACTCGCGTCTTTTTTGAGTTCGATAACCATGCGCATTCCTTGCCGGTCACTCTCATCACGTAAATCAGAAATTCCTTCAATTGTTTTTGCTTTGACACAATCAGCAATTTGTTCAATGAGCATCGCTTTATTAACTTGGTAAGAAAGTTCAGTAACAATTAATTTTATT
>CAZDJS010000001.1:24323-34741 GCA_964505795.1 uncultured Methanosarcinales archaeon
TTCGTCCATTATGCTCTTCTTCATTCACAACTGACTTGACAATGACTCGTCCTTTTCCTGTGCGATATGCATTCACGATTCCGCTTCGTCCTGCAATGATTCCTCCTGTTGGAAAATCAGGTCCTGGCATGTGTGCCATTAGTTCTGCTTCATCAATATCAGAATCATCAATAAGTGCAATTTCTGCGGCTGCAACTTCGCTAAGATTGTGCGGGGCAATGTTTGTTGCCATCCCAACTGCAATTCCTGAACTTCCATTCACAAGAAGGTTTGGTATCCTGCTTGGTAGCACGGTTGGCTCTTCAAGGGAGCCATCAAAGTTTTCGGCAAAAGTTATTGTTTCTTTTTCGAGGTCTTGGAGCATTTCATCTGAGATTCTCGCCATGCGCGCCTCTGTATACCTCATCGCTGCAGGACTATCTCCATCGACAGAACCAAAGTTTCCTTGGCCATCAATTAATGGATAACGAAGACTGAAGTCTTGTGCCATCCGAACGAGAGCATCATACACTGACATGTCTCCATGAGGATGATACTTACCAAGTACTTCACCAACAATACGCGCACATTTCTTATATGGTTGGTTGTAGCGCATCGCAAGGCCACTCATTGCATAAAGAATACGGCGATGTACCGGTTTAAGCCCGTCGCGAACATCAGGAAGCGCCCGCCCCACAATTACACTCATCGCATAATCAAGATAACTTCTTTTCATCTCGTCTTCGACGAGTTGAATGACTTCGCGTTTTTTTGGTTCTTCGATCATAAGAATGCCTGTTTTTTATCTATATATTGTGTGTTTTTCGCCTATAAAAAATACACTCAAGCCCCTTTATATTGCTTTCTTTTTTTCCGTCGGAAGAAGATTTATTTTCTATATAGTAGTTATATTGTTTCTTCACAGATGTGCATAGACGAGAAAAAAACAAAAAAAAGCAAAGAGAAAAAGATAAGAATAACAATCAACAAACGGAAAGAATCCTGCTTTTTTGCAGGTTCGAATGCACCTTAAAACTGCGTCCGCAATACACACACCTCTTTGACTTCTCAGAGAGTAATCCGCCATTTGGCTGGTACTTTTGGTCAAGTTGACACTTCGGACAACGCACAGTAAGTAAACCCATATACAAAAATAAGAAATCAATGTTAATAAACGACACGCAGGCGTGTCCAGTGCTCAGAGTTTTTCAAGATCATCTTCCGGAGAACCATCAGGGAGTTCACTAAGTGACTCAGAGCTTTCAGAACCATCATCAGAACTATCATTCTTATTGTCAGCAGAATCATAGTCGTCATCCTCTTTGTCATCATCAGAATTATCATCAGAACCTGCCTTCTCATCAGAATCATCCTCGGTGTCTTGTGACTCTTCTTTAAGAAAAACATCGCGCTCATGTTCATCATTACGAGAAGAAGTAGCGTGTAATTTTTTATCAATCTCATCAAGAAACTTTTCTTTCTCTTGTCTCTCTTGTGGTGTGAGCTGCGGTTTTGTTCCGAGTTCTCTCGTCATAAAAGGATTTTCTTCTTCTTTATCTTCCTCGACATCAACAACTTCCATCTCACCAATGTGATCCGGAACTGGTTCTTTCACGTTCTTAAACACTTCACGAATATCCTCTGCTCCTTCAACATCAAAATACTCAAAGAACTTTTCTGCAAGCTTGAGTTTATAGCTACGGCCTTCAGGTTGTTTTGTAATAAAACCTGCCTTTTCAAGCTCTTTAATGTGCTCATAGGCGTGACTTCCTCGTTTCTCAATAACTTCGGATTGTAAAAGAGGGTTCTTAAAAGCGATAACAGCGAGAGTTTCAAGCGTTGGTCGGCCAAATTCAGTATCAGCAACAACTCGTTGCACAACAGGAATGTGAGCGTCTCGAACGAGCATCTTCCACTCCTCCCCTTCTTGAAAAATCTTGAGTGCAGTATCGCGAGCATCGTAGTCTTCTTTGAGCTCTTTGAGCGATTTCCTAATGTTTTTTGGATCAGTGTCAAGAATACTACTAAGTGCGTCTTGAGATAATGCTCTTCCGCTACTAAAGAGCAATGCTTCAACATCTTGTTTTATCGTCATAAAAATCACAAACTATAGGTGTCTCCTGCTTGTTTAATTTTCTCTGCTTTCACGAGATGATCAAGAAAAGGTTTGAGTTGGTCTTTGTGAATACCAAGTTTTTGTTGAATTCCTTTCGCATCAAGGTTGCCTGTTTCAAGAGCAGTGACTATCGCGTTTTTGATAAGTGCATTAAGACTTTCGTTGAGCTTGACATTTTTTTGTTGCGTATCACGAATAACATTTGCAACTTCGTGAAGTTTGCTCAAAAAGTCATTAATCCAAGCAGTAAGTGCTGGCGCTGTCATTGTTTTGTTCTCTGGCTCGAGAATTTCGATGCTCGCTGGACTAAAGTTTATACACAACCAAATAACAGTTCCTAAATCATTAATTATCATCTCAGACTCTGCAAAAGTGCTCCAAAAGCCTTCTTGTTCTTCGGCTTCACCGCGCTCTTCAGTCACGATGGTGATTCGCTCATCTTTCTTGATATTTTTCAAATAATCATCAAGACTTTTTTCAACATACTCTTTTGGTTTTCCAACAACTTCAAAAGTAACAAGAACGCGGAGAGCTCCTGCTTCCATCTTTTCTGCGAGTTCTTCTTTTTCTGATTTTTTGCGTCCAAACATAATAAAAAAAAGCTCGCTCAAGGCTTAAAAACTTTTTGGAAGAATGGTGTAATAGAAAATCGTTATATCAGAAACACAAGCGAAGAATACACATAAATATGACTTGTAACTCTACAAGAACATGCACATAGCAATCATTCCTGACGGAAACCGTCGTTGGGCAAAAGAAAAAGGGCTTGCCGCAACTAAAGGTCATGAACAAGGAGGAGACCATGCACGATTAGAATCACTCTTAGAAAAGGCACTCGAGCTCAATATCACAAGAATCTCTTTATGGTTGTTTTCCACTGAAAACTGGAAACGTTCAAAAGGTGAACAAGAAGCGCTTTTTTCACTCTTAAAAAAACGACTTGTTGATTTAGAAAAAATCGCTGCACAAAAAAATATTCTCGTACTCTGGCTCGGAAGAAGAACAAAAGTTGCTCAAGATATCAAAGAACAACTAGAAGATATTGAAAAGAAAACAAGAAATAATACTGCACTCATCGTTCAATTATGTCTTGATTACGGTGGGCGTCAAGAGTTACTCGATGCAGTCAATATTGCAATACAAGAAGGAAAAGAACTCGACGAGGAGAGTTTTTCTTCCTTGCTTCAAAGCCCTGATGTTGACCTTATTATTAGGACGTCTGGTGAGCAACGTCTCTCGGGTTTTTTTCCTTGGCAATCCACGTATGCAGAGTTGTATTTTTTTCAGAAACACTTTCCTGATTTTGGTCCGGAAGATCTTGCGATTGCAATTGAGGAGTTTCGTTCTCGGAACCGGCGTTTCGGTGGCGAATAAAAGCAACAATTGCGAGCCCAAGACCAAAAAGCAGTCCAAACCAAGGAATGGTAAAGTCCGATTCTTGAACAGTATTTCCTTGGATTGGCGTTTCTTCATTTGACTGTTCTTTAGTTTGCTCTTCTGATTTTTGAATGATAGTTTGTGGCGTTTCAAGAATGATTATTTCTCGCCGTTCTTCCTCGGGAGTTTTTCTTCCTGGAAACCAAACTTGTGTTTTTACCGAATAATTCCCTGGTTCTAAAGCAAGAGTCTTATGACTAACATTCATCTCGTTTACCGTAATGTTAATTGCTTCT
This sequence comes from uncultured Methanosarcinales archaeon, assembly GCA_964505795.1. Taxonomy (GTDB): domain Archaea; phylum Nanobdellota; class Nanobdellia; order Woesearchaeales; family UBA525; genus CAZDJS01. The sequence goes on from CAZDJS010000001.1 coordinate 28,092, forward strand.
CGAGAAGAAAAGTTTGTACTTCCTCGATACGCGTACATTGCTACTTGAAAAATTCCTTCTTGTTGTGGATAATACAAAGTAGTTGTAAGACTAATATTTTCATAACTTGTTTTAGGGCTTGAAAACGTAAATTGTGGTTTTTGAAAAGATAAAGAATTACTTGAACCCCCAGAACCACGATTTGAACTATCCGATGAGCTACCAGATGAACTTGTTGATTCACGAGACTCTCCTTTTACGATTGCAAAGGATGATGCACTCGTGCTATTGCAGTGATTTTCGAGCTCTGCTTGAAGCACGACGACAAAATCTCTTTCGTCATCAGGTTGTTTTGGAGTGAATTGTTTAGGATTATCATTTGTTGTCGAAACAGGCTTTTTCAAAATATCCCCATACAAGTTCTCCCACCAATATAGTAATGTGTAATTTGTTCCGATAATCTTTGGAGTGAATTGTATAGCATCACCGAGTTCATAAAGTACTTGTGAGTCAATACTCAGGTTCAAAGGACAAGAAGAAACATTTTTTTGCTCAACAAAGGGTTCAAAATTACAAGGATTTGGTTCTTTTGCAATAAAGCTGTTATTATGTTTTTGCAAGGAACAATTTTCTCCTTGTGCGCAACCAAAAGTTTCGTAACTCTCATTAATAAGAATTTCATCACCGTAGAGAGTGATAGTGTCTTTATCATTGCCAAGATTGTTTCCTATTGTGGCTCCTGCTGAAAAAATGTGACAAGTATTGTTTGTACGAATTTGTGAATAATTAAAGTCTTCTTCTACAATAAGAACGAACTGTTCAGAAGAATTCATATCTCCGATTGTGGTGATATATTCTAAAGTATCATTACTCGCAGCATCAGCGAAAGTTATATTTCTAAAAAGCAATTCTATATCAGAGAAGTTATTTATTGATTGGTTAGTTAATTGGTTTATTGATTTATTTGTTGAATGATTTATTGATTGATTTACCAATTGATGAGATGATTCATTAATTGATTCGTTTGTGTTATTTGTTTCAAAATGCACGTATGTGAATGAGAACTCGACAAATTCTTGATTATTATCACTGCCAGGAGGATCAGCAAATATTTCAAGGAGCACAAAGGCAAGTAGTAATTCCATAAAAAAAGAAAAGGTGTTTTTTAGTTTAAGTTCTTCGTAAGAAAATCCGTAATTGTTTCAGAAGCCACCGGAAAGTTATTTTTAATTATTTGTTCCTGCCAGTTATCAAATCATACACTGCAACGAGAATAAAGAGTACTTGCAAAACGATAAAAATCCAATCTTGAATGCTAATACTGTATATGAGTAAACCAATACCACCAGCTACGTAAAACTCATCTTGAAGCTGCCGTCTTCGTAAAAGAACACCTGCAGTAATACATAATAAGCCAATAACACCAAATACTTGCCAAACCATTTACGTTATTATGTCCGTAATATTTAAATAGGCTCTGGTCGGATAAGAAAGTTATGAAGTTAATTTTTCACGGTGCTGCACGCCACGTAGGAAGAAGTTGTGTAGAACTACAAACAAAAGATAAACGCTATCTCCTTGACTGCGGTATTAAGTTTAAAGAAGATGGCTTTGACTATCCTGAAAACGTCTTTGCAAAAAAAGAATTAGACGCGGTATTCATTAGTCACGCGCACCTTGATCATACTGGAGCGCTTCCTTTTTTTGAACACCATAACATGATTTGTCCAATTTTTATGACTCCACAAACAAAAGTACTCTCAAAAATTCTTCTTAAAGACAGTTGGAAAATCGCACGAATCAAAGAAATGCATCCTGCCTATGATCAAACCGATTTAAAAAAAGTAAAAAAGTCAATTCAACGTGTAGAAATGCAAAAACGCAACTCTTTTGATGACCTTCATTACACATATTTTAATGCGGGCCACATTCCTGGTTCGGCGCAAATTCTTCTTGAGCTCGAAGGGAAAAAGGTTCTTTACACTGGAGATTTTAATACTCGGTCGAGTAACTTGATGAAAGGAGCTGAACAAGAAGCAGGAGAGGTTGATGTACTCATTAGCGAATCAACCTATGGTGCTCGTGATCTTCCAGAAAGAGAGCCTTTAGGAGATGCTTTTCTTGATCGTATCGAAGCAACAATTAAACAAGGAGGACGCGTCTTAATACCTGCATTTGCTGTAGGAAGATCACAAGATGTTCTCATAACCCTTGCAAAAAGAAAATGGCCAGTTCCTATTTATTTTGATGGAATGTGCAAGCAAGTCACGAGAAAAATCTTAACGACACCTTCTCGCTACGTGCAAAATAAAGACGCATTACACAAAATGTTTTTTGATACTGTGCAAAGCGTGAGTAGTGAGAAAATGCGTAATGAAATTGCGACGAGACCAGGAATTTTTGTTTGTACTTCAGGAATGTTGCAAGGAGGTCCTGCGATTCATTATCTCAAGCATATGTGGCACGATGAAAAATCAGCTGTGCTCTTAACAGGTTATCAAGTAAAAAACACAAACGGTTGGCTGCTTTCAGAGGAAAAACAAGTGTACCTTCATGGTACAAAAACAAAAGTGAAGTGCTATGTTGAGCGTTTTGATTTTAGCGCGCATCTTTCTCGTGATGATCTTCATGAATTTATCAAGAAGAGCAATCCGAAACACCTTATCTTTATTCATGGAAACGAAGAAGCTGTTACTGCACTCAAAGAATGGGCTGAAGAAAACACTCAAGCAAAAGTTTATGTTCCACAAATTAATGAAGAGATACTCATAGAATGAAATTACAAGTAAAAAAATTTAATATTAGAACAGACACGCCACTTGTTGTCGTGATTCACAGAACTGACGCTATTCATTACGACCTTCACACCACTGATCGTGTCGAAGTAAAATACAAAAATAAGCGAGCAGTTGCTATTGTTGACATTCTTGATCATAGAGAGAATCCGAAAAAAGCAGGCATCATGCAGCACGGCATGGTTGGTTTGTTTGAAGAAACAGCTGAAGCTTTAGGTGTTCCTGACGGCGCAACAATAACTATTAGTCCTCGGAGCAAGCCCGAATCGCTCAAGCACATCAAAAATAAAGTTGATGGAAAAGCTCTCGCACAAAAAGAAATATTTCATATCGTAGAAGATATTGTTAATGGTGAACTCACAGACATCGAACTTACTAGTTTTATTACTGCTGTCGCTATTCGAGGAATGACTTTTGAAGAAATTACTTATTTAACCAAAGCTGTTGCGACAACAGGGGATTGTTTTAGCACAAGAAAAAGACCTGTCATTGACAAGCATTGCATCGGTGGAGTTCCTGGAAACAGAACAACGATGGTTGTAACTCCAATTATGGCTTGTTTAGGATTTACCATGCCAAAGACAAGCAGTCGTGCAATCACCAGTCCTTCAGGAACTGCAGACACTATGGAATGTCTTGCAGATGTTTGCTTAGACTTAAAAAAAATGAAGTCTGTTGTTGATAAAGCAGGGGCTTGTATGGTTTGGGGAGGTGCTATGGGTCTTGCACCAGCTGATGACAAGATTATTCGTATTGAGCGACCTCTCTCTATTGATGTAACCAGCCTTATGCTTAGTAGCGTCATGGCGAAAAAATACAGTGTTGGTGCGACTCATGTTATTATCGACATCCCTTATGGAAAAGGTGCTAAGATTGAGACGCTCAAGGAAGCAAAAATAATCAGAGAACACTTTCTTACTATTGGAAAACTTCTTGGTATGCAAATGATTGTTCTCTTAACTGACGGTAAACAGCCGATAGGCTCAGGAATTGGTCCTCTTCTTGAAGCAATTGATGTGATGAAGGTTTTACGTGATGACGAAGACGCGTCACAGGATTTGAAAGAAAAATCAATTTTTGTTGCTGGAGAATTATTAGAGTTTGTCGGCGGAGCACAAAAAGGAAAAGGGAAAGTTCTTGTTCGTGAGGTTCTTGAATCAGGAAAGGCACTTGCGAAGATGGAAGAGATGCGAGAATTGCAAGGTCGTGTTGAATTAGAAAAGCTCTCAAAGTTCACTTTTGAAGTAAAAGCGAAGAAAAAGGGGAAGGTTTCTGAAATAAAGAACAAAACAATAACAAAACTTTCTCGATTAGCTGGTGCTCCTGTTACAAAAACTGCTGGCCTGTACATGTATAAAAAAGTCGGGGACTATGTCAAAAAAGACGAAACCTTATTTCGCGTGTATTGTGGTAGTGCAGCAAAAGTGAAGCACGTAAAGAATTTTCTCGAGGAAGAAAATCCTTATGTAATTTAGAACTATTGACAATTCAAAATCTTTTTATGAAGCTTTTCTAAGATAAGTTTTTTATACTTTCAAATAATAATTCTGTTGTGGAAGCGTTAAAAAGAGGAATCTATTCTGATGTAAAAGTAATAGATTTAGGCAATAAAGAGTTGATTTTTGTTGCAGGTCAGATTGCTAGAAATGTTAATGGCGCTGTAGCTCCAGACGATATAGAAATTCAAACAGAATATGTTTTTCAATCAATTGAAAAAATCCTTAATGAAGTTCATTCTTCTTTAGATGATGTTGTTAAAGCAGTAATTTATTTAACAAATATAGATGATTTTTCAAAAGTTTCAAAAATTAGAAATAAGTATTTTGAAAAAGCAAAGCCTGTGAGTACTTTGGTAGAAATTGGAGCTACAGCTAGACCTGGATGTAACATAGAAATTGAGGTGACTGCTGTAAGAACAAAAAACCTGTGAGTAAAAAGTCTGGTTGTTAAATATTCCTTTAAGTAGCGAAAACATCTTTTCTTATCACTTCAAAATAGTAAGCAAACTTTAAATACGTTCTTAAAAGCACCTTATATATGGGGGGGAGTAAATGGGGTTTATGAATTTCTTAAAGAAAGAGTCTACAGACTTAAAATTTAAGAATAATTCTGATAGTTTTGATTCTATACCGCCGCCACCGCAAGAGATTTCTCAATCTACTCAACAAGAAAATATGAGTAATGAACAAATAAATAATTATCAATCTAACTCAACTAATAGTCAAGGTGTTCCAGAATTTCCTAACGATCCTTTCAACACTTTACAAGATACAACACAAAATAATCCTGAAATAGGGGAAAATTATTCTAAATCTAATCAAGAATCTGAACATGCTGATTTTATGCCAAATTTTCAAGAAAATCCTGAGTCTCCACAAAATTATATTTCAGAAAATGATCGCTATGATTGGAAGGCCGAAGATCCTGCATATCAAAAAAACAATACTCAAGAAAATCCTTTCGAGGAAGCCCAAGATGAAATGTCTTTGCCGGACCTTCCTGACATCCCTAACGCTGCAATGAAAAAGTCATTAGGTGCTCATGTTCAAGAGCAGGTTCCTAAAGAAGCTCCAGAAAAAGTTACTCAAGAAAATGAGCAGGTTGTAGAACAAGTTGCTGAAGAAGAATCAATAAAACCAGAGCCTAATAATACTCCTGAAAAAGAGCAAAATGAAGATGCTTCTGATGAACTTCCAAAATTAGAATATCTTCCTGAAACTATAGAAGAAAAGGAGCAATATGTTGAGTCGCACCAGTTTTATGAAACTTTACAAGATATTAAAGCGTTCAAAAGAGGTTTAAAAGACGCTGAACAAATCATGAAAGACTGGTCTGAGCTTGATTTTAAAGCAAAGGAAGAATCAGAAAAGTTTATTGAAAATATTGACATGCTTCAAGAAGAATTAATTACTATTGACTCAACATTATTTGAAGAGAAATAAGAGGGATACGATGGAAAATGCACCTGTATATGTAAAAATCAGCAAATATAAAGATCTCACAAAAGTATTGTCAAAAATTCAAGAACGTCTCGATTCTGCGAATAAAACCATCGAGCAATTAGAACAATTAAAGGCGCAAGAAGACCAACAAATCGCGGAGTGGAGACAAAACCTTGAGAATATTCAAGAAAAATTATCAAATGTAGGAACGGCGTTACACAATGGCTGAATATTTTGTAAAAGTGGATGATGGCAAGGAGTTGAGAAGACAACTCCTCGAAAGCAGTAAGTTATCTATTCATATTATTAAACAAGAGTTCTCTATCAAGGAAATGCGTGCTCGCAAAAGTCAGTTGATGGAAAAGGTGCGTGATGATATTGAAGAATTGACTTTTCTTATTGGGTCTTTAGAAAAAGATCTTCCTGTCTTGACCAAAAAAGAACTTGCTGAGGTCGCTCCGAAAAAGCCAGAACAACCTATTGTGCGAAAGCCACAATCTGTGAAACCAGCTGAAGTTAAAGAACCTGAAAACAAGGAATATTCTAAGCTTCGTCGTCTTGAAAGCAGTCTTGAAATGATTGAAAGACGTTTGAAGAATTTGTAGATTTTTCATAGATAAACGTTTCATGAAACAACCAATCAAAAGTATGATGAAGTATTACTGAAAAATCGTTATTTTTATAAAACAAACCATTCTTAAGACGCTTGGGTAATTATTCCAGCGAGTAATCGCTGTTTTTCTTTTCTTTTTTACATTTCTTAGTCGAAGATAATATAAAGAAAAATAGTGTTCTGCGCATGCGAGGTAGCAAAACGGTCACTCCGTTCTCACTACCTCTTTATGAGGAGGTAGCAAAGTGGTCAAATGCGACGGACTCAAAATCCGTTCCTTTAGTAGGTTCGAGGGTTCGAATCCCTTCCTCCTCAGCAAAC
>CAZDJS010000001.1:34841-44846 GCA_964505795.1 uncultured Methanosarcinales archaeon
GTTAGTGAGATGAGAGGAATGGGCTCGAACAACAGTGAGAATCCCTTCCTCCTCAGCAAACGTTAGTGAGATGAGAGGAATGGGCTCGAACAACAGTGAGAATCCCTTCCTCCTCATGAGCGAAGCGAAGGAGGAGAAGGCCAGGAACGAAAGTGACACTGCCTTCCTCCTCATCTGTAGTGATGAGTTTACGAATCACTACGAAAGGAAGGTTCTGAACACAAGCAATACAAATTCTCAACAATTTATGAAATGCGATAAGCAACTTTATAAATAAAGCAGCAATTAGAAAATTAAAAAAGGCATAATGCCTAATAAAATGAGAAAGTCCTACACGGCAGCTTCGAGGAGGTAACCCCCCTTGAGGTACAGCGTCAGGTGAGTAATCCCTAATGTTCCTTGTACACTTTTTCTTAAATATGTGATAATAATGACAAATAAAAAAACTAAAGAAAACACGAGCGAGAGCTCTATTACAGTAATTCCGCTTGGCGGATACAGCGAAGTTGGACGCAATTGCGTCGCAGTTAAGATTAAAGAAGAAGTTTTTGTTCTTGATATGGGGCTTGCAATCGACAAATACATTGAATTTACTGAAAGCGAAGAGTACGATAATGCAAAAGTCGATGGACAAACCCTTATTGACATCGGCGCAGCACCGGATCTTAGTCTTCTTGGCGAAGACAAAAATAAAGTCAAAGCAATTCTCTTAACACACGCACACCTTGATCACATTCAAGCAGTGCCCTATCTTGCTAACGATTTGAAAGCGCCTCTTTACGCGACTCCTTTTACTGCTGAGATCATCAAGGCGAATACTTTTGGTGAACGCATGCCACTCAAAGAACGTTTGTGGACCAAAAAAACTGGAAAGCGATTCAAGCTTACTAAAAATGTTGAAGCGGAGTTCATCCACGTGACGCACAGTGTCCCTGACACCGCAGCTATCGCTTTACATAGTCCTGAAGGAACTGCTCTTTACATTACTGATTACAAGTTTGACGAGCACCCTACTAAAGGGAAAAAATCAGATACTGAAGCGCTTGAAAGACTCAAGGGAGTAGATGTGGTTATTACTGATGCACTCTACGCTCATAAGGAGGATAAGGTTCCTTCGGAAAACTATGTTCGAAGCCTTCTCTTTAATCTTCTTCAGCCAGAAAAAGTTGAAGGAAAAATTATTGTAGCGACAACCTTTGCAAGTCATATTTATCGTTTGATGAGTTTGGTTGAGATTGCAAAAAAGATTGGAAGAAAGCCAATGTTTCTTGGACGAAGTCTTGCTAAATATATTGAAGCTGCCGAAAAAAAGAAGATCGCACAATTCTCTAATAGCTGTGAAATTGTTAAGTTTGGTGGTAAGGTTGAGAGTGCTTTGAAAAAAATCAAAAATCCTCAAGATTATTTCTTTATTAGCACTGGAAACCAAGGAGAACCAAAAGCTGCTCTGTATAAGATTGTCGATCAAGGATGGTTGCCATTCAAACAAGATGACTTGATTTTGTTTAGCAGCATCACTATTCCTGTCGAGCCAAACATCACCTATCGTGAAAATCTCGAAAAAATGATTACAAATCAAAAAATGGAAATCCTCAAAGACGTTCACGTCTCTGGACACGGTTCACAAGTCGATATGAAACGCTTGCTTGAAATGACAAAACCAAAGCACATCATTCCGATGCACGCCGAAGTGTGGAAGCTTGAAAAATTCAAGGAAATGTCTGTTGAAATGGGTTTTGAACAAGCAAAAGTGCATGTCGCGCAAAACGGCGATAGAATTAATGTTGCGTAAGAATATTTAAATAGAAGCAGAGAATCCAAAATACTATGAAATTAACACTTGCTGACACAAAATTCCTCAAAGAAAGCGTGAACATTATTAGCGAGCTCGTTACTGAAGTTCGTTTTGATGTGAAAAAAGACGCTTTTGAGCTTGTTGCAATGGATCCGGCTAACGTTGCAATGGTCGTGTATCGTTTGTTTTCGAGCGCGTTTGTAGAATATAAGACAAGTGAGGAATCAATCACTATTAATTTGAATGATTTGAAGCAAGTCTTTCGCAGAATCAAGCCAGCCGATACTTTGACTCTTGAAGAAAAAGATTCGAAGCTTCTCGTTACTCTTAAAGGAACGAGCAAGAGAGAATTTTCTTTGCCACTCATTGATCTTGAAGAAAAGGAACAAAAAGTTCCTGAACTAAGTTTTACAGCAACAATCACGACCCAATCAAGTGTTCTTTCTGACGCTGTTGAAGACGTTGATATTATTGGTGAATCTGTCGCTCTTGTTGCTGAGAATGATTTACTCAAGATTTCTAGTAGCAATGATTTGTCTAAGGCAGATATTGAAGTTGTTGCTGATGAGGATACAAAAATTTCTGCCGAAGAAAAAACTACATCGAAGTATTCTATTGAGTATTTGAAGAAAATGATTACTGCAAGCAAACTCTGCGATGATGTTACTATTAAGTTCAGTAATAATTATCCTTTGCAGCTTGAGTATAAGCTTGTTGATAAGATGAGTTTGCAATTCATACTCGCACCAAGAGTCGATAACGATTAAATCGACGAAGGAAAAGGAACAAAGTGACGCTTCCTCGGGTTGACAACGATTAGTTGGAAAGCAGGGGTCAAGGAACGAAAGTGACAGACCAAGAGTAGACAATGACTAAATTGGCTACGAGTGGTGTCAGAAGTGTAAACAACTGCACCTCGGGTTGATAACGATTAGTTGGAAAGCAGAGGTCAAGGAACGAAAGTAACGGACCAAGAGTCGATAACGATTAATTAACAAAATCTAAGCTCTAATTCCAAAAAAGCTATAAATCAGTTTTTCTCTTATTGATTATGCAAACCTTAGCAAATGTTGAGCAAGCAACAAGAAATCATTTACTTCATCGATGTACATTAGATGAGTTTTTTTTGGAATATGACGGTGATGATTGGCGTGAGTTAGTTGATTTTTCTCAGGAAGGAATTCAAAAAAAACTTGTTCAACAAGGATACTTTGCTGACGTTTATCTTGTTGGTTGGTTACCAGGCCAAACTACTGAGGTTCATGGACACTCAAGTGGGGGCTGTTGTATGCAACTACTTGAGGGACTGCTTAAAGAAGAACAGTACCACAAAGGCAATACAACATCAAGAATACTTATTCCAAGAGCATCTACTTTTATTCACAATAGCTTATATCAACATCGAGTACGAGCTTTACAAAAAAGCGTTAGTTTACACATTTATGCTCCTGGAACTGCCCAGTTTCAATAATTTTAAAAAGTCTCTTTAAGAAAAAAATTTTATGGCATACGAAGAGTTTTTTGATTTGACAAAAAAATACTTTATTCTCGAACACATTGAAGAAGGTCTTGATTGGGATAAAGAAGTCATCATGCAAGGAGGCGTTAATGAACGTTCTGCACAGATGAGTCTTCTTGCAACACTCAAACACGAGATTCTCACTGATTCTAGATTTGCAAAACTTATTGACGAATTAAAAAAACAAGAGCTCAGCCAAGAGCAAAAATGTAATGTGAAAGAGATGGATCGTCTTGCTAGTCGGGCTCGAAAGATTCCTGCAGAATTAGTAAAAAAACTTTCAGAATCCTCATCTCAAGCGTTTCATATTTGGAAAGAAGCTCGAGAAAAAAAAGATTTTAGCATTTTTGCTCCTCGACTCAAAGAGATGGTTGCTCTCAAGCGAGAATATGCTCAAGCTTGTGACGAAGGAAGTCTTTATGATAAACTTTTAGAAGATTATGAGCCGCACATAACGAGTAAAACAATAAATGTGTTATTTGAAGAAGTAAAAAAGGAACTCGTCCCTCTTCGAAAGGCCATAGAGCAAGCTGAAGAACCGGATAATTTTTTCTTATTTGACGAGATCGACCATGATACTCAACTCAAATATTGCAAATCGCTCGCTCAAGATCTGGGTTTTGATTTTTCTCGAGGCCGACTTGATGTCTCAACACATCCCTTTACGTGCCATCCTGCTGATGTGAGAATAACAACAAGATTCACAAATGGCTGGGGAGAAGCAGTAACTTCAACAACTCACGAAACAGGTCATGGACTCTATGAACAAGGACTGCCTTTAGAACACTATGCTACTCCACGAGGTACTGCTGCGAGTCTATCTGTTCATGAATCTCAGAGTAGATTATTTGAGAATCATGTTGGTTTAAGCGAAGAATTTTGGAAGCCTCGATTTTCCAAACTCAAAGAAACATATGGTTTACAACAAGATTTTGCAACATTCATAAAAGCACTTAATAAAGTACAATCAAGTTTTATTCGTGTACAAGCTGATGAACTAACATACCCATTCCACATTATCTTACGCTACGAAATTGAAAGAGACCTTATTGAAGGAAAAATAGAAGTGGATGAACTGCCTGAAGTATGGAATAAAAAAATGCAAGAGCTACTCGGTATTGTTCCACCTGATGACAGTCTCGGTGTTTTACAAGACGTTCATTGGTCAGTAGGTTTGTTCGGGTATTTCCCAACGTATTTACTCGGTAGTATGATAAGCGCTCAACTTGTCGAGGCTATGGATGAGAAAGGACTAAAACAAGAAGAATACCTTGGTTTTTTGCGTGAAAAGATTCATACGCAAGGCTGTCTTCGTGACACGCAAGAGCTGCTTGAGTTCGCGACTGGAAAGAAACTCACTAGCCAAGCATACATCAAGTATTTAAAAGACAAGTACACCCAAATATATAATTTGTGATAATATGGAATTTTTTGATAAAGAACATATATTTATTGTCGTCGGCGCAACGAACAATACTGAGAAATATGGCTATAAAGTCTTCAGAGATTTAAAAGAGTCCGGCTTTAATGTCATAGGGGTGAACAAGAGAATTGGCGGTAAAGAAGATATTGTTAATACTCCTTCGTATGATTCAATCACGTCTTTTTATGAACGCATCGCAAAGTTTTTTGATGAAAAAAAGAAGCTTGAAGCAGTAAGAAAGTCAGTTGTTGTTTTTGTTATTCCCCCGAAAGAGACCGTTGAAGCGTTGCATGAAGCAATTGATCATGGTGTGAAAAAAGCGTGGTTTCAGCCTGGTTCTGAGTCTGAGGAAGCAGTTGCTTTATGTAAAGAAAACGTTGTTGCTGAGCTTCACGGACAGTGCATCATGGTCAAGCATCCTTAATACGAATATGTTGTTCTCCTTCAATTAGTCCTTCTTTTTTAAGTTGTTCAAGAGCAATTAGAATTTCGTTTTTATAATTATCATCTATTGTTATTATTTCTTGCTTCGTACTACTTTTTTCTGTTAGTTTTTTGAGTATTTTTCCACGCCACCAACGATTGCTGTTTTTGAAAGTGCTTTGTTTTATTATTTTTTCGTCAGGTCGTCTTCCTTTTGATTCACACTCACTAAATAAAGGACAGATGTCACAGTGAGGATTAGCTGAACAGATGCTACCAAAGTCCATGAGTGCGTTTGCGAGATGTCGTGGCGAGTGCTTATGTTGTAGTAATTCAAGTTTTTGCTCTGTTTCTTTTCGAGAAACAAGTTTGTTTTTTGGAAAATAGTATCTTTTGATAACTCGCTCAACATTGACATCAACAAAATTTCCTGGTTTATCATACGCAAAAGCACAAATAGCTCCTGCGGTGTAAGGACCAATACCTGGAAGTTTTTGTAGTTCTTCTTCAGAGTCTGGAAGGCCTGTTTCGACAACTACCTTTGCAAGCGTATGTAATCTTGCTGCACGACTATTGTACCCGAGACCACTCCAATAAAAAAGCACTTCTTGGCGTGATGCTTGCGCAAGCAAATCCCAGTTTGGAAATCGTTTAATCCATGATTCGTATTTTTTAATAACTCGCGAAACTTGTGTTTGTTGTAGCATAAATTCTGAAACGACAATAAAATAAGGATTTTGGGTTTTTCTCCAAGGTAGGTCGCGACCTTCTTTTTCATACCAGTCTAATAACTTTTTCACAACAAACACCTAATCTGATTTTTCGAAGATATTATTAATAAGTTCTTATTCTCATTAGTATGGATGATAAACGTACAAATATTATTTTGTTAATATGCCTTGTGGGACTTGTTGTCGCGGGCATTTCTCTTTATTATCACTATGCTGATGCGAGCGAATCATTTTGTAATGTGAATGATCGTTTCAACTGTCAAACAGTCTACCAAAGTGAATACTCATATTTATTTGGTATTCCCGTTCCCATTTTAGGAATCCTTGCTTACTTAGGTTTTGCGAGTCTTGTCTACTTTAGGAAGAAACTGGCAAAGACTCTGGATTTCGATCAAAAAGAATATTGGTGGTATTTAAGCATTATCGCAACAATCATGCTAAGCTACCAACTCATAATGACAGGAATCTCTGCTTTTGTCATTGGAGCAGCGTGTATTCTTTGTCTTATTAGCCAATTGAGCATCTTATTTATTACCATTCTTTCGTGGCTTATGTGGCGCAGTCAATAAACTATTTAAACAAGTGAACAATACTAAAAATAGGGTGTGGCATAAGCATATATGTCATGGTGAAATACGTGGAAGAGAATACTAAAAATCAAGAATTTCTTCGAGGCTCAATCAATATTGGAGGTTTAAAACTCAATATTTCAAGTCCTAATCCTAATCAAGCATTAACTGAAATACGTCGTATTGTTGAGAGTATTAACGGCTATGATGAAGTTGATGATTTGACTTGTTTTGAAATGAGCACATTGCTTTCTGAAGAATTCGTTTCTAACTCTTCTGCTATGAATGAAACGAAGCGTTTATTAAATCTTGAACAACCTTATAGAGTAGTTAAGGAATTCGTTTCTGCTATTGAAGAAATTGATTTAGATAATTCGAAAAAACAATTACACCTTGAATCAAGTCAAATTAGAAAAGCAGTAGTTTCTCTTTTATCAACAGTTGATAAGCACGTTGCAAGACATGCGCTCGTTCATATTAAAGGTTTACTTTCTGAACAAGAAAGACTTGTCATTATCGATCATGTTCATGAGCAAATTCCTAACGCTCAAATTCGTGCATATCAGACTGAACAAGATATCGAAGGAAAAGTTCTTATTGAAGCGTTATTGTTTGGAGACTTTGAGGGGGCTTAATGTTATGCCCTTATTGTGGTTCTGAAACCAAAGTAATTGATTCTCGTTTAAGTAAAGATTCTTTACGAAGAAGAAGAAAGTGCAGTTCTTGTACTCAAAGGTTTACGACTTATGAGAGGATAGAGAGTACGAATGTTCTTATTGTGAAAAAAGATAAAACTCGTGAACAGTTTAATAAAGAAAAACTCAAGGGAGGAATCATTCGTGCTTGTGAAAAAAGAAAAATATCTCATGAGATTATTTCAAAAATTGTGGATGAAATAGAACAAGAAATTATTGAGCAAAAGGAAGTGCCTTCGAAAAAGCTTGGTAGTCTTGTAATGAAGAGGCTCAAAAAAATTGATAAGGTAGCCTATATTCGTTTTGCGAGTGTGTATCGAGAATTTGCAGATATTGAAAGTTTTGAAAAAGAGCTTAGAAAGTTATTAAGAAAAAAAGGTTAAAAAATGAGATGTATTGTGAAATTTAAAAAAATAAAAGAGAACGCGAAAACTCCTACGTATGCTCACGAAGGTGATGCTGCTATGGATTTATATTCTCTTGAACAAAGAACGCTTGAGAGAGGAGAACCTCATTTGTTTCATCTTGGTTTTGCAAGTGAGTTTCCACAAGACTATGTCGCACTCGTACAAGATAGAAGTAGTATGGGGAAACGAGGGGTGCGTACGCTTGGAGGAGTCATTGATTCGAATTATCGTGGGGAATGGGGCGTTATTCTTGTTAACCTAACTGACAATGAGATTCTTATCAAGCCAGGTGATCGAATAGCTCAAGTTCTTTTTCTTCCAGTAGCTCAAGCAAAGATTGAAACGACACAGGACCTTTCTGATTCTTCTCGAAAGGGCGGTTTTGGAAGTACTGGAAAATAATTTTTTACTCCAAAAATTCTACTTCGTCAATAATCCCATCACTGTCTAGATCAATCCCTTCAATAACTCGTGAATCTTTTTCTGTAACTGTGGAAAATCTTTTTGTAAAAGCGATTATCGCTGCTCTTGTTCCTTGGTACCTTTTTCCTGCAAGCACCAACACATATTTTTTTGGATTAAAAGGATTTTTTATTTTTTGAATAATTCCTATCTCATCATTAGAATATTCTCTTTGTGTGTTTTTTGAAAAAAGAACATGTTGTTTTTCTTCATGGAAAAAAACAGGTAAATGTCTGTTTATTGTATTTACTACTCTGTTTGTGACTGGTCCTCCGAGCAGTATCAAGTTGTCTTGCCAGTATTCTTCTCGAAATTCCGTATCAAGAATGGTAGGATGTTTGCTTGTGTGAATGAATTTCCCTAAGAATAATCCAAGATCAATGCCATAATAACCATCTCTGCTTCGTGCTTTTTCTGGTCCGTGAGGGTCGGGGCTTCCAACAACTATTCTTGCATCTAGTATTCCTTCTGAAATAAACTCTTTCAAATAATTGTTTTGGGAATGTGTGGGTTCTCCTTCGTGTAGTTCTCCTATCTGTTGATATATGATTGGCGCCACTAAGCCATAGAATTTTGCTGAGCTTCCTTTGATTTCTTCTTCTCGTTTAACTTCTATACAACCGAGTTTTTCGAGTTTTCTTATATGATAATAGATTTTTTGTTCGTGTACCTTGAGTTCCTTGGCTATTTGTGTTGGGTATTTTGGGACTTTAAGGTTTTCAAGTATTTGTTTTGCAAGGCCTTCAAAAAAAATTGATTCTACTGCGAGCCCTGTCTTTCCTTTATTAACTAAATATGCCATGCTTTAAGAAAACAAAACTCCTATAAAAATATTTTTACTGGTTGTTTTAATTTTTTAATAGTGTTTATAAGTGTACGAAAAAAGAAAGAAAGTATGTGTGGAATAATTGGAATGAATAATGTATCAACGAGTGAATTATTGCGTAAACTCAAAAGAATGGATTATAGAGGCTATGATTCGTATGGTTATGCAAGCGAGAAAGAATTGTATAAACAACTTGGCGAAATCTCTTTTGAAACAACAAATACGAAACACAAAAGAATTATTGGACACACAAGGTGGGCGACACACGGAAAAGTAAATAAAAAAAACGCACACCCTCATAGAGTAGGAAACGTTACTATCGTTCACAATGGAATAATAGATAATTATGAAGAAATAAAAGAAAAAATTGCTCCTTTTGCACAAATAGAAACAGAAACTGATTCTGAAATCATTGCACATCTTATTAATCTACAACTAGATTTTGGACATGCACAAGCTATCAAAAGAACAATGAAGTTGTTAAAAGGAAGCTTCGCAGTTCTTGTTCTTATTGAAAACGTTGATGAAATTTTTGCGTTTAAAAAAGACTCTCCTTTACTAGTAGGAAAAGGAAAAGAAGTTGTTTTTGCAAGCGATCTACAAGCACTTAGTGGTTGTTCATTAGTAAGAGAACTCGCAGATAATGAGCTGACAACAATAACTGAAGAATTAAAAAAGAAAAAAGAAGAATATGTGTTTTTAGAAAATGAGTATCAACATTCATCACACGAGGGATTTGAACATCATATGTTGAAAGAAATTCATGAACAACCAGAAAAACTTAAAAAACTTTTAGATAGTTTTGACGATAATTTTTATCGCTTAAAAAAAGACATACAAAAAGCAAATAGAGTATTTCTTGTTGGTTGTGGAAGCGCGTATCATGCAGCATATTATGGTGCGCTTCAGCTTGTCAAAAAAAAGATTGATGCAAGAGCAATTATTGCTTCTGAATTCACAAATCAAGTAAGTGTAAAAAAAAATGATCTTTTTATTGCAATCAGTCAAAGTGGGGAAACGATGGATCTTCTCAAAGCAGTGAAAGAAGCAAAAAATATTCTTATCGTAAGTATTCTTAACAGACCGCACTCAACACTTGAGAGAATGAGTGAGTATTCATTAAAAATTCATGCAGGGCCTGAAATTGCTGTTGCA
>CAZDJS010000002.1:0-43786 GCA_964505795.1 uncultured Methanosarcinales archaeon
AATTGCGAATGGCTCTGAAGAACTGCGAACTCTGCCTGTAAAAATGAAAAAAATTCTTGAAGAAGAACAAGACAAAAAAGTCGATTTTGTTCTTGGAAAAGGAATGTATTACCCTATAGCGATGGAAATTGCTCTTAAAATAAAAGAAGTTGCTTATATTCACTGCGAAGCTTTAATGACTGCCGAGCTTAAACATGGAAGTCTTGCGCTCGTTGATGAAAACACCTCTGTTGTTTGTTTGGGAACGTGTTCAAAAGAAGCAGAGTCGAGGGGCGCAAAAGTAGTCGTCTATGATGAGCACCCTCTACTCTGTCTTTTGAGAGGGCAACTAATAAGCTACCATCTCGCTCATGAAAAAGGTTTAGCAATTGATAAACCAAGAAACCTCGCAAAAAGCGTGACTGTTTAATGAGTGTGGGATATTTTCTACATAACAACATCTAACAAAATTCTATTGTAAAACGTAATTGTCCTGCGTTTGTTTGTAGTAGTTGACTCGGAGCAGCAAATCTGTTTGGACCTTCGCAAGTTCCTGGGTCATAAGAAAAACCATCTATTTTTTGATTGTTAAGTTCAACGTAAGCAACAGCTGGTCTTTGCAAACTTGCTTCGAGCATCTCTTCCCACACCTCTTGAGCAGCGTCACAAACACTTTCGAAGCCACAAGTCAAAAAACTTTGTGTAACGCAACGATCAAGTGCGGTTGCGAGATCATAACCACAACTCGGAATTGTTGTTTCGAGCATCGCTGCTTCGAGTGACTTCCCATAATTATCTGCGTCTTGAATGTTTCTTGGTGTCGTATCAGTTCCTGAGAATCCTAGAAAAATAGCGACCGCAAGTACCATGATAAAAACAATGAAGACCAATCCTATAATTTCCATTTGTGCCCTCATCCGCGCACCTCCAATTCACCAAGCACATAAATATTTTCTCGAGGATCATAAATAACCACAGGAATAAATTGTGTCAAATAATTTTCTGAGTTCAGTCCGTCAAAAAGAACTGTTTCTGTGTTTGAATTTGGATAGAGTTCTCGAAGAATAATATCTCTATTTCCAAAAAGATCGGCATATTGAAGTCGTATCCTCTCATCATAATTTGGATTGCTAATATTTGTTAACCATTCTCCAAGTATTTCTGCTTTAAGCAAATCAATGCAAACGCTGTTTTCTCTTCCTGCTTGCGAGCAAGAAAGCTCTTCTATATTACTCAATCGAACTCCAAGTGCAAGTATTTCTTGTGAGATTTCTTGACGCGTATTTTGTTCATTGCTCTCTTCACTTCCCACTACAAAAATGAAAAGTCCAAGAAGTACTAATAATATAAGAACTATTGCTACAATTATTGTTTCTAATGCCTGGAGTTGTGCTCGTTTCATCATTGTACCTACTTAATAATTGACGACATCACTTAGTTATAATATGTTGCCTTGGAGTAAAGACAGAAATCACACCGATTCATGCAGGTGTGATTTCGTAATCTCTGCGAGGGACTCGCAGTAAATCTCCGCAACATATTATTTGATTCTTTTGTCGCCAACTCATATTGTTGGGCAACTGTTTGCCAAGAGTATGCTGTTTGCCCTGTTGAGTCTTTGAGTAATTGAATTAATTTCATTTATTTGAGTAAGACTTGTTGTTTCTAATTCTGTAAGTGCGTTTCGAGCATCATTGTATGCGCGCTCACAATTCTCATTTTGAGTTCCTAATAATTGATTTATTCGTTCTTTGTTAAAATTTGCAAGAAAGTGCATTTTTTGTTCTGCAACACCAAGTCCGCATTCGTAACGCTCTTTTGTTGTGCTCACAATTGCGGCGAGTAAGAGTTCTTTATTCACGTAAGTGCTTTCATCATCTGAATAAATTATTCTTCCTTGCTCTGCATTATCAGGGATTTTGATTACTATTCTCCCACCTATTTGTGATGGATCAGGCTCTTGGTCTGTGACAAAAATTGCATCTTGCGGACTGTCAGATATGTCATTAACTGTTTCACCACCAATGAATTCTCGTACATTAACATCTACTGTGTTTTGCACATATAATGGCTTATTATTTGGCATCATATAGGTTATTGCTGTTATTGGCATGCCGATGTAGAGTTCTTCTGAACGTATTGTTGTAAGACCATCGAGTAAAGGCGGCGAGAAGAGCATGTGCTCAGGAATATTTCGTATTTGTCCTGACAATTGAACAGCATAAGAGTTTTCACATGTTGTTTGTAAATTTGAAAAGCTTGTTCTCACAATGCTCCCAAGAGATCCTTTTGCGTTTTCTATTGTTCGCATCACTTGTTGAAAAGATTGCGTTTCTTGTCGTTCTTCTCCAGTGTCTGTAAGGTTTCTTGCTATTGCAATGAATAATAGTAAAAAGAACGTTCCTGCAACTGCTACAAGTATCCAATTGAATGAAAATTGTATTTGTCCTCTCATGAGACCTTGACGCTAAATCCTGTTCCTTCAAAAAGAATTTTCGCCCCACCTCTGTTTTGTTTGCAAACAATATTATTTGTTGTTATTTTTTCAAAGTTTCCTAATGGTTCTAAAATGCCGTCTTGAACAAGAAAGATGTTGTTTTTTGTTTCTGAGTCAAGCTCTGCTACTTGTTGTAACAGTACTTTTGTGTTTTCAGCGACTGAAAGACTAGATGTTATATAACCACCATTCGGCTCTTCTCCTATAAAACATATTGCTTGTGCTCCACATGGAATATTGAGTGTTTCTTCTTGGCGAACTCCTCTTGTGTCATAGGTTTCTTGTATTTCACTTAAAGCTCGTATGAATTGTGATTTCTCTGCCTCACATGAAGTATCAGAAAGATTTGTGATTAACTTCACACTGAGAAGAACAGTGGCTATAATAACTATTGAAACAAGGATAAATCCGAATACGTGTTGTATTTGGGCACGAATCATTTTCCACCTTTCGTTTCATCAACAAACTCGTCTAATTCTGAAAAAGCATCTTTTTTCTTTTTTGCTTGTTCAGAGCTTTCTTTTGTAATAGTTTTAGACTCAGCATTATTTTGTTTAGACTCATTTTCTTGATTATTTTCTACTTGATCACTGTCTTCCTTATCTTGTTTTTGTGTTCCGTCATCAAACGAGGACATGATCTTTGCTCTTTTTGCTTCTCGCTCTTGTTCTCGTTGTCTATAATTTTCAAGTTTCTCTTGCTCAAGTCGCTGTTGCTCTTGTATTTGTTCTTGAGTTAATTGAGGAGGTCGTTGAGGAAAATCTTGTCTTTGTACATTCTGCTCTTGCCTTGAACGAATATCATAGGCAGTGTAAAGATAATATCCTGAGCCCCCCATCAATACCACTCCGAGAATCATGAGAATGAGTGCAAGCCAAGAAAATCCTTCTTCAATTTCTGTAGGTGGATTATTTTGATTTCTTTCTTCACGATTAAAGCCACCATCTGAATCACTACCTGAACCACCATCTGAACCGCCACCTGAACCCTCATTACCTGGTCCTCCGAGCACGGTATTACACGTCGAAGTATCATAAGTACAATCAGCATTGCAAGAACTTATTGTTCCTGAGAATTCTGGATTATAAAATTGACAAGAACTAAGAGGAAGGTCCGTTCCGTCGCATTCTTCTCCTGTTTCAACTATATTATTTCCACAAACTGAGGAAGTTGGAGGAACGCTAATTGGTGGCCCGCAAGTAGAAACATCTAACTTACAAATTGATGTACAAGAAGAAGCTGAACCTTCTCTTCCATAGATAGAACAAGCTACTGCGAACTCAGAATCGTCACATTCTTCACCTTCATTAAGCTCGCCGTTACCACAAAGTGTAGGATCTGCTACTGGAGGAAGCGAACAAGAAGAAAGAACAGGAGTACAAAATGGAGTACACTCATCAAAAGTTCCTGAAAGTCCGACCTCAGAACAAGAAGCAGAACCTAAGAGAACTCCATCACAAAACTCTCCATTATCAAGAACACCATTACCACAAAGAGCAGGATCTGGAAGATCAGAACAAGTTGATAAATCAGGAGTACAATCATTATTACACGAAGTTGGCGTTCCTTCTAAGCCGAAAAATGAGCAGCTTGCTGCAAACTCATCACCATCGCATAACTCACCAGTCTCTGCAACTCCATTACCACAAACCGGGTTTGATTGCTCTATCGTACAAGTATCAGAACAACCATCCCCTGATATAAGATTTCCATCGTCACATGCTTCGTCTTCATGCTGTGTTCCATCGCCACATATTGCTCTGTTCGTACATTCAAGAGCTCCATTTTCGTAAACTGTTATTATCTTTGTTTCTGAGGTTCCTGTGTTTCCTGCAGCATCAATTGGAGTAAATTGAACTGAAACTGAATCATTATAGAGGGTTGAGTCAAGCTCATAACGATCTGCTGTTGTGTTTGTTGTGTTTGTATCGATTGTTATCTGAGTTGTTACTGGAGAATTGTCTGTGATGTTAAACTCTATTGTTGTTGTCGCGTCTTTACAAACAAAATCATTTGCAACAGGGTTAATAATCGGTGCTATTGTATCAACACTAAAAGATATTGTTTTGAAAGACTGTTCTGCCAAAGAATTAGTACAGCGAACAAGAATAGAGTGCGCCCCTTCATCAAGCGTTACTAAAAGACCTGCTGCATGAACCCCTTGGTCATCTGCTGTCATTGAATTGTATGCTCCTGCAATTCCTGAATCAGGATCTCGATATTCACAAATGCTTGTTGCTGATGGTCTCACAATAACGTCTGGTTGTGGATTGTTCGTGTATTGTTGTGGTGAGAGAACTTCAATTTCAGTGTTTGAAAAATCTATTGTGATAGGGAGTGCTTTTGATATTATTTGTCCTGCCTTATCTGTACAAACAACTCTATAATCTAAGACTTGTGCTTGCTGTGAAGTTATTTCACTCAAATCAAGTTCGTGCTCGTGATCTGTTGTGTAGGTGTTTGCATCACTAAGGTCTTCACCATCAAAGGTAACTGTCGTGTCTTTGAGTAATTGACAAACTGTTTCTGTGTTTGTTGTTGCTGTAATTGTTGTTTTTCTACTTGTAAAATCATTCACAGGATTAGGGTCTGCACGTAGTTCCGTAATTGATGGTCTCTGAGTGGTTATTCCGAAATCAAGCACTTGGGTATGGATTGTTTCATCGTCTTCAACACAACGAATATGAACTGAACGATCAGTATTCACATTTTTAAATAGTTCGTGAATAAACCCATCTGTGCTTTGGGCTTGTTGATGACCTTCGTTCGGGTCGATTCCTGGCAAATCAAGTCGGAAGCCGCAAATCGCTTCTCGTTTTGTTTGAATGGTTATATCAAATGGGTCTGTATCAAAACCAAGCGGTGGTTCATAATATTGTATAAATGGTCCGGGATTACAAGCATCACTGTTTAGCTCTTGAAGTGTTGTTGTTACTGGGTTTGCTTGTGCAATATTCCCTGCCCTGTCATGAACATCAACTTCCCAAGTTAGTTCTTGGCTTGTAAAACTTGGAGTGGTCACTTCAACGAATCCACTTGTTGAATAACCCTGTTCCAATACTGTTGAGCCGTCTTTGAGAGTCCAATTAAATCCATGGACTTGGTCATTATCTTCTGCCTCAAAAAATGCTGTGGCTGTGTTTCCACAAACCGCCTCAGAAGCATTAATAAGGATGTTATTTGGGGGGATTCTATCTGTCGTAAAATTATATTCTATCGTTGTCTCTTTATTTTGTTGAGTGCAAGTTATTGTTGTTGTATAATCTTGTGAGGGATTGGTCGATACTTGTCTTGAATGAATTGTTCCCTCTTGGTTCATGAATTCTCCATCAAGTTCACAATCAGCAAATATGTTTGTTTGTGCTCGTATAACCACAGGGTCTGCATTCGTTAAGGGCTCTGGTTCAATAATACTAATTTCAATTATTGCGTCATAATCAATTGTAACGAGAATGTCTTCTTGTGTTGAGCGTCCTGCAAGATTCGTACATTGTATTGTGTATTCTTTCTCTTGTCTTTCTGTACTCGTTATTATTTCATTAATTCCTTCATCTGAACTATAATCCAAAATTTCAAGATGTTCTTGTTTGTAAGTGTCAAAATCTCCTTGTATCACATCGTCAAGGAAAAATTCTTCACTACTGCCTCTTTTTCGTATCGTACAAATAGTATCTTGATTAGTTTCAACAAGTAAACTTAGTGTAGGATCTTGCTCATTAAATACTGTTGGTGGTGTGAGAGTAACAACTATTGTTGGTCCTTCTTCAAGAACTCCGATTGAAAATTGTTCAGTAAGAAGACGAGGAACTACAGCCCTGCTGAGTTTGTATCTTTGACAAAGTACACTTAAAGTGCTGCTTGTCGTTTCTAATCCGCTAATTTTGTGTCTCGTGCCTAAATTTGGCGCGGTGTGTTGATTCGGATCACCACTCGGAGTGCTTGCACTCATTCTTGTGAGTGAAACGTGATTAAAATCGTTTGGGGGGTTTTGTCCAAGAAAATATTTACATTCTGCATTAAAAGGAAGTATTTCATCATCATTTCCGTACACGAAAGTTAATATGTTTACACTATATGGTGTGCTTTGTGCAAAGCCAGATGCAGGTGAGAGCATCATTGCGTTGAGTCCTGTTACGCTAAACTCGACTGTGTCTGGAATACTATTTGTGAGCCCGAGCGTGCTTCTCGCAACAACTTCAAAAGAGTATCTTCCTTCACCAAGTTCACCAGCAGAAGGACGTATTTCATATTCATTAGCAAAACCATCGTCTGCTGAAGGGTCATAAGCAAGGCCTATTCCTGTATTGGTTTCGAGAAAAATAAGATTTGTTTGTGCATCAAGAATTTGTACTGGCTCATTATATGTTACTTTAATGACAGGGTCGGGAAAATTAACTAAGCCAAGGTCGAAGTCCGCCGCTAAAACAGGGGTTGTAAAGAAAAGAATCAGAAGAAAAAAAGAAAAAATCTTCATTATTCTCCCTCAAGTATTTCTGCCTGTGTAATTCTTGGAATGCCCATTTCAATAATAGGAACTTCTTGTGTTTGTACTTCTTCTAAGTTTTCACTCAAGTCTTGCGAATAATATCTAATTGAAATTATTGTTTGTTCTCCAATCTCCATGTCTGGGATAGTAGTTGTCGCTTCTGAGAGTGTTTTTGTTGGGTAGCATGTTCCTGTTTCATCTATGCAAAACCTTGTTGTGATATCTCCTGCCAAATAATAATTATCGCTTGTAACATAACCAAGTCCTGCAACTTCGTGCGCACCGACAAGACCAGAAGGAATGATTAACTCTGTGCTCGGTGCTTGTGCGTCTTGAAGACAACCTACTCCTTCTGATGCAAAGACACCGTTTTCTATACAATCATCTTCTGGGTCAGGGCCTGCACGCGCATCTGCATTCTTATAACACCTGTTACTTTGTTCATTCCAAGCGCACAAGCCAATTCCGAACTCATCATTACTTGCTCTTTGTACTTCGTGAGTTCCTCCTGTTCTTTCATTACCTGAGTAACTAGCATCTACTTGAGCGTTTGAACCAGCAGCAATACAATCTTCTTGAGTGTCGTAGAATCGGCAAGCCATGTCATCTTTATGAACACAGCTACTTGGAAGAACATCTGCTTGCAATCCGTTTTGTTCTTCATCAAAATAACAATCATTACTTATTGCTGAACAAAGTGTTTGTGTGCATCCTCCAAATGTGTCTTCGCAGCTACTACAGGCAGGGCTTTGTCCTTGGCAAATTCCTGTTCCTGTTTCTTCAAAAATATCTGTCCATGAACAATCATCAGGTACTTGGCAATTATTTTGTGAGCAGGCTCCTTGGCTTAGGTAGTCTTCGCAAGTGACTATGTTAGCACAGGAATTATAAGCATCATTTACTGTTAATGTAGTATCCTCATAACAAAAGTTTTGTATTGCTGGCGAGTTGCAAGCACGCTCAACCCCTCCTTGCCAAATACTCATAACAAGGTTACTGAGCTTTCCAAAGAGTCCACTGCATCGATCACAAGGTGGTTGTTGAACACAGGCAACACCATTTCCAACAGTTGTGCAAGTCATTCCCTCTCCGCATTCTGTTTCTTCAAGAACATTATTTTCATCACAGCTAACTATTGCTGATGGGTTGTTCTGGCACCATTCAAGACCTTCTTCAGGATTAGTCATACACTCTTCATCTCCTGTTGTAATGCATGATTCATCTCGTTCTTCAAGCGCTGGGTAAAGTCCTGAAGGATATTTTGCGGCAACTTCATAACAATATTCTGTATTTGGTTGCAATCCTGAGTCGATGTATTCTTCATCCATTATTTCAGTAAATATAACGCTTGAACCAGGTTCTCCTTCAACCATTTCTGTTCTAATAACGTGATAATACTCTCTGTTTCCACAAGTATCATCTGAAGTAAATGCGAGCCTGACTTCGTCTGTTCCTCGAAGAATGTCTGCTGTGATTGTTGGATTTGTTGAGGGTTCACAAGCTTCTTGATTACAATTGAGTTCAATGTCTATTTGTTGGTTAGCGTCAACAATTATTGCTTCGCTATAAGGAAGGCAACCTTCATGCCCTGCAATAATAAATCCTTCGAGTTCAGGAATGTCTTGAATTTCATACTCCCCTTGTTCGTTCGTGCTATCTTGAAAGCTACTTCCTGTTGTTGGAATGTACACTGTCGCGAGTTCAAGTGCTGTTCCATTTTGGTCTGTGACTGTTCCTTCTACAGTATAAGTGTCTGATGGTGTTGTTCCTCCTGAAGATCCTGAACAGACTTCAACACAGCTTGAGCCCGAAGGGAGTATTTCCCAACCATATGAATCACCTAGTGCACCACATTGTCCTGCATTCATTTGCATGCCTTCTTCGTTCAAATTCCAATCACCTGAATTAGGTGCGCTAGCTCCTGCACAACAACAACCAGTCTGACACTGAAAAACGCCACTGTCTTGCACTGCAGCACAGACGCTAGAATGTTCAACTTCAGAAGGATTACAAGTATCTCCTGAATCTTCGCGACACTCAAAAGTGTCTGAATCGATACAACACACCACTCCTAGAGCGTGTGTAGGAAGAAAGAATAAGAGAAAACAAAGACTAGATATTATTACGAATGTTTTTTTCACCAAACCACCACTTTTTCTCGTCGAAACGTATATTTTTCTGCGAAAAAGACATTTATAAAACTTGTTGTAGGAGGTGTTTTCATATACCCTCCTGCTAAGCGAGTTTGTGCTTACACATTGTTTCGATCAAACAACGTCACTCTCGTTCCTGTGTTTGACTTCGTCAAACAGTGGATGAACGCCTATACTATTACTGATTGTTGCGAGCGTAGATTTAGTTTTTCGACGGTCATTCTTGCACCATTCCAGTATCTGGATCGTATTTTGGAGGATTTTCCCCCTCAACGTTTGTATCTTCATAGGCTGGTCTATCTTCTCCAAGAAAGCTAATCGTGAGTTGTGTTCCTCGATATTTGCTGTTCAGATCGGTAAATGAGTATTTCCAATCATTTCCTGATTGTGTCATCGAAAAAATAAATCCTTCACGATAAAATGTGCTTTGTTGAGCGTGATTTTCGTCAGTTACTGTAATTCTTGGATCTTTTGTCGTCATAATTAGTCTCTCTTCAATAAAACTATAGAGTTGTAAAAGCCGTGAAGTATAGGCTAAGTCGAGAGTGTGTGTTTCTTGCTCGTTTTCATACTCTGCATCTACAATGACTGCACTTTTTCCAAAAGTAACGCTTACTTCTGGGTTTGTCCACTGAGATATTCTTGTTCCAAGTTCTTCATCAACAGCAGAATTTTGACAAGTGATCAGATCTTCTTCTATTTTTTGTGTGAGCTGTTCTTGATGAGAATTTGACCCGTAACTATCTCGAAAGCAGTGTTGATTTTCTGTTTGTAATCGGCTGTTAGGTCCTTGTGGGTCACAGAGTGGTGTAAGGTTTCGTGTGCCAAAGAGCGTGCTTCTTGTGGTGTCGTCGTAGCGCGAAAGTGGTGTTCCAAAGACGTCATCAAGAGGTTCTGTTAAGCCAATATCTTCTGGTTTTTGATTACTAGGACCTAGTAATGCATAATACTCTCCTTCTGCTAGACTATCAAAATAATCGTAGACTGCATTCTCCACACAAGAGCTCAAGTAATTTCTTGCCTCTGGGGTGACTCCTGAAGTTGTTTCAATCGAACTAAATCCGACATAAGCAAGCAGTCCAAAAACAATAACGAGCACAAGTCCGACAATAAAGAAAATTGTGAGTTGTCCTTTTTTTGTTCCTGTGTTCATTTTTCCTCAAAAACTATTGATGCGTAACTCACAGTGTTTTTTTGTTCTTGGAGAATTTCTGCACTCGTATAATATTGCTCAAGCAAAACTTTGCAGGGTTTGAGCAATTCAAGCAAAAGGGTTATTGCTAAAGTCCCATCTATTGGTGCAAAATTTTGGTCAATGTAGTGTTGCCATGCTTTTGCGTTTTGTGCTTTGATAAGATCTATTCCTTTTGCATCAAACTCGTAAACATTTTTTTGCACGTCTTCAAAGAACTGAACATAATGAAACATCGGCCCGTGTCGTAAGAAATCTGAACTCACGATAAAAATAGCTTTTTTGTTTTGCTCCATGAGCGTTTCTTGCAAATCAAGAGCGAACTTTTTCAAATCTAAATCGGAACTTACAATAACTGGAAGAATTTTTATTGCTTCGTTTTGTTTTTTTGCAAACTGCAAGTAAGGGAGTTGCACCTCAATTCCATGATCTCGATTGTGAATTTCCTCGTCGTAACTAATTGTTCCTTTTTCTACAATTCCTCGTGCAAGGTCTTGATCAACACGAACCATTCCAAGCGGTGTTTCAAAAGTTTCTGTGGTTATTCCTGATTCTCTACTGTGGTGATTTGCGCTTAGTATAATGTAGACTTCAGGCATTGGTGTTTCTGCGAGTGCTTTATACGACCATGCAGCGCATGGTGAACAGTGAGAGTAGGGACTGTTTGGTGCAATGATTGCCTTTACTTTTCTTCCTTCTCCGCTAGGAAGTGCTCCTGGTCCTCTTTCGTTATGATAACTCGCATCTATTTGTTCTGAGAGTAATGTTTCTGCTCGTTCGTAATAAATTCCTGAACATGTTGGACTTCGCATAAGGTTTTCTTTTTTTAGTTCTTTAAATGTCTTGCGAGAATTTAGATAGCAACATTATTTAATTATAATATGTTGCGCAAAGACAGAAATCACACCGAGCAGAGGGGATTTCGCAATCTCTGCACTCACAGCAAATCTCCGCAACCATGTGATTCTTTTGTCGCTAACTAATTTATGAGAATGAGTAATCACTATAACACATCCCACACTGCGTCGAGTGCTTTTTGGTCTCTCATATCAAGTGGTTTTTTTGCTCCTGAAACAACTTGTCCTTTGAGTCCTTTTTTCTTGAGTATTTTTTTGTCCTGCATCCATCGTCCAAGAACAATTTCAGTTTCAATATCTGAAAGAACGTAGAATAACTGCAAATTATTCTTTTTTGCAAGCTCGGCTTCTACTTGTGTAATACTTTTTCTGTAGTGGGTATGGTCTTTTCTCGGGTCAAGACCAAATCCTATGATTCCGTCTATTCGTTTGTCTTCAAAAAATTGTCTTTCTGGTGGTGCAAGGAGCAAATCGGATTTTTTACGATTTTTTGCAATGTCTTTTTTATCAGTAATAAGAATTGCAGTTGTTCCTTGTTTTTTTGCTGGTACTTGCTTATAACATAAGATTATTTCAACACCGAGCTTTTCAGCTTCTTTAAGAAGTTCTTCTTCGTTTCCTTGAGGAAATACGAGTTCCATAAAAAAATAGAATTCCTATGAAGTTAAATGTGTTACGCCAAGAATCTTCTCTGTTCGTATTCGCATCGTGTGTTCAGCGCCTCTTAAGGTTAAAACATCACTTGTACAATTTGTTATTGTTCCACGTATCCACTCGCCACAAAAAATATCTACTTCTTGGTTTTGTAGTGTTGTGAGGAATTCTGTTGTCGTCATCTCTACCACCTATACCCTTCTCGGTGATTTTTGTTTTTAAATATTGTTGGTCATTGAACTCGTGTTCTCAACATGTTGTTTCGAGGTATGGAAAGAAATGAGTCTGCACGCTGCACACTGATCTCCTGCGCTTGGAGAACCACATACAGCACAAAATTTTGGTATGGTTGTCACGGGTACTCTTGCTCGTATCGAGAGGTAATTTTTGAGAATGTTCTGTTTGGTTTGAGGGTGTTTGAGAGTGTATTCGTTCAGTGCGTCTCGTACTTTTGCTCTGTAGCTTGCGTGAGCGTAAGGGCACTCGGTCCATTCACCTGCGAAGCCTTCGAGGAGCGCGTAAGTAAGTATTTCTTTTTCTGTGCAAAAATAAAGTGGTTTTATTCGTTGTGTAAGGCCTTGGTGTGACCCTGTTTTTGGTCCTGCTCGTGTGAGCATTTGTGTCTGTGCTCGTAATATGTTCATGAGTATCGCTTGCGCTTCGTCGTCAGCATTATGTCCTGTCGCAATGACTTCGTAGTCTTTTGCGTATTTATTCATGAGATGCCGGCGTAGTGTTCCGCAAGTCGTGCATGCGGAGGTGTTTTTTCCTTTCATGATGGTGTCGAGTTCTTTTCCCACAAGGCTTGTAAAAGGAACTATTTTGAGCGGGATGTTTCTTTTTGTGCAAAATTCTTTTAGTTCAATGAGCGTGTCGCTTCGGTAGCCTGCGATTCCTTCGTCAATTGCAAGAGCATCAACAGAGTAACCGAATTTATTGAGTAAATGCAACGTTGTGAGGCTGTCTTTTCCTCCGCTTGCAGCTACAAGAATAGTCTTATTATTTGGAATAAGTGCGTGGTCTTGTATTGTTTTTTTGACTTTCTTCTCGAACTGTTCCACAAAGTGTTCTTGACACAGTGCTGGCTTAGTCCATATTGCTTTTTTTTCGCAATGTTCACATTTCATAGAAAAGAAGATTGTGTGAGTATTTATAGAAGTATGCTTAAGAATAAATAGTTAAGGACATTGATAGATTATGTTTGGATCGAAAGGATTATTGTTTTGTTCTGGAGGGCATTCGGAATCAATAAAATCGAATACTTGGCACGTTCTTATTTGTGGACTCGGGGATATACAAAAATTATTTTGGCCTGGACAATCAAATTGGTTTTCACAATTTGAAAAACTACAACTCACGTGATTGTAAGGGTTTAAAAGAGGTCCTAAGTCTTCGTTTGCTGTTTTATCTGACGCATCCCAACATCCTTTGCTGTTACCTGAACCTTGTGATTCATAATGAATTTGGTATCCTCCTTGTCGAGGTTCGAGAGTAACAATAGCCCAGTTTGAGCTTCCTCCAGGATTATTATATAGTTCAATAGCTTCTTGAGTGTAAGGATCGTAAGGAATTATTTTAGTTAAGTCCCCGTCAATTGTTCCATCATCACCATCCCAGTCACAAAGATGTCCTCCATTTCCTGATTGTTCACCGCTGGCTTCGACAATTATTTCTGCATCTCCAAACTCACCAATTCTTGCTGAGAAGGTGTACTTTCCTTGAACGTGCATAACATTTGTTGTTGATGGACAAGCGTTCTGACAGTCTGCACAGGTGTTAATATCTTCTGTATCTGGGCTGCAAAAACCATCGAAATTGCATGCTTCTCCTGTACTTCCACCATCATCAACACAGGTGTTATCTTGATTGTCAATAAGTCCGTTGCAATTATTATCAATTCCATCGCCACAGATTTCTTGCTCTCCGGGATTAATTGTTTCATTGTTATCATCACAATCGAATGCTTGAGGACTGTCTGTACATTCTGTGACGCTCAGGTCTTGTAAGAAGCAGGACCAATCATCAACGAGGTATTGGAAGGTTCCTGCAGGAAGGTCATCAATTTCTTTGTCACTCTCAACAATTCCTTCTTGTGTGACATCATTAAGTGTTCCTTCGCAGCTTGAGTAGTCGAAGTCTTGACTCAGACCCGGTGTGTCTTGTGTTATGTAGACTATATCTTCACCTTCTGTATTGATAATGATGTTTGTTGCTGCGCCTTCATCAAGTCTGCTCTTGTAGGTTTCTTCAAGGCTTTCAATAACTTCAATACTTCCTTCTGAACGCTCAGCATCAATGTGATACAACGCATTTGCTTCTATACTCTCGAGAATATTGCTGTTGATTGTGATGAGTTGTGCGTTGTTTTGTAAGAGTGCTTCTTTGTGGGTTATTTCCGTTCCCGAAACAAGCTCTGCTTTGCTGTACTTTTCTGGTGTTGTCGTTGCAACTCCATCAAGAAGACCTGGAGCAATAATTCCTTCGTGAAGGTCTTGAGCGTAATAGAGTTTTGCGCCGACACTGTTCATTCCTGCGCGGCACGCTTGATAACCGCGATCATATTGTGCTCTTGGTTGTCCTTTATCATGATAGACAAAGGTGTTTGTTTGTGTGATTGTTGCAAGACCTGCGCAAGTAAAGGCGAGCTCGAGACGTGCTTCATAGTTTTGATTTGTCGGTGGTGCTCCAAAGTCTGCTTCTGCGAGTTCGCCAGCATCGAGTAAGAAGATGGGTTGTCCACCATCATTTCTAATTTCTTGCATTACTTCTCTGTATGTTGTTGCTTGTGTGCTAAAGGCGTGTGCACTGAGATTGCAGTCATCGCCATACGAGCAAGCGTCTCCTGAAAGAGCAGTATCTAGCCCCTCTGCAAGATCAGTTAAATGCGGGCTCACAACTATTTCTTGATAGCAATCATACTCTGTTTTATCTTGAGCGAGACAAACTTCAAATGTTGATTCGTAATTTCTTCCAGCCTGGGTAATTTCCGCAGTGTCAAAGTCGCTTGTAACTAATGGTTGAAAAAATGCACTAATATTTTCTGTTAATCCATCCATAATTGTGTACCGAAGAGTGTTACTCAATGTTTGCAATTCGCTAGGCAATCCTTCTCCTGTAAAGTAACCATCACCATCTGCGTCTTCGCAATTAAAACAGCCTGAAGTGTCAGCCTCGCAAGTATCTGTGTTACAACTTATTTCTCCAAAAGAAAAACCAAGGTCTTCACAACTAACACCACTCTCAAATCCGTCTTGGTCTGCTTCACAAGCTTCGCCAAACTCCAATATTTCGTTTCCACATACCGCTCCGGGTAAAGGCGTTTCGCCGTTTGGTTCTATTCTGAGTCGTGCAGTAATTTTCTTCCACTCGTTCGGTGCAAGATTATCAAAGCGAATGACTTGTGTATTATCAGGTCCAAGTTCGTAGCTTCCTTGTACAAGTTCTCGAATATCAAAAGCAAAGTTTTTGAAAAGAATAATTCCTTGTCCGTTAGCTTGTGCGTTTTCTGCGTGATAGAAGCCTTGTATTTCTCGTGAGCCGTCTCCTGTTGCTTTTGCAAAGTATCCTCTTGTGAACGCTTCTACATCTTGAATTTGTTCCGGTTCAAAACCAAAAAGGTTTCTGAAGAAGTCAAGAAGTCCATCCCATATTGTTGTGTCAAAGTTTGGTGTGAATGAATACGTAACTAAATAGGTTACTGGATTGCCAAGACGATAATAGAGTTGAACTCCAAACCCATTATCGACTGCTCCTTCACAATGCCACCAGTTATTATCAAGTTCTGTAGCATCATCACAAGCAGCTAAATTAAGGTCTTCTTCTCTAATATGATTTGTATTATCAATGTCTGGTTGGTAGTAGTCTTTGAGATGATTTATGACTTCGCTCGCTCCTTCAAATGAAAATATTGTTGCTTTTGCATCACTATCTATAAGGCTCATCGAACATACTGCAGGATCTGTTGGATACCCAGGAATGTTAGGGAGAAGTTTTGGATTTGTGAGAACATCAGCAGGCCCGCATTCTATCGTGTAATCTTGGTTTTCTGCAAGTTCCATGAGTGTGACAGCGTAGTGTGCTTTGAGTTCGTTTGCTTCTATTGCTTGCCCGGAGCTTACAGAGAGGAGAAGAAAGAGCATAATAAGTATTTGTTTAGCACCTACCACAACTTATTTTCACGTCTTGTGATTTATAACCTTTTTTGTCAAGTTGACTAGCGAGAAAAGAAATATATAATATGCTGCGGAGAGTTGCTGCGAGCGCAGAGATTACGAAATCCCACCTGCTCGGTGTGATTTCTGTCTTTGCGGCAGCATATCGTGCGTATATCACGAACTAAGTTTTGAAGAACTCAACCACCACTTACCACACTGAGTAACTTTATCTCATCATCATTACTAACTTCATCATCTTGTGTAATGATTGTTGAGTTTTTCGTAACAACAACTGTTTCGGGATTAATGTCAAGTTGTTTGAGAAGTTCGCCTGCGGTTCCTGTAAATTCTAATTCTGTTGTTTCTCGTGTCTTATCATAGTAGACTTTCATAAAAAAAGTAATTTCCAATAATTATTTAAAGTTCTGCATCAAATAATTTTTTTAGATGATAGCAAATACGTATATGGAATCTGTCTATGTGCTAGTTGCTATTATCAAAAAGACTTGCTAATGCTCCTGTATTCTTGGGGTGTTGCAAGGTCGGTTTCTTATCTTGCTAACACCTCATGCGCAGTAGTATGGCATTTCGAGGTGGAAACATGCATTGTGTAGAATGTGAACATAACATTGTCAACCCAATCTGTCCAGATTGCCTCTCTGAGGGGATTGCTTGTTGGGTTGGAGAGCGAATCGGGCCAGCGGCTGCTAGTGCTGTCTTTGATATTAGTGCATCGCTGAAGTATCCAGGCGGAACGACAAAGTGCATTAAATGTCATGCAGCTATGAATATTTGTGGTTATTGCTTTAGCGATGAGCTTTTGAGCATTCTTCAAAACCACCCTGTTGTTATGGCACAGTTCATGTATTATATGAATTTCGAGGATCGTGTTTCTCAACAACATTAATTTCTTTTTTTTGAAAATTCATTTATAAAAAAACAAAAAATAACCATATAGAAAATAAATAAGTATTTAAAAACATTTATAAAAGAAGTTTTGCTTCTGGAGAATAGAAGTAAGGGGGTCATACAATGAGTGAAGTTAAACTAAGACCAGAAGATAAAAGCATTCGCGTAGTAAATATTGTTGTTAGTACTAGTTTGGAACATGATATTCCACTCGAAAAAATGGCAGCAGTTCTTCCAAACACAGAATATAATCCTGAGCAATTTCCCGGACTTGTTATTCGTATTAAGGACCCGAAAACAAGCGCACTCGTTTTTAGCAGTGGAAAAGTCGTCTGTACAGGGGCAAAAAGCCTTGATAAAGTCGATGAAAGTATTGCACAAATCATTGAAAACCTTAAGAAAATCAATGTTAATATCACCGTCAAACCAATAATTACTGTACAAAACATTGTTGCAAGCGGTCAAATCGGAATGGATTTGAACCTCAACAAACTTGCTATGAAGCTGGATAATACAGAATACGAGCCAGAACAATTCCCAGGACTCGTCTACAAGCTCATGGAAGCAAAAGCAACGTTTCTCTTATTTAGTAACGGAAAAATTGTTTGTACAGGAACAAAGAGCGAAGCTGCAGTACACGCGGCAGTAGACAAACTCATCGAAGTTCTCAAGAACGTCGACTAAACAGATTCACGACAAAAATGTCTCTTGATGAAATGATATTTGGAAAGCTCGACGGTCTAAGCATTGAAGAGATGGCTGAGTTTGATTGGGAAACTCAAATGAACTACAGCAGGCGAATAGAAGATATTCATCAAACTACTGCACTTCGCAGCATGAGAAACGCATTCCAATTCGCATACGGCACCCTTCTCGCTGGACTGGTTCTTGGAGGATATTTAGCTGATCAAACAATACAAAAACAAATGGAAGAATGCAAAACACAACAAGTGTGTGAAATTGATATCTCTACTAGCTACAATTTTGCGCTCACCGCAGGTGCGCTGGGAGTCAGTATAGGTCTTGGCGGAGCTTTCGCCGGTATACGAAAAAGACGTCAACTCTGCAACCAGACAGCAAACGAGTACAGGGAGCTTCTAGACCAATAATCTCCACTCGAAACCTAGGAGGTCTACTGGACACAGACGCGAATTCAATATAAAGGAAGTAGTTCTCCAAGTAGTATGGCCGAGCTCGAACTTGCTGATCAAATACAAAAATTCAAAGAATTCTTTGAAGAATTTTATCTCGACCAACTGCTCGAAAGGCTCCGAAAAGGAGAATTGTGGCTCACGGTTCCATTCTCGGATCTTGCAATCTTTAGTCCTGAACTTGCAAACTCCGTTCTTGAAAGCCCTGAAGATAGCGTAAAAGCAGCTCAGATGAGCCTGCAAAACATTGACTTGCAAGGCGATGTTAAGGGTTTTGAAATCCGTTTTAGCACTTTACCAGCAAGCCAACACTTGATGCTTCGTGAAGTTCGTGCGAGTCATATCGGAAGATTTTTACAAATCGAAGGAGTAGTACGACAAAAAAGCGATGTTCGTCCTCAAGTGACCAGTGCTCGTTTTGAGTGTCCGAGCTGTGGAAACATCATTCCTGTGTTACAGCTTGATCAAAAATTTCGTGAACCTAGTCGTTGTGGCTGTGGACGAAAAGGAAAGTTTCGTTTACTCAGTAAACAACTTGTTGACGCACAAAATCTTGTTCTTGAGGAAGCTCCTGAAGACTTGGAAGGTGGTGAGCAACCAAAAAGAATGAATGTCATCTTACAAAAAGACCTTGTAAGTCCTATGAGTGATAAAAAAACCAATCCTGGAAGCAAGATTGTCGTTACAGGGGTTGTTAAAGAAGTTCCTATCACTCTTGCAACAGGTGGTCAAAGCACCAGATTCGACTTGATGATTGATGCTAATTTTGTTGATGCCCTTCAAGAAGACTTTACACAAATCAAAATTTCTTCGAAGGAGGAAGAAGAGATTCTTACCTTTGCAAAGAGCGAAAATCCTTTTCAATCCCTTGTCACAAGCCTTGCTCCTACTGTGTACGGACACGATAAAATCAAAGAAGCGCTCATTTTGCAATTGCTTGGTGGCTGTCGAAAGTCAGAAAACGAAGGAGCGAATAGTCGTGGAGACATTCATATTTTACTTATTGGTGATCCTGGTTCTGGAAAAAGTACTTTGCTCAAACGGGTAACGAATGTTGCTCCAAAATCTCGTTTTGTTTCAGGAAAAGGAGCGAGTGGTGCGGGACTTACTGCTAGTGTGGTGAAAGATGAGTTTTTGCGTGGTTGGGCTCTTGAAGCAGGTGCTCTTGTACTTGCAAATCGTGGTATTTGTTGTATTGACGAGCTTGATAAGATGTCTGATGATGATAGGAGTGCGATGCACGAAGCGCTCGAGCAACAAACAGTCACTATTAGTAAAGCAAACATTCAAGCAACATTGCGATCTGAAACCACTGTTCTTGCTGCCGCAAACCCGAAGTTCGGTCGTTTCGATCCTTATGAACTCATTGCAAAACAAATTGATTTGCCAAGCACTTTGATTAATCGTTTCGATCTAATTTTTGCTGTTCGTGATATGCCTGACACTGAAAATGATGGAAGACTTGCAGACTTTATTTTGAAGCTTCATCAGAACGAAAAAGCTGAAACGACTGAGTTAAGTAAGGATTTCGTTCGTAAATTTATTTCCTATGCAAAAACAAGAGTTCGCCCTGCACTCACAGATGAAGCCTTAACTGAGATTCGTAATTATTATGTCAAGATGCGTGGTTCTGGTGGTGATGATGCTATTAAGGCCATTCCTATTAGTGCTCGGCAACTTGAAGCGCTGGTTCGTCTTGCAGAGGCTTCTGCAAAAACTCGCCTTTCAAAAATTGTTTCTCGTGATGATGCACAAGTAAGTATTGATTTGGTTCATTATTGTTTGAGTCAAATCGGGCTTGATCCTGAAACAGGAATCATGGATATTGATCGTATCACTTCGGGAGTTACTGCAAAGCAAAGAAGTCACATACACCTTGTGAAAGATATTATTAACGAGCTTGTTGATAGCTTTGGCGATAAACCAATTCCTATTGAAGATTTAATTCGTGAGTGTGAAATTAAAGGCGTTTCTGAGAAAAATGTTGAAGAGACGCTTGAAAAACTTAAACGCTCTGGTGATTTGTATAGTCCGAAGCAAGGATTTATTAGTAAGATTTGAGTTCTGAAATTATGGTCGAGCGACAAACCGCAATCAAAGTGTCAATTAAGAGCCTGATTGAAGGAGAGTATGTGCAACGAGAAGGCTGGAATCCTAATTTTATACGAACAATATATGGCGAGGTTTCGCGAGCAAATATTATGGGTGTGATTACACAAGAGCTTGATGATGGTTACTTGCTTGATGACGGTTCTGGACAAATTAAGATGAAAACCTTCGAGGAAAAGGTTGTTTTGGATGTTGGGACTCCTGTCCAAGTTATAGGTCGCCCTCGTGTGTATGCCGGTGAATTATTCTTAAATTATGAGCTGGTAAAAGAAATACGTCCTTCTTGGTTTGAGTTTCGTAAAGAAGAGCTAAAGAACGTCGAACCAATAATTGAAACTTCTCAAAATCGTATTATCGAAGCAGAAGGAGAAGAAGTTCACGTAAAAACCACAGAGAACGTTTTTAGCAAAGTAATAGATGCTATTCGTAAGTTCGATAAAGAAAATAATAACCAAGGTGCTGATGTTGATGCTGTTCTTGCTGAAATCAAAAATTCTGAGGCAGAACATGTCGTGAATAATCTTCTTGAAGAAGGGGAGATTTTCGAGATTAAGCCTGGTCGAGTAAAAGTTCTTGAGTGATTATTTTTTTGCCAGATAATTTCCTACCATACCTAGAATTGAACAGTTGCTTCGTATAGTTTCTGCTTTATCTGGGTGTTCTTCAATGCATTGTCTTTCAAGAGCACTCAAAAGTATTTCGCCAGTTGTTGGTTCTTGTTGAGTTTTTTTGTAGTTTTTTGGTTGGTTGTATGAACCATCTACTATTCCCATAATAAAAGAAAGTCTGAATTGTTTAAGTAATTTTCTAGAATATCATCGGCGTTACCCAGACTTCAAGCACTCCCGCAATGAATGTGATGACGAGCGCGAGAAGTAAAAGGTCTGCTGAATCAAGGAGGATGTGTTCAAACTTCTTTGTTCCAAAGTCGTGTCTAATTGCTGCTATACTAATTATCCCCCCTGCAAGTCCTGCCATGAAGTATGCAAGTATCTCAGGAATGCCATGTATTGAGTATCGTAAAAGTCCATACGCTCCAATGCTTAAGTAATGGCTCATTCCCACTGCTCCTGTTGTTGCTGCCACTTCTGCGAGTCCTGATCGTATCGTGTTTCCTATTGCTGCTCCGATAACGCTTGCGTTCCATGAGAGTATAAATATCGCACCACTTCCGTAGAGGAATGAGAATAAAACACAAAACACCATCACACGAACGTTGTTGAGAAATATCATGCTAAACCTGTTGAATTCTCCTGATACTTGTCCCGTTATTGAGCCTGGTCCGTTGATTGTGTTGATTGTTTCTGCTTGGCTTTGAAAAAGCACACTTGTGGTTTCAGGAGCGAGAGCAACATACCAAAGGGAAAAAGCAAGCACCATTCCGATAAAGAGGTACATAAAGACTTTGAGTGCTTTTGTGTGTTCTTTGAGTAGCCAGTGTTCTGAGCGTCCCTGTAGGTCTTTTTCTTCCTCCATCATAATAATTTGGTAAATAAGAGGTATTGCTGCCATTGCACTAAGAAAGACCATTATCATGCTCGAGTAGGTTTTGAAAACGAGCAGACTCAGAAATATTGCAAGTGTGGTGTAGACAAAACCCAATACTATCATTTTCGTCGGTCGTTGTTCTGCAGCCAAAGGCGATGTGAAAGATTCGAAGACCATATTTCTTTTTTCTTTGTTCGTTTTATTATCTTTTTGGAAAAAACAAGCCAAAAAGTTTGTTTTCTATATAGTTGTTTATCCATAGTTTTAAAAACAAAACCTTGTTGCTAAATAACATGGATTATGAAATGTTGCTCGAAAGAGGAAAAAGCCAACTTCCTGATGAAGTGGCTGAAGGGAGTCGTTTTGAAATTCCAAAAGTTCGCGGTCACTTACAAGGAAGTAAGACTGTGGTGAATAATTGGATGGAGATTGCAAAGGCACTTGACAGACCTCCGCAACATCTTCTTAAGTACGTCCAAAAAGCGCTAGCAACACCTGGGGAGATAATCAAACAATCCGTTCTTTTTGGTAGTAAAGTTCCTTCATCTAAACTTAATGAAAAAATCGAGCAGTACGCTGATGAGCTCGTGTTCTGTAAGGAGTGTGGCAAGCCAGAAACAAAAATCACTAAAGACGATGGCGTATTACA
Organism: uncultured Methanosarcinales archaeon; assembly: GCA_964505795.1. Classification (GTDB taxonomy): domain Archaea; phylum Nanobdellota; class Nanobdellia; order Woesearchaeales; family UBA525; genus CAZDJS01. Next base: position 22,279 of record CAZDJS010000002.1, read on the forward strand.
TCTTACTTGTCAAGCTTGTGGCGCAAAGTACCCAGCAAAAACGAGAGTTTAGATTTTTTTCTTAACTAAGTTACATAAAACTCCCTAAGCCTTCTTGTCGTTCTGCATCTTTACCGAAGTTTCCTTCTACACGTCGCTTTGTAAGCTCGAGGTCTTGTTGCAAGTATGCTGAAACATTGAATTCTTTTGCTATGCGCAAGCTCGGTTCTAAGTATTTGATAACACTTCCTTCTGAAATAGTAAAAATTATTTTTCCATTGCACGTTTTACAATTTCCTTTGAGTGGTGGCCTGCGGTATTTTGCGTTGCATTTTACGCAGCGAAACTGTTGTCGCGAAAATTTTCCTAAGTTTCCTTTTGTGTCTCGAATAAAATGTTTTGTGATAATAAGTGTGGCAACATCACTCTCATCAACCGCAACTATTTTTCTTGCAAGAGCGAGTTGCGAGTCCATTTTTTCTTCCATGCTCGGTAGTGTTTTGTACGAGCTACATAAGACTCCGTCGTTGATGTTTGTAAAATCGTGTGTGAAACCCATCCCTTCAAACTGTGCTGGTGTGCCAAGGTCTTCTTCAAGACGTTTAATTTGTATTTCCCAAGGTTTCTTATATTGCTCACACGCTTCATAAAACTCGAGCGGATAGCTCCATACAGTATCAACATTAAAAGCCATATCGTCAACTTCTGCCGGATTCAACCAATAGGTTAATACTAATGGTGCGTCCATTGTTCCTCCTCGTGATTCTGGCAAGTATTTTTGACTAAAGTTCAAGAAGGCATCCATGAGAAGAAGAAAACAACTCTCATCACCGTCACAATCTCGTCGCATCGCTGCGTGAAAAAGTGGATGTGCGAGAAAACCTTGTGTTTTGCTAAATCCTATGATTCGTCCGACTATTCCTGCTGAGGTGTGTGGTGCGAGCCCAATGATATAATGGCCGACAAGATCTTGTTTTGATTCGAGATTATAATATTCTTTCAATCCATAAAACTTTGTGAGTAATTCATCAACGAATTTTGTTGTGTGAAAAAGAACATCGTCACAAGCCTCATCAGGATAGCCTGGCGTTTCACAACAAGGTAAGACAACATCTTGCGGAAACAATTCAAGAACTTGATTCTCGTCCTCAAGTTCTTTTCCGTAGCAATCTTTATCATATCCTAATTCTTTAAGTCTGTGAACACTCACTCCAACTTCAACAGGTTTAAAATGAGTGAGTGTGACTTCACTCGCGTCATAGCGTACAGTTCCATCTTTGTTCACGTGAACGTTGTGTTTTGCTCTGAGTATTCCTTTTGCTATGTGTTCAGGAATGTGACTTTTGTTGCTGGTTCCTCGCACTCCTTTAATAAGGTCAGGATAGGTTTTTATTCCTAATCGTTTAATAGTTTCATGAAAAATTCTTTTTATGGGAACATCCCAAATTTCGTAATCTGTTTCTGTGGTTTCTCCTTTGTAGTTTGTCATTTGGGTTTTTACTTTGTCTGTTTTTTCATCGCAAACTTCGCAACGAAAGAACGGAGTGAGTATATCGCATTTTTTGCAATGGTTTTTTGGAAAAGAAGCGTTCACGTATCCTTCTTCGAGCGCTGCTTGAAAACATCTGAGTCTCCCTCCTTGTTCTCCAACAGGAAAAAGTGTGTGTGGACTCCCTGTCATTTTTCTCATCTTTGCTTTTTCAGGACGTCCCATCCTGCTTCCGATAAATATCCCTGACTTATCTCTTATCTTGAGTGTTGAGAATTCTTGTATTGTTTCGAGCGTGTTTTTTTGCGAGTCAGGGATTGTTTTTGTTGTCCCAAACATTGTTTTTATGATGAGCTTCCATTCCTCGCTCAGAAGTATTTCTTTCTTGTCGTTAACAGTGTATGGTATGCCAAAACGATCAAAGTCTTCATCTGAATCAATATTTTTTGTGTTGTTCGTTGCGAGGATGAGTTTTTGTAAGGATGTGACAGTCCCTTCTTTCCAAAACGGAGTCCATTTCGGGTGTAATGGTGTGTTTGTTTCTTGTGCTATTGTTATTGCTTCTTGTGCTGAGGGTTTTATTGTTAATGGGTTGTCGATGAACTTTTGAACATCGATACTTGTTGTTGCTCCATCGTCAATTGCTTTTTTGAGTTCTTGCACCCACCATTCTTCACAATACCCTGCAGGAATAAGTGTGTGTGCCCTGTCAAAGAAGTCGCCGTAGTTTACAAGAACATCCCCAAAATAATGAATTTTTTCTATTTTGTTTGCTATTTCTCTTGCTTGTTTTTCAGTTTCTACTTGTACAAGAGAGCCGTCTTTGAGTTTGACTATTGGTCCTTCTATTGTGTCGCAAGGTGTAAATGCTGCTGCTTTTCCTGGTCGTTCTACTTTAAGTTGTGTTCCTGTTGCGATAAAACCATCACTCACCACCATTGTCGCTGGGTGTATTGCTTGTCCACTGTAGCCTGATGCTCTGCTTCTTCCGTACCTGAGTCTGAATGCTCCTGGTCTGAGCGGATGACCAAAGACCGGCCTTCCCGCGACTATATCTTTGATGTAGGTGTAGTCAGGACTTATCTTTGCTCCGTCTTCTTCGCCTCCTTTTGCTTTCATTTTCTTTTGTAAGTTCAAGAAGTCTTCAAGAAAGTTCCAGTCTTGCATTTCCATCTCATCCCCCCATTCACTCAGGCGCTTCCAGAGTTTTGGTCCTTTGAGTGGAATACAACTACTATGAATAAGACAATACCCACTTCTCAAGTTGTTTGTTTCGACTCGTGGGAGGTCTTTGAGGTTAACATTACTTACTTCCCATTTTTCGCTCGGGTCTCCTGCTATTTCTACTGGGATGTTTTCCATGAGGAATTTGCTTTCTTCTTCGCTCGGAAAGTATTGGAGGTTTGCAACGAAGCGATGGTAGTCTTCAAGTTCTGCTGCGCAACGTAATGCTTCTTTTTCTGTCGGGTCATACTTTGCAAAACCCATTTTTTTTCGTACATAATCTGCAATAAGAACACTCACTGACGCTGCTGTTCCTCCTGCGTTTCTAATCGGTCCTGCATAATTTATTCTGAAGAATTGTCCTTTCTTGTCGCGTCTCTCTTTAATTTCGATGCTGGTCAGTCCTTCTATCGGACTACTCACTACTCCAAGCGTTACGTAAGCGAATCCGACACGAACTCCTACTTCAATTGCTTCGAGTGCTGTTTTGAAGCCACAATATTTTTGTTCTGCTATTTCGTGTGCAATAACCATTCCTACTCGCCAATCAAGAATAGAGTATTGTTCTTCGAGCTCAATGATTCTCTCGGCAACTCCGCTTCCTTTGATTTGTGGTGCTATTACTGAAATGAGCCCTTCTACTCTTTCAGCAAGTGTTTCAGCAAGTGTGATTTCAACATCAGTATGAGGGTCATATCCTTTTTTTCTTGCTTCTTGTGCTTGTTTAAGCGCTGTGAAGCAGTCTTCTTTGAAGGTGTTGAAATATTTGTTAATTTTTGGACTGCAGACTATCATTGTTCACCTAAATAAAAATTCATCATCGTCATTTGTCGTGTTTGTAAATTAATTATTGGGAGTCGTGCTGGTTCTGGTTCGAGTCCTCTTTTGAGTTGGTCTTCTGTGATTCCTGTCCATGCTCCTGCGTTAACCATAGTGATGTTACGATAATTTCCGTAGCTAACCGCGTGGATGTGTCCTGTGAAATAAAAGTCAGGTATTTTGTCAATAACAAGTGGGTCTTCTTCATCGTCAGGAATATATCTGTTGCTTCCATGTGTTACTGCAAGGTGTCTTCTTTGGAGTTGGAATTTCATTATTCTATCTACTTTTTTGAGTCCTCCTGCATTTCTAATTGCAGGAATATTGTCTGCATAGTAAGGAAGACTGTAGCCGTGATATATGAGAATATCAAACCCGGAAAAGGTGTTTTTTTTCCCTATATTAACAAGCGATGGACTACTCACAAGCGTCATGTTTGGTATTTCGTAGACTGCTTTTGCGAAGTCTTCATAGAGTCTTCCTTGTGGTTCAGCGATTCTTCCTGCATCGTGATTTCCTGGACAAGCAACTATTTCTATGTGCTCAGGTAATAGTTTGATTAATTTTGCAAATTCTTCGTATTGTTCAGTCACGTCAGAAATTGAAAGGTCGTTTTCTTGTCCTGGGTAGACACCCGCTCCTTCGATAAGGTCTCCTACAACAACTGCATACTTAACTTTTCTTGCGATGTTTTTTTGTTTTTCATCTCCTACTTCTCCTCTGAGCCAAGAAGCCATGTTTTTCCATTCTTCATACAAAAAATGTTTGTTTCCTACTTGAGGATCTCCAATAACTATCATATATTCTTCGTCTTTTTGTTTCTTGAGTTCTTTACCAATAGGAATATCTGGATGTATTATTTTGTCTGCAAAAACTGTTCCTTCTTTTGCTGACCCTGTTATTCCTATAACTTCGTCGAGAACTAAATTTTTTGCTTGCTCAAGAAGTTTTGCGTCTCTTCCTGTAATTATTATTGTTGCTGTTGCTGTTCTGTCTTCGAGTTTGAGAATAATATTGCCATTTTTTGTAAGATTTTTTTCTTCCACCATTCCTATGAGTGCGACGTTTCCGTTTTGAAGTCGGGCTATACTTGTTACTCCTTGAAGTTCTTGTCGTGCTCGTAACATTTTTGCGAGTGCTTCGAAGCGGTGTCGCCAATACTTGACAAAATGATCATAGGTTCGTTTTTTTGGTTTTTTGTCGTAGGATTGTATGATGTGAATATTGTTAGTTTTTTCAACGAAAGCCTTGTTTTGCTTTGTTTGGAATTGTTCGAGAATGTGTTCTGGAATCTCTTCTTCTGTTTCTTCTCCGTTTTGTAATTTATTAAGAAGTTCTGGCGTGACAAGAACGCCTGCGCTCATTAGTTCGCTTACTATTTTTTGCTCCATGATATCCCTGATGGTCGTTAGAGGGCTTATATGCCGAGCTCGGTTGTGAGTATGTTTTTAATTTCTGGTATAATATTTTCTGGTAATGAAAGTGATATTTCTCTTGTTCTTCCAAAGCGTCCTTTGCTGATGACTTTCGCGTTGATGAGTCCTTGCATGTCAAGGTCTGCAATAATATCTGAAACTCGTCGTTGCGTTAATGGTCTGAGCGAGCTTGCATTGCACACTTTCCAATACGTATCATAAATGTCTCCTGTGTTTGTTTCTTTTTCGTGATTCATGACGCTGTAGAGTGTTGCTTGATATTGTTTTGGTTGTGTTTTTACAACATCAATAAATCGTTCGTACTCAATTTTTTCTTCTGCTCTATCAATATGTTTTATCGAGATGACTTTATTTTGTTCTCTCTCGGCAAGTTCTCCTGCTACGCGTAAAAGTTCGAGTGCTCTTCTTGCATCTCCGTGTTCTCTTGCTGCATAAGCAGCGCATTTTTGTATTGTTCCTTCTTCAAGCACTCCTTTTTCAAAAGCTTTTTCTGCTCGTTCTCTGAGTATTTCTTGGAGTTGTGGTGCGTTGTAGGGTGGAAAAATAAGCTCTTCTTCTGAAAGGCTGCTTTTTACACGCGGATCAAGATTATTTGCAAAGCCTAAGTCATTACTTATTCCTATGATGCTCACTTGTGCGTTTTTGAGTTCTGTGTTAATTCTTGTAAGATTATAGATGAGTTCGTCTCCTGTTTTTCTGATAAGATGATCTATTTCGTCAAGAACAAAAACGACGAGTTGTTTTTCCTCGTCTATTGTGTCAAAGAGTATTTTATAGACTTCGTCTGTTGGTAAGCCTGTTACTGGTATTGCTTTGTTAAAGAATCGTGCGAGTGCCGCTATTAATCGGTATTCTGTGTCTGCGACTTTTTTGAGCTTGCAATTGAGATAGAATATTTTTATTGGGATGTTTTGTTTTTGAGATACTTTCACTATTTGTTCGCTGATTGCTTTTACAGTTGCTGTTTTTCCTGTTCCTGTTTTTCCGTAGACAAAGAGGTTGCTTGGTCTTTCGAGGCGTAGTGATGGTGCGAGTATGCTTGATATTTGGTTTATTTGTTCGTCTCTGTGTAGTATTTTTGATGGTATGTAATTGCATTGAAGTACTTGTTTGTTAAGAAAGAGATTTTCGCTATCTAGGTATTGTTCGAAGTATTGTGCTATGTTATTTGTTTGATCCATTTCCGCCCCCTAAAGTCCATGAGAAGCAAGGGTTATATAAACGTTTTTCTTGTTTGGTTTCACACATCAAAATATCTGTTTTCGAGTCTATGAGAAAATAATTCATAGTTGGGCTGTTTTTTCTTCAAATAGTAATATTTTGTTGTTTGAGCCTTTGTGCTTTGGTTTTCTCTGTATTTTGAATCAGAAATTTTGTGTTGTTTCTGTTTGTATTTGTGGTGCCACACTCCTTTGTTTCGTGTGGAGATTATTGAGAGAAATTTTTTTGTTCTCGGATTTTTTGTGGTTTTTCTAATATTTGTTACTGTTTCATCTTTATAGTGTGTATCACAAAGTATCTAATTCCAAATTAAGATTATTTAGTCCTTGCTTTCCACTTGAAATTTCCTTCTTGTCTTTTTTTCATATATAATATAATAAATTTCTATATAGTAATATAATAATATAGTAATAATAATATGTTAATATAGTAATATAATAATATAGTAATAATAATATGTTAATATAATAATATAATAATATAGTAATAATAATATGTTAATATAATAATATAGTAATATGATAAAAAAAAATAATATGATAAAAAACAGCGCCTCTAAACGAAATCAGAAAAAACGAATGAAAAAACAGAATTGAAAATGTAGGATGAAACAAAATCAAAAATCAAGATCTGAAAAATAATGAATAAATAATCAATAAATAATATGAATAATAATATGAATAAAATTCAAAATAAAATATTAAGATCTGAAAAAATCTAAATAAAAAATTCAAAATAACCCAAAACTAACCCAAAACTAACCCAAAACTAACCCAAAACTAGCCCAAAACTAAATCAAAAATAAACCAAAACCACTTCCACACGAAATCAAGGAGGTGCTGTCAAAAAAATTCTCGAGCAAATAAATCACATTCAAGCACAGAAACTCACGAAAAAAGAAAAACAAATTGTAATCACTCAACAATGATAAAAAAAGAAAGCTTTATATATTCTCAGTCATTTCTCCTTATACAATGATTATCGGAGAAGAATTCCTCAAAGAACTTAAAGAGTTTGGTCTTAACAGCTATGAAGCAAAGATTTGGGCCGCATTACTGAGCCGCGGCGTAAGTACAGCTGGCGAGCTCTCTGACATCGCAAACGTTCCTCGGAGCAGATCCTATGATATTCTTGAAAGCCTTGAAAAAAAAGGATTTATTATTATGAAGATTGGAAAACCAATCAAATATCTCGCAGTTTCTCCAGAAGAAGTTGTGGATAGAGTGAAAAAAAATGTTCTTGATGATGCAGACAACAAAATTGCAGCATTAAAAAAACTCGAAGACAGCGATGTTCTCTCAGAATTGAACCTTTTACACAATAAAGGAGTTGATCTTGTTGATCCAAGCGATATTACTGGTGCTGTTAAAGGTCAAGATAATATTCACGACCAACTCAGTCTCATGCTCAAAACCGCAGAAGAAAATCTTATTATTGTTACGACAGAAACAGGTATAGTTCGCAAATTTACTATTCTTGAGCGTGGCTTTAAGAAAGCAGCCGAGCGTGGAGTTACTATTGAAGTTGCAGCACCAATCACGGACAAAAACAAAGAAATTGTTGAAAAGATCCGAGAATACGCGACAGTAAAGGATTTGCAACATATTAATTCACGATTTTGCATTGCAGACGGTAAAGAAATATTATTCATGCTCATGGATGACAATGAAGTGCACCCAATGTATGATGTTGGTGTTTGGATTAACACACCATTCTTTGCAGCAGCACTCACACAACTCTTCCAAATGGTATGGAAAGAATTGAAAGTGAAAGCATAATTTTTTTTTGGAAAACTTATTTTCTATATAGTATTTTTTTTAAACTGTTTTTTATGGTTATTTGTGAAAAAATAATTCTTAATTAGTTTTATAAGAAAGACCTTGTTAAGAAAGAATATGGAGAACGTTCGTCTCGTCGGCACGAGTCATATTTCGAAGCAAAGCCAGCACGATATCAAAAAAGCTTTTGACGAGCTTGAGCCTGATATTGTTGCTATCGAGCTTGACAAAGCGCGCCTTCACGGACTTCTCACGAACCAAAAACCCAAAGTCACACTTGCAATAATTCCTAAAGTTGGTGTTGTTGGGTATCTTTTTCTCAAGATCGGCTCAAAACTCCAACAAAAACTTGGCAATATCGTCAAGGTCGAGCCGGGTTCTGAGATGAAGTATGCTTATGCGCTCGCGGCAAAAAATAAGAAACAAGTCTTGCTTGCTGACAGGCCCATTCAAGTTACGATGGCACGACTCTCAAAATATTGGACGAGAAAAGAAAAATTTAAGATGGTTTGGGATGTTATTACGAGTCCTTTTAGGAAAGAAAAAATGCTTATTGATTTGAATAAAGTTCCTGAAGATGAGTTCTTAGCAAAACTCCTTGAGTTATTCAAGAAACAATACCCGAAATTATTCAACATTCTCGTTTCTGAGCGCGATCATCATATGGCAGGCATGATAAAAAAAGTGCTTGAAGAACATCCTGAAAAGAAAATTCTTGTTGTGGTCGGTGCTGGTCACGTTCCAGGTATGAAAAAAATAATGGCTCTGTCCCAAATAACATAAATACCTATACTGGCGACCAGCGACGTGAAAGCACCTACCTTGCGACTTCGCATAGAAACAAGCACTATAAGCTTGTTTCACTCGTCATGGCAAAGGCAGTACTTTCTATGCGGAGCGTCCCAGTATAGAAAAAGACTCTATTTGGGACAGAGCCAAAATACTGCAATAAGTATAAAAGGACAAAGCCCAAGAAAAAGGATATGAATGCGTTCACTCAAAAATATCATAAGCACGCAAAGCTTGGACGAGGAGAACTTATTAGTTTACTTAGCACTGCAATTATCGCGGGTTTTTATCTTTCTTTTAATGATTGGGGAGAAGGTGCTGCAAAGCTCGAAGTGGGTTTGCAAAACCTTGCCTTTGCCATATTTGCAGTATTACTTATTTTAGGAACGGTTGTTTTTTTACAAAAAGCACTTGGAATATTTTATGGTTATAAAATAACATATATTCATTCATGGCCTGGGTTTGTCTTAGGTTTTTTTATCACTGTTTTTTCAAGTGGCCTATTTCCTTTTTTTCTTCCAGGAATAATAAATTATCAACTCATCACAACAGCAAGGTTGGGCAAGTATTTGCCAAGACATAAATTTTCTGAAATGTGGGTTGTGTCGTCAATTGCAGTTGTGGTTCCTTTGCTTTTCGCTTCTGTTTTTGGTAGTTTTTACATTGCGTCTGAGATAGAGTTATTTAGAAACATTACTGTAGCTGCACTTTTAATCGCGTTGTTTTCTCTTATTCCTGCTCCTAGTTTGAAAAATCCTCTTTCAGAAAATAAAGGAATGACCGATGTTCGTTTATACCATAATCTTAATCAAGCAACTTTTGGTTATGATCTTATCACCTTTAGTTTTTCTGCTTATGTTGTTCTTGCAGTCACAACGCTTATTTTTTCCGCCTTGGTTCTTCTTTTTCAAGTGCTGAGTATTATTCTTAGTTTTGTGTTAGCAATAGTTGTTCTTCTTGTGTACCACATCGCAATTAACTATTTGAAAAAATGATTCACACTAAAGAATATACTCCTTTGTAGAGAAGAAAACCAACTACAAAAACAGTAATTATTGTGTTATTCCAAAATGGTGCAATAAGAGTATAAGCAACAATCATGAGATCAACAACACTCAAAAAATTTCTGATAAAAATCAAGGCTTTTACCGCGTGTGCTAGTGTGAAAAAAAAATAAAGCTGTCCAGGTGTTACTCCAAAAACAGTGAGTAAGAGCATTATCGCGACGCCAATGTCTATGAGCCCGAGGAGTAACAAAATCATGTACTTGGTGTTTGTTGTTGCTTTTTAAAAAGTAAGGAAAAATTATTTTCTATATAGTTAACAGTTATTTCTCGTCGAGCGAAAAGTTTAAATGTCCTTATCACAAAACAAAAACGAGGTGGTTATATGGCAACCAAAATAGCTCAAGCAGGAGTAACGAAAGAAAAAGGATATTTGTATTTCGTCGATAAAGACGGCGATGTTAGTCGCGCAAAAATGGCTCGTGGCGGAGAAAAAAAAGCAGGCACAGAAAAAGTTGCTCGCGTAGGAATAACAAAAGAATCAGGAATGCTCTACTTTGTTGATAAAGACGGCGATATCAGCGGTGCTAAGATGGCACGCGGAAGAAAGTAACTTATTTTTGATATGTAATGGTGTTAAGTCCTTGATATATTTCGGGTTGTTCGTATAAAGGCTTTGAATTACCAAAAAAAGTATTTCTTGCAACATCTCGTCCAAAATAATCAAGATTCTCATACGCATTAAGAATTATTTTGAGAACACGCTGTTCTCTCTTAACATTATTTCCTTTTGATTTTTCAAAAATTCTTCTCGCTTGTCGTGATTTTTCAACGATTATAGTTGTTTGATACATACTTTTTAGTAAATATTGCTTAATTTATATCCTTTCGCACTGGACACTCACAGAAAGAATGATTATAAAGAACACGATCTTTTTCTCTATTATGTTTAGTAAAGATGTCGAGCCTCGCAGGTATCAAGAGACTATTTTTCACACAGCAAGCCAAAATAACACTTTGGTTGTCTTGCCGACTGGGCTGGGAAAAACAATGATTTCGGCAATGTTAGCCGCGCATCGTCTCCAACAATATCCAAAAAGTAAAATCATCATTCTTGCCCCGACAAAGCCACTCGTGCAACAACATTTCATATCTTTTCAAAAAGTTATTGACCTTTCTGAAGAACATTTTGCTTTTTTTACAGGAACAGTTTCTCCAGAAAAAAGAAAAGTCCAATTCGAACAAGCAACAATTATCTTCTCAACACCACAAGGACTCGAAAATGATGTTTTGAGTAACAGAATAAAACTCGATGAAGTCTCACTTATGGTTTTTGACGAGGCGCATCGTGCAACCGGCGAGTACAGTTATGTCTATCTTGCTGAACAATACCAAAAAACTCAACATTCACGAATTCTTGGTCTTACAGCAAGCCCCGGAACCGACACAGAAAAAATTACTGAACTTTGTCAGAACCTTCGCATTGAGGAAATTGAGGTTCGTCAAGAAACTGATCTTGATGTTGAGCCCTACGTGCAAGAAGTTGAGGTAAAATGGCTTGAAGTCCCCTTTCCTGAAGAACTACGAAAAGTGCAACAAGTCTTGCACAAAACGTACTTGGAAAAACTAGCTCAAGTACAAAAATGGGGTTATCTTAACACCCCCCCCTCGCAAGTAAATAAGGCAACATTGTTGCGTACGCAAGGAGAGCTTCATGGCGAGATTGCAAAAGGAAATAAAGAGTTTGAATTGCTCAAATCAATTAGTTTGCTCGCTGAGGCGATGAAAGTACAACACGCAATAGAACTTATTGAAACACAAGGTGTTTATGCGTTTCAACAATATACTCAACAACTCCTCAAGCAAGCACGAACGGCAAAGAGTAAAGCGACAAAAAACCTCGTGCAAGACCCGAAGTTCAAAGAAGCATTAGTTCTTGCTGAACAACTCTTTGATTCACAAACCGAACATCCAAAAATGAGAGAAATAAAAAAACTCATTTTACAAAATACTCACAAACAACCTGACGCAAGAATTATTTTGTTCACACAATACCGCGATCAAGCAAGTTCGATAAAAAAAGCACTCACTGAGATTCGTGTAGGGAGCGAAGTCTTTGTTGGTCAAGCAAAAAAGTCAGGTTCTGGACTTTCACAAAAGAAACAAAAAGAGATGCTCGAGCGTTTCGAAGCAGGAGAGTTTCCTGTGCTTATCGCAACGAGCGTTGCTGAAGAAGGGCTTGACATTCCTAAAGTTGATATGGTGGTTTTTTATGAGCCAGTACCAAGCGCTATTCGTACTGTTCAGCGTCGTGGACGAACCGGTCGTCTTGAGAAAGGAAAAGTTGTTGTTCTCGTGACAAAAGGAACACGTGACGTTGGTTATCGTTGGGTTGCACATCATAAAGAACAGCGCATGTATCGCGCAATTAAAGAAGTGAAGAAGAACTTGAATTTTTCTGATAAGAAAGAGCAAAAAAATAATTCTACGCTCGATGCCTTTACGAAGTCCGAAAAACAATTTTCTGTCGTTGCTGATCATCGCGAGAAAGGAAGCGCAGTCCTTAAGGCAATTGTTGATTTTGGTGCAAGACTTGATTTGCAACAACTTGCTGTTGGTGATTTTCTCTTGAGTGAACGATGTGTTGTTGAGTACAAGACAGTTTCTGATTTTGTTGACAGTCTCATCGATGGTCGTTTGTTAACACAACTCAAAGCGCTTAAACAATATTCGCGACCACTCATTATTATTGAAGGAATTGAGGATTTGTATTCTCAACGTAAAATTCATCCGAATAGTATTCGTGGTATGCTCGCAACAATAACAATTAGTTATGGTATTCCTATTATTTCGACAAAGTCTTCTCGTGAAACTGCAGGTTTATTGTATTCGATTGCTCGTCGTGAACAACAAGCAACGCAAGAATTCCAATATCATACGGGCAAACCACAAAGTGACGCTGAGCAACTTGAGTATATTGTTGCGGGAATTCCTGGTCTTGGCTCAAGTCTTGCAAAACCATTACTCGAGCATTTTAGAACGATTCAAAACATTGCAAACGCCGAAGTGAAGGAATTGCAAGAAGTCCCAGGCATAGGAAAGAAGAAAGCAGAAGATATTGTTGCGATTATGAGGAAGAAGTATGAACATTAAAGCAGTTTTATTTGATAGAGACGGAACACTTGTTGATTCTGAACCAGCGCACCTCGGTGCTATTTCTTATAGTTTAGGAAAATTTGGTTTTCAACTAAAAGAAAGCCAACACTCTTTAGTTATTGGTAAATTTTCAACTCAATATCTGCCTGAACTTCACAAAACATATGCTTTTGATGATTCTGTTTTTTTAGAAGCGTATCTTAAAAAATATTCTGAACTTATGAAAAAAGTTGTTTTTCCAGAGGATTCAAAAAACATCATAAGAGAGATTCGTAAAACGCACCGTGTTGGTTTAGTAACGAATTCTGGGATGAAAAGTACTCTTGAACTTCTTGCCGATTTGAAAAAAGAATTCTCCACTATTATTACAAGTGATTATGCAAAAACAGCAAAGCCCGATCCTAAAATTTATTTGCTCGCAGCACAAGAAATAGGAGTCAAGCCAGAAGAATGTCTTGTTGTTGAAGATTCACAAACAGGTCTTGATGCTGCAAAAGGAGCAGGGATGTTTTGTGTAATTATTCGAAACGAGTTTAATAAATCCCAAGAATTTTTAGACGCTGACGCAATTATTGAAAAATTATCTGAAGTAAAAAAATTTCTTTAAACAAACCTTTTATGACGAATGTTGAAACAACACCCAAGCACTATAACCATGTAATCTTGAAGATGTGAGAAAAAAGCACGAACTTATTTGAGCATGCTTGCAAGATGTTTCTCATCAGAAACGATTTGTTTTAATTCCTTTTCTGTGTGAAGAACTGCTTCGAACTCTTTTTTTAACTCGCCTCTTTCACCACCAAACTTTTGATCTATAAGATGAACTATTGCATCATAGGTTTTTTTCCAACGAGCGGCGTGATCAGAACTAAAATCATATTCTTTTAGAAAACCTTTTGCTTGCTCTAATGATAAACCAATATAATTGGTAGTGTATCTGATGTCGTTTATGAGTTTTTCAATTTCTTGTTCTTGAAGCTGCACGTCTTTAACAGAAGAGTTTTTTAGTCGATAAAGTGTTTTTTTAAAATCTGGTCTGTTCACTAATTCTAATAAGGTCTTCAAATACTCTTCTGTTTTATTAATTGCCCATAAGGCTCTTTTTTTTTCTTCCGGAGTATCAATATTTCCAGATGATCCAATCATAGTTATTTGTATTTGTTCCAAACACCAACCAATATGTTTCATAAGAATATGTTTTATCTAATTAATATAAAAACATTTGTTTAACACTAAATCAGAATAAATCATGACACAATAATAAATCACTACGACAAAGAAGAATAAGATTTATTCCTCAGAAAAATGTTTTCTTAACACTCCTTCTAATTTTTTAGAATCTTTTTTTCCCATTCTAACTAAGGGCAGTCGTACATTAGGAGTGAATGTTGGTATTCCTAATTCGTGTCTTAAAAGATACATGGATTCTTTAATAGTTACAGGATTTCCGTAAGCCATATTTGCACTTAACAAAGGACGTAAGTGTTTAAATCTGTTTAATGATTCCCAACTATGATCAAAGTTGCTAATATATTTGTGTATCTCTTGAGGAACCATATTTGAAGAAACAGATACGAGACCTTGAGCGCCTGATGAGAGCATTGCGTGAGATAATACATCATCACCACATAACACACTTACGTGATTTGGTTTATTTGCTAGAACTTCAAGCAATTCTTCATCATAACCAGCAGCAGCCTTTAAACTAACAATCTTAGGATGTTCAAAAGCACGTAAAATAGTATCAGCAGTCATTCCAGAAGCGCTTCTTCCAGGAATATTATACATCATAATAGGAAGACCCACATCAGCAATTGCAACTTGATGAGCAAGGTGACCTTTTTGAGAAGGCTTATTATAATATGGAGTAACAGACATTCCTGCGTCAGCATCTAAAGATAACGCTTGCTCAGCATACTCAATTGCTTCTCGTGTTGAATTACTGCCAACACCAGCCACCATTAAGACTGGTGAGTAAGGAGTGGAGCCATTAACATCTCCTACGACATTAACACCGATTTTGATTAAATTAACATGTTCTTCAGGTGTAAGAGTTGGGCTCTCTGTTGTAGTTCCAGGACTTACGATATGATTTCCTGCAGCTGCTTGCCTATAACACAACTCTTGATATAAATCATAATCAATTGTCAAATCTTCTTTAAAGGGCACAACCATCGCAGTACAAGTTCCATTAATGTTTACCATAAAACAGTAGTAATTGTCATTTTTTTATAAATCTTTATTTAACAGAATTGCTGAAATATTATCAAAACACCAACATACTTCATAAGGAATTAATATTATTCAATAATGTAAAATTTAAGTTTTCTGAGAAATCAACCAAAGCTAGTAATCACAAACTCTCATCCAAGAATTCTTTGAGCGCTTCCAAATCTTTTTTCTCCGGATCATAATGGTGTGTTATTATTCCAACTGATTCTGCGGATTTACAAGCTTCTAAGTTGTGTTCGAAATACACAACCGTATCGGTGTTCAGGTTTTTTTCTTTGAGTAACTCTTTAAAGTATTCGGGGTTTGTTTTCGGAGGGTCTTTACTGAGTGTGAATACTTCGTAAGGAACGTCGTAGAGTCCATATTTCTCGAACTTTTCTAAAGGCGAGTTTGTAACGATAATTATGAGGATATTGTTCCAATAGTTTGTGTAGATTCTCATCAATATTCCCTTCTTCATTCACAAAAGTAAATACTGCGTCAACAAGAATTGTTTTCATAATTGTGCACAAACAACAACGTATTTAATGATTGTTGTAGAGATTTTGTGCGTGATATAAAATGATGTTTGTTTAACGAAACATTTAAATAAACCAAAATATTGGTTTATATAAACCAAAAAAGTGGTTATTATGCTTACTCAAAAACAACTGAAAATATTTACAACATTTGCAAACTTTCCTTTTAGGGAATTATCAAGACAAGAAGTTAAAGGTTTATCTAAAGAAAAATCTAACAACGCATTAAGTCTAGCATTCATTCAATTTAAAAAAGAAAATTTGTTGATAGAGAAAAAAGTCGGAAAATCATCATTATTCTCTCTGAATCTAAAAAATGACGCAACATATTATTACCTTGCTTTATCCAATGAGAAAAAACTAAAAATAACAATTAAACCAATAATTGAAGATATTAAGAACGAAGTGAGAAAAACAACCCCTTTTTTTAGCATAGCATTGTTTGGTTCTTACGTTACTGGGAAAATAAAAGACAACTCTGATCTAGATATTGTCATATGTATAGAAAATAATGACCAGCTAAAAGAAATACAAAGAAATATTAAAACAGCAGAATTAAAATCAATTATTGAACTAGACACACACATCATCACAAGAGATGATTTCGTCGAGATGCTCTCTAACGATGAAGAAAACCTTGGTAAACAAATAGCAAAAAAACATTTAGTAATTCACAATCATCAACTATTTTATGATTTAATACGAGAAGGGGTACAAAATGGATTCAACATACAAGATTTACCTTAAAAGATCACAAAATGAAATCAATCTATCAAAAATAATATTAGAAATCAGCAAAAATAGTAAAATCCAAACAGAGATTTTTGAAATGCCAGAAGACACATATTATAGCGCAGCAATATCTCATGCTTATTATTCAATATTTTACATCACAAAAGCTTATCTTCTCACTAAAAAAATAAAGACCGAAGCTCCAGAAGAGCACAAAAAGACATTTGAAGAATTTAAAAAACTCGTTGAGCAAGGATTAGTAGATGTTGAACTACTAACAATATATCAACAACTCCTCACCAGAGCCGAAACCCTGCTTAAAATTTTTCAGATAGAAAAAGGAAAAAGAGCCAAGTTTACTTACAAAACACTACCACAGGCAAATTTAGAACCTGCAAAAGAGAGCGCACAAAACGCAGAAACCTTCTTCAAACACATAAACAAACTGTGCAGACAATAAAATTTTATTTAGAGAATTTTTCTAATTGACTGTTTTTGATGACTAGATATTTAAGCAAGCCCAACCTTCCTTTTAGCATGTCAAACATGTTTTTTGCAACGGCACTCAAATACTATAAACGTCCCGAGGTTCAAGAGGCTATTTTACGTCACGCTGAAGACCGCGAAGTAAGCCCTCGCTTTGGCGAAGGCTTTGGTCGACGGCCAGACACCTTAACCTATCCTGCTGACGTTCTTGCTTTTGCAACAAAGAAAGCGACGAGTTTTCACTGCAGCGAAGAGCGATGGACGGACCCGCTCAGTATTCAGACTGGCATGACGAGAAATCAGCTTGACGAATTACGCTGCGGTTGGGATTTGGTGCTTGATATTGATTGTCCTAATTGGAAATTTAGTAAGTTAACCACTATTCTTCTTATTCGCGCTCTCGAAGCTCATAATATTTCAAGCATTACTGTCAAGTTTTCTGGGAGTAAAGGATTTCATATTGGTGTTCCTTTCGAAGCATTCCCTGAAGAATTTAACAATAATCAAACTAAAGACTTGTTTCCTGACGCTCCACGAGCAATTGCGGAATATCTTATTCGTTACATCGAAAACCCGAAGAACAAACTTATTACTGTGCAGGAGTCTGCAGTGACTTTTCTTCCACAAAAAGAAAATATTTCTTATTCTTTCAAAGAGCTTGAATTGCTTTGTCCGAACGAACAATTACTCATCGATGTTTGTTCAAGTTGTTCTGCGCCGTGGGAGAAGAAAAAGGCAGATAGTTATTGTCCGAGTTGTCAAGCAAAAATCAGTCCAGGAGCGCTTCGTTGTGATAATTGCGGGCATATTCTTGATCAAAATCCTACTTTGTTTTCTTGCGCTTCGTGTAATGATTCTTCGTACCCTGTTAAAAAAATTAATTTCGCTGCACTTATTGAAATTGACACTGTTTTGCTTGCAAGTAGGCACTTGTTTCGCATGCCCTATAGTTTGCACGAAAAAACCGGTTATGTAAGTTGTCCTGTTTCTATAAGTGAGGTTCTTGGTTATGAGAAGGAGATGGCAAGTCCTGAAAAAATAACGTACGATGAAACTTTTCTTAATCGCGATGCGAACCCTGGCGAGGCTGCTGATTTGTTAGGTCGCTCTCTCAAGTTATTACAAGAGGAAGAACAAGAAAAATTACAGAACAGAAAAAACTATGACGTTCCCGAAGAAGCAATTCCTGAAGAGATGTTTCCTCCTTGCATGAAACTCATTCTCGCAGGACTTAAGGATGGGAAAAAACGCGCGCTTTTCCTCTTAACGAATTTTCTCTCGACTTGCGGTTGGACTGATGAGATGATTAAAGATAGGATTTATGATTGGAACAAAGTCAATCCCGAACCACTACGAGAAGTCATCATTAAAGGTCATCTTCAATTAAAGGAGAAGAAGAAAGAAGTTATTCCTCCGCCCAATTGTACGTCTGATTATTATTCTGGCCTTGGTATTTGTCAACCCGACGATTTTTGTAAAACGATTAAGAATCCTGCGCAGTACGCGACGAAGAAATATCGTTTGCAAAATCCTAAGAAGAAAGAACGACCGAAACTCACTGAAGAACAAAAAGAGATGCGCCGTAAGTTCAGGGAACAAAAGAAAGAAAAGGAGAAATCTCTTGATGAAAAACAAACATAACGAAAACCTCGCTGGAGCTTTAACTGGCGAACTCAAAGACAAACTTATCATTATTTGTCATGGTCTTGCGGACACGAAAGACAATCCGACATTTGTGACTCTTGCTGAAGAACTCGATGAGTTCGCACCAGTTTTTCGTTTTGATTTTTCTGGTAATGGAGAATCCGAAGGAACGTTCGAAGAAGCAACGTACCACAAGGAAGTTGAGGATCTCGAAGCTGTTATCGATCACTTCAAAGAACAAGGAGTGAAAAAGTTCTGCCTTATTGGTCACAGCATGGGTGGTGGTGTTGTTCAGGTTGTTGCGGGAAAACGAGAGGAAGTCGCAACAATCATCAGTCTTGCTGGTGTTGGTCGTGCCGAAGCGTTCAAAGACAAATTCCCACAAGTAATAGAAGCCTTGGAAAATGATGAGCCAGCGTATTTTTTTAGAAGCAAAAAATATCCTGTGAGTAAAAAATATGTTGAGTCCACACAAACAATCAATATTATGAGTTACGCAAAAACCTGTCGTTGCCCTGTGCTTGCCGTGCAAGGGTCAAACGATCTTCTCATTCGTAAAGATCATACGCAAGAATGGCTTGATAATCTCCCTCACAATAATTGGAAGTTTGAAATTATCGAAGGAGCAGATCATGCGTTTAACAGAAAAGTTTCTGAGGAAGCCTACGAAGAAACAATGCAAAAACTTCTCAAAATTCTTAAGGAATGGCTCACAAAAAAATTTTAGTTGTTAGACCAGCCAATAAGGCTGTTTTGTTGTTCGCGAAAACGCTGAGGATATTCAAGAGTGAATTGTCCTTCTTTTTCAACGATTCTTGGAAAAACAATAATGCGTCCTCGCGGAATCTTTTCGAATCTTTTTTCAAACTCTTTCTTGCGATCAGTCTTGATGTATTCTTTGAGCTTTGTAAATTCTCCAACATCCCCCTCTGAACGAATATCAGCGATTCGTTTGAGCAATTCAGCCGATGATTCTCGCATGTTCTCAACAATAACTTCGAACTTCCCATTTTTTTCAACAAGCGCTCCACTCTCAAGAAAATAATGAAACATGAGGTTGCGCGATCCTGAATGTTCTTTTGGCGGGTGAATCAACGCACCAAGGAAGCTTTTGAGCATGTTATAATACCCGGTTTTTTCTTCTTTCTCATCAACAATGTTTTTTGTTCGTAAGTAATTAATCGCCCAGAGCGCGAAGGTTTCTGCGCGTGCTTCTTCAAGAATGGTATAGTCTTCGCTGCCAAAAACACTCGCAGGGTTTTCTGTAAAGTTGAGTCTGCTCGTTGCGTGGCCGAGTTCATGAACTGCAGTCATAAGATTTGCAATGTAGCCTACATTCACAAAATCGTCTTCGGCAAAAAATTCTTGCACAATAAGAGGTTGTGTTTGTTCGCTTGTGAGTTCAGTAATGTTTGCGTACATAATACTGATGCAACCAATATTGTCTTTGCGATCCTGCTCGTTAGGAAGGTTTTGTGCGAGAACACAAATTGGCGGGTGGGCGAAATCACCTGCCCATGTGACAACATCAACGAAACGTACTGTTGGTAATTCCATGTTTTTTGCTTTGTAAGTCCAAGGTGCTTGTTTGTCAAGCTCTGCCATAATGCCTTGAAGCGTCTCTGTAAGATCAGCGTATTTTTCATTTATTCGAAAAACTGCCGCACCTGCCTGTCCGCGTACACCGAGGATGTCATCGCCGCCTTCTTCTCGCGAAGTGTCAAAAATGATGTCGAACTTTGTGTCGTTTGCAATCCAGGTCTTGAGCTGGGCGTCTTGGTTTTCTTGTGTTTCGTCAAGAATTAGTTTTCGCGTTGTTTTGATATGTTCTTTGAATGCTCCTTGTGCAAGTTCTTGAGCTTCAGCGAGTTTCTTATCTGCGCGTTCAAGATGTTCTTTGAAGTACTCGCTGTTCGCAACTACTTTGTATTCATTGTTTTTTTCAATTACAATCGAGTGTTTTTTTTGTTCGAGAGCCATTGCTTCTTCTTTTGTGATTTTTTTTGGATATATTCCTTCACTCATGCCCATAGTGTCCATTTCTAAGATTTCTGCGTGTTTTGGTCTTTCGCCGAAGTAGTCTTCGATAGTAAGTGCTGTTGAGAACAAGTCCATGACGTGTTTAAGCTCAGGATGAGTTTTTTCGAGCTCGATTCCTTCTTGAAATTTTTGTATGGAGTCGGGATGGCGTTGTCGCGCACATATTGGTATGAATTCTTGCGCCGCTTCAGAAAGTGTTTGTAATAGTTTGCACTCTTGCGAACTGAGCCCCGTCAAGTCTACTGCTACTTTGAGCACAGGCATCTTTATTGTGCTGCCGTCTTGCTTTTCGAAAAGAAAATGCGATTCCATTAGTTTTGCTATGGGGTTTTTGTTTTTAAGAACTTTGTTTTTTATTTTCTATATAGCTAAAATATGTGGAGCTAATTTTTTCCAAAAACATTATTTATTTTCTATATTGTATTAAACCATTTTTTTCTTTTCTTTTTTACTCCTGAGAAGAAAAATAAAACTAGTTGTGTTGAAACTCTTCTACCGCCTTGAACACCACACTACGTGTGGCAACCAAGGACACTTCCGTCGGACCAAGACCTAGATTGCTTTGAGCAATCCGGTCTCAATCTAGGTGCCGACGAAGATTTTCCACACAACAAAAAACCTATATCTTTTTAAAGCCCCGATTGTTTCACTCGTTTTCCGACACACGAATGTGTCAAAAACCCATAGCCTGAGGAGACATACTCAGTACGAAGGGAGGCAGATAGCCGATTCTTCTCAGGCCTACGTAAAAAATGAAGGCAACAAACCCAAGACACGGAACAATGCAGACCTGGCCGCGAAAGCGCTCGAAAAGAACGAGTGCTCGAGTACGAAGCTGGGGAAAAGATGAAGGTCTCTTAGGATTTTCAGGATTCAAAGCAGGAATGACTCGGGTCGTTGCGACACCCTGCGCCCGTAGCTCAACCGGATAGAGCAGCGGACTTCTAATCCGCAGGTTGCA
>CAZDJS010000003.1:0-12829 GCA_964505795.1 uncultured Methanosarcinales archaeon
ATGAACCAAAAATTGCGCATATGCAATTCGAAGGAGACGTTATTCTCATGATGGAGAAGAAAGCTGCTGAAGACCTTGTGAAGGGTTGGGAAGAGAAGAAAGCACCAGTTGCCGCTCTTGCAGGTGCTATGAATCACGTGCTTGAAAAATGTAATATTGAAGGAGTTATTCTTGCTCGTGATATGAACTTACCAAGTCCTATTCCTTTCCCGAAAGTGAATACGAAGAACGCGAAGCAACCAGAAGCTTCACCTAAGAAAACCAGCAAAGAAAGTGATAAAGCTAGTAAGAAATGAGTTTGGGGAACTTTAAGAAAAAGTCTTTTTACTCGGGTATTTTTTTCCTCATTTTCTTTTCTTTATTGAGTTTTCTTACTCTTTCACCTAAGTATAAAGGCTTTGAAATCTTAATCTTATTGTTTTTAACTTTTTTTAGTGTATATCTTATTGTTGATATTTTCGCAATCCTGCTTTCAACAATCTACAGAACAATCTATAAGCTTCCAAAAGAACATTTTGATAATTTTACAATTGGTGTTACTACAGCTTCTCTTTTGATAAAGGCATCTTTTTTATTGTTTCTTACATTTTTCTTTTTTGAGATAGACCTTCAATTCTTTCTCACTTCTCTAGGGCTCTTTTCTGTTGCTCTTGCTTGGTTACTCAAAGACTATGTGAATAATATTATTGATGGACTTATTATTTTGTTTTCTGAAAATCTCAAAATAAATGATTATATCATTGTTGATGCGTATAAAGGAGTGATTAATCACATTACTTTGCTCGAGACCGAATTAAGAACTGACGAAGGAGATATTGTTCACATTCCAAACACGCTTCTTTTAGAAAAACCAGTTGTTAACTTTAGCAGGGGGCGAGTAAAAACAATAAATTATAGTTTTGAATTAGAAAAAAAGTATTTTTCTAAAGTTGAAAAACTTGAAAAGTTTCTTAGGGATTGTATTCCTGATAATTTTCCTGAAGTCATGACAAAAGAACGATTTTATTTCAAGATTGACGAGATAAAAAGTAATAAGATGACTATTTCATTGCAGATTCCTATCGGGAAATATAGCTTTGATCTTGAAGAAAATATTAAGAAGTTCATCTCACTAAAGATTCTTAATTTTATCAAATAGTGTTAAAAGCGCTCTTCTCGATTCTTTCGCGTAATTCTCCACGAAGGTTTGTAGCGTAAAGCTCGCGAAGATTCTTTTTTTCATTCGACAAAAGCCAAGTCATCTTGACAAACGCAGTCTCTGGGGTCATGTCACATCCTTGTCCGAGAACACCCGCTTCAAGTAATGTCTTTCCAGGACTATATACATTCATATTGATTCTTCCATAGATTGTTTGTGCAGCACCTGCAACTGGAATGTTTATTTCTTCAATTGCTTTTCGAATATTTTCGTGCTCGGCATTGTGCTCATCGGTCTTCATAGTTGGTAAGTGGCCAAGACCAAACAACTCAATCACGAGCCCATCGAAGTTTTTGTACGCGAGTATTTCTTCAGCATACATTTGCGGATGTGCTTTGAGCAGTCCAATCTTGAGTTTTTCATCAAAGAGTTTAAGAGAAAAGTCTCCCTTTACTTCTTGTTTTTTGTTTTGTTCAATTTTGAGTGTTGGTTATTTGATTTTTGCAATTGGTTTGTCATTAATTGCGCGAAAAGCGTCTCGTCTTGTTGTGTGCATTTTTCGACATCGCGTAGCTGGTAATATGACGCAATCATCGTTTTCTATACTCTCATGCATACAAACACCGACGCCTGTAAAATTTCCTTTGAGAATGAATTCTGTAGCGCAAAGAATGTTGCTTGCTGCATCACTACTTGGTCTATCACTACTTCTTTGACTTCCGACAAGAATGACCGGTACTGGACAATTCTCAAGAGCAAATGTAAGTGCAGCAGCTGTGTAATGAAGTGTATCAGTTCCGTGTGTGATGATGATTCCTTTTGCTCCTTTTTTTATTGCGTCCTCTACTTCTTTTGCAAGAATGTTCCAGTGAGCGAATCGCATCATCTCTGACTGCATGTTGCCTATGAGTTTGCTTGTTATTGTTGCTCGTTCACTAATTTCTGGAAAGAGATTGAGAATGTCTTCTTCAGAAAATTTTGCAATGACTGCGCCCGTTTCATAATCAACTTTACTAGCGATTGTTCCTCCAGTGTGAAGAATGGAAATGTTAGGAAGATTTTCTTGTTGTACACTTTTCTTCTTTTCTTTGTGTTCCACTGCTTTTTTTTCAAGAATGGTCACGTCTTTTTTTTGCACAATAATATTATACCCAGAATCTAGTTTAATAGTCATCTCGTCACCGTCTTTGACAAGAATTCCTTCGTGCTCTTGATTATTGTATTTGAATTTGATGTGTTGCATAAGAATAATAGAAAACTCGTTGTTTTAATACTTTACCCGTAATAGCTCGGTTTGTCATCACGAATACTGTTTCCTTGTGCTTTCTTGAATTTGTCTTTCAAGTCAGTGTAGGCCTTTTCAATCTCTTTTGTGATGCTAGGGCGTACTTTATCAAGTGCTTTTTCGAAAGATTTCAAGCCGATTTTTTGCACGTTCATGTCTTCGCGAAGCGCGAGAATTGCTGCTTCTCGGCATACTGACTCAATATCAGCTCCAGCATAACCTTCAGTCTTGTCAGCGAGTTTTGCGATGAATTGCTCTTTTGCAATGTTCTCTGGTTTGATAGATGGCTTTTCTTCTAGATTATCTTCAGAAACACCGTTATTTATTTTGCTCGTGTCATTCTTCGCATCTTCTTCGTGAATATCTTCATAGGATTCGTAATCAACTTCCATATTTTTCATATGTACTTCAAAGATTTTTTTTCTTGCTTCAACACTAGGTGCTCCGACCATGATGATTCTATCAAAGCGTCCAGGACGAAGAATAGCAGGATCGAGAATGTCAGGTCTGTTCGTTGCTGCAATAACAACAATGTCTGAGAGTTCTTGGACTCCATCAATTTCTGTTAGTAATTGGTTTACAACTTTTTCTGTTGCTCTGTTATCTCCATCACCCATACCACGTGCTTGCGCGATACTATCGATTTCGTCAAAGAAAATGATTGTCGGGCTAGTTTGTCGTGCTTTCTCAAAAATCTTACGAACAGCTTTTTCCGATTCTCCAACCCATTTGCTAAGAAGTTCCGGCCCTTTTACGAGGATAAAGTTTGATTCGGCCTCGTTTGCCACTGCTTTTGCGAGTAATGTTTTTCCTGTTCCTGGAGGTCCATACATGAGCACTCCTTTTGGTGGCTTTACTCCTAAGCGTAAAAAAGCATCTTTGTGTTTGAGCGGCCATTCTACGGCTTCTCGAAGTTCTTCTTGCACGCTCTCAAGTCCACCGACATCAGTCCATCTCACATTAGGAATTTCAATGAGTACTTCTCGCATGGCACTTGGTCGCACTGTTTTGAGTGCCTCGAGAAAATCTTCTTGTGTGATAAAGAGTTTTTCAAGAATTTCTTTAGGAATCTCATCATCGTGTACGTTAAGATCAGGAATTGCTCTTCGCAAAACAATCATTGCCGCTTCTTTTGAGAGGCTTGATAAGTCTGCTCCGACAAAACCGTGAGTGATTTCTGCTAGTTTGTTGATGCTCACAATATGTTTGTCTTGGATGGCATTACAGAGCGTTTCAAGAAGTTTCTCGTCTGACAACACTTCTTTAATGTGCGCGTCTTCACGAATCTTAAGAATTTCTTGTAAAGTTTTTATCAATTCTTCTCTTCCTCGCTTTTCATCAATGATTTTTTTCACTGTTGGTAATTCTGTAATACGAGAGAGTTTCTCTCTGCTCTCTTCAGAACGCTCAAGCAAGGCTCTGTCAACGTCATAGAGCGGCATATTTCTTGTGTGAATTTGTAAAATCTTGTGTCTGCCTTCTGCCTGTGGAACGCCAATTTCTATTTCTCTATCAAAGCGTCCTGGTCGTCGAAGTGCTGGGTCAAGCGAGTTAGGAATATTTGTTGCTGCGATAACGACAACTTTTCCACGACTTTTGAGTCCGTCCATGATTGCAAGGAGTTGCGCAACGACTCGTCGCTCTACTTCTCCCTTACTTTCTTCACGTTTGCTTGCGATAGCATCAATTTCATCAATAAAAATTATTGAAGGAGCGTTCTTTTCTGCTTCTTCGAACTTTTTGCGAAGATTTTCTTCTGATTGACCATAATATTTACTCATGATTTCTGGTCCGTTGATAAGATAGAAACTGCTGTTCGTCTCGTTCGCCACTGCTTTTGCGAGTAATGTTTTTCCTGTTCCTGGAGGGCCGTGTAAGAGAACGCCTTTTGGCGGTTCAATACCTAGACGCTCAAAAATCTCAGGGTGTTTAAGTGGAAGCTCGACCATTTCTCTGACTTTGTGAAGTTCTTCTTTGAGTCCTCCAATATCTTCGTAAGAAACGTCAAGCCCTTTTTCTTCTTCTTTGAGATCAACTGCTTCTGGATTAAATATGATTTGAGTATTGTCAGTTATGAGTACTGCTTTTTTCACTGGCTGTGTTTCTACAACAACGAACTTTAAATCTCCGAGTCCGAAATTGAACATGTTCTCATCGAGCATGCTGAAAATATTCATTTCATCAAAGAAAGGATTGTCTTCAAAGGCTGTTCTTCGTCGTCGCGAACCTCCTAAGGAGATTATATCTCCTTTAATTGCTGCTCGTCCAAAAAGTCCTCGCTTGAAGATTTGTGGATTTGCACGAACCATAATTCCTTTTCGTGCTGGCGCGATAGTGATTTTCTTTGCTTCGACAACATCTGCCTTTGTAATCTTGACATTCTCGCCCAAAGTAGTCTTTGCGTTTCTTCGAATAAGGCCATCCATTCGAATAATTGGCATTCCGATATCTCCAGGGAGTGCTCTGTCAGCAATAGCTACGGTTGTCCCTTCGCCTTTAATTTCAACAACATTTCCTGGGCGAATACCGATTTCTCGCATTTGCGAGCTGTCGATACGCACAACTCCTTTGTTAATATCGTCTTGGTTTGCTTCTGCAACCTTTAATGAAATTTCTTCTACCATCAAGCATAAGGAACAGAAGAGGGCTTAAAAGCCTTATGGTGTATTATTCGCTGTTTTTAGATTGATAATAGTTTTCTTTGATGTTTTCACTCAAATCTGATGGGATACTCCTTGAAAAAAGATAATTTTATATAATTTTTTATTATCTTTTATAATTATATGGTACAAGCAATTATTAAAGTGGGAAATCGTGAGGATAGAGTGCTTACTATAGTTAAAGGCAAGTATGGCTTAAAAAATAAGACTGATGCTATTAACTTTGTTATTAACAAGTTTGAAGAAGAACTATTGGAACCTCATCTCAGACCAGAATATGATCAGAAGCTCAACGATATCAAGAAACAAAAAGGAACAACCTTCAAAAGTATTGACGCGCTTCGAAAACACATAGAAAATGCGTGATTTTGAGATTAAGCCAGAGCTTGAAAAGAAACTGATCAAAATATCAAAAAAAGACAAACAAAGGTATGAAAGAATACTGAAGAAAATTGAAGAAATAACTACTTCTGATGTAAATCACTATAAAAACTTACGAAACAATATGAAGGAGTCAAAAAGAGTACACATAGGGTCTTTTGTTTTGGTGTTTTCATATGATGCGTCCAAGGATTTTGTTTCGTTCGAAGACTTCGACCATCATGATAATATTTACTATTAAGACTACTTTTTTGCCGAGTAAGTAGAAAATCTTCGTCGGCACCTAGATTGAGACCGGATTGCTCAAAGCAATCTAGGTCTTGGTCCGACGAAAGTGTCCTTGGTTACCACACGAAGTGTGGTGCTCAAGGCACTGCAGTAGGAGATTTTCTACACACCCTCTTTCGCCACAGCATATTTAAAGGCCTTCTTCCTCCAAAATGTTATGGAAGGAAAGGATGTTAGCGAACTTGGACTCAAGTGCGGCCTTGAGATTCATCAGCAACTCGACACGAAAAAATTGTTTTGTTCTTGTCCGAGCACTATTCGTGAAGATGAAGCTCATTTTTCTCTTATTCGAGAGTTGCGTGCACGAGCTGGAGAATCAGGCGATACTGACCAAGCAGCGTTACACGAATCTCGTAAAAAGAAGCGATTTTGTTATCAAGGTTATGAGGATACGACTTGTCTTGTCGAACTCGATGAAGAACCACCACATCCGATCAATAAAGACGCACTCAGGATTGGTGTGCAAGTTGCGACGATGATGGGAACGCACATTTTTGACAAAGCACAGGTCATGAGAAAAACTGTTATTGATGGCAGTAACACTTCTGGTTTTCAAAGAACAATGCTCTTTGGAATTGGTGGCGAAGTGAAGGGTGAATGGGGTTCTGCTGGTGTTCAGACTGTTTGCCTTGAAGAAGATTCTGCAAAAATCATTGAGAGAGGACAAGAAATGGACTCGTATAATTTGAGTCGTCTTGGAATTCCTTTACTTGAAGTCGCAACAGACCCTGATTTAACCACACCTGAAATGGTGCGTGATTGCGCACAGCACATCGGTCTTATTTTGCGTAGCACCCGCCGTGTTCGTCGTGGTCTTGGCACGATTCGTCAAGACGTGAATATTAGCATTAAAGAAGGGGCTCGTGTTGAAGTCAAGGGAGCGCAAGATCTTAAAATGATTCCAACACTTGTTCAAAACGAGGCTTTGCGTCAACACACTCTTGTTACTCTTAAACAAAAAAATGTGATTCCCAAAGATTGTGTTGAGGTCACAAAAGTATTTTCTGGTGCAAAAGGATTTATTGGAAAATGTATTGAGAAAAAACAATCAGTTATTGGGGTGAAACTCGAGAAAGGGTTCGGGTTGTTTGGTACCGAACTTTATCCTGGGTATCGTTTTGGAACTGAACTTGCTGGATACGCAAAAGCAAATGGTTTTGGGGGTATTATTCACTCTGACGAGGATGAAAAAAAATACGGTGTTGATTTTTCAAACGTTGCAAAAGAGTTCTCTTGCAAAAAAGACGATGCTTGGTTTGTCCTTGTCGGAGATAAAGAAAAAATACTTTCGACAATCAAACACGTTCTTCTTCCACGCATCTTACAACTCAAAAAAGGAGTTCCTAGTGAAGTGAGAAAAGCTAATGCTGATGGTACAACGACTTATCTTCGTCCGATGCCTGGTGCTGCACGTATGTATCCAGAAACAGACATTCCAACTGTGAATGTTGATAAAAATGTTGATGTTCCAAAATTATTAACCGAGCAAATTGCAGACTTCGCAAAACACTATAAACTTCCGGAAGCGCTTGCAAAAGAGGCAATCGAGATGCCATTGTTTGAAGATATTGCAAAACAGTTTTCTCAAGTTCCTGCACTCACAATTGCTGAGGCAGTCATCACAATACCAAAGGAAATAAAAAAACGAGAGAATGAAGAACTCACAGAAGTTCAGCTTGAAAATATTCTTCCAAAAATTCTTGAAAGAATTAATGATATTCCCAAGTCAGCAATTTATGAACTTCTTGTTGCTTCTGCAAAAGGAAAAGAGCTTGATTTTTCACAATACAAAAAAGTCGACGAAAACGAAGTCGAAAAGATTGTGAAAGAAGTTATTGCGGCCGACCCAAACGCTCCTATAGGTGCGCTCATGGGGCAGGCGATGGCGAAGCTACGCGGAAAAGCCGACGGTAAATTGGTTATGCAGCTGTTGCAGAAGCACAAGTAATTTAAATCATGTTTTTGATTTCTTATAGTATGAACAAAGTACAGTTCGATGCTCCGGACACAGAAAGCTTGCGTAAAGAGTATTTTGTCGCTGACATGCACCATCATACGAAGTACAGTCATGACTCAAATAATTCAGTGAATCATTTGCTCGATCAATGTGAAGAAAAAAAGATTTATCTCGCAATAACAGATCATAATACTATTTCTGGAGTGTTATGTGCGTATCAAGATCCTCGAAAAAAATGGATTATTCCAGGAATTGAAGTCACGGTAAAAGAAGGAAAAGATGTGCTCGTGTATTTTTATTCTGTCACTGCACTCAAAGCATGGTTTGAAAAAAGAATTAAGCCTCATATGAAAAGAAAAAATTCTCTTGCACTCAACAAAACTTCTTATCCTATGAAAGATTTTCTTCTTGACTTGCAAGAAGAAAAATGTCTTGTTATTTTACCTCATCCTTGTTGCGTGCGTGCAAAAAGCACTTTTCATTATTTTCAAAATCCTAGCAGAGCTTATTTACTTGAGTGTATTCATGCAATTGAGGTGATTAATGAGACGATGACGAGGAAGAGCAACCTCGCCGCTCTTGGTTGGGCGATGAGTCTTGCAAAGCCCTTTAGTGCAGGAAGTGATGGTCATCGGCCTGATCGAGTTGGCGAAGCAATAACCTATGCTAAAGCAAAGAACAAAACTGAATTCTTAGACGCAATAAAAAAAGGAAAAGCAATGGTTAGAGGAACTGAACTCAAACCAAACGAGCGACTCATGGCAGGCGTGAGTATTGTTTTACAAAAGTCACGAGTAAGAAATAATCACAGACTCGATAGTGAAGAACTCTAAATAACTTTTTATATTATTGTTATTTCATAGTAGTATGTTGGACTTGTTAGTAACAATCGAAAACCAAAACTTCTCCCCGACCTTCTCTGAAATAAATAAAACGCAACAAGAACTACAACTGACTGAAATAGTTTCAGAACTTTCTTTGATGCAACAACATCTTGCTGAAAAAAAGATTTTTATTGAACTTCAAGAGACTGAAGCGGAACTTGGTGCAGCTTTTTATCCAAAAGTAACACCTTTAGGAGCCTCAGTTATCACTATTGATTGTGTTCCTGATTATGAATATTGTTTGCTTGAAGCAGTTCATCACGAATTAGGTCATTATGTTGATATAGGTGATTCTCAAGGCTATGATTTACTTGATAAACGTCTGAACATGCCTGATGCTCAGGAATTCAATACTGCTCTAGAAAATATTTCTCTTTCTTATGAGGAATTCGTGTCTGCAAGAAACGAACTAAACAGATTTCGGTTCTGTGATTATTTATCAATTATAGATGAAATTCAAGATGAGATTTCTGTCGAAGCACCACAAATAACTTATCTAAAAAATAAACATGGATGTAGTTCTTATGTTTTAGAACATTCTATTGTCCTTGGGCGTGTTCATGGTATTAAGTTAGATACGGATTCTGTACATCACGATCTTACTGGTGACTCCACTAAAGAACACCATGCTGATTCAAATTATTTTTCTAATTATCAAACATTACGAGAGTCGCTTTCAGATGAAGAACACAAATTACTATCTTTTGCAAACAGTATACGAATACAGCCTCCTTCACAAGATATTGCTCACGATAAAAAACCAAGAGAGCGATTTGCAGCGGCAGTTCATTCCTTGATGACACAATATGTAGGTCCTGTAGTTTGGGGACCTTTAAAATTTACTCTTACTGATGACTTACTCGAGTATTTTGCAACATACGAATTTGAAGGAGAAAAAATATTTTCTGAATCTGTCGAGAAGTATAAGAGGGATCAAAAATATCGAGAGTATTGGGAAAATCAATAAACAACCATTTCTATTACGGACCCGGGATGTATTCGAGTTTTACTCTCATAACCTCGATTCCTAACGGACTCGGGAGTGTCCGCGAGCAAAGCTCTTGGGACTCCCGGTTCCTTCCGGACCCGGGAGGATTCGAACCCCCGACCCCTTCCTTAGGAGGGAAGTGCTCTATCCAGGCTGAGCTACGAGTCCATATTTATGCGTTGCCAGGTCGGTGGCATTTAATAGATTTGTTATTGTAGAGTAAGATTGGATTGTTTATTGTATTTTCTCCTAAAGCATTAGTTTGCTCTGCGCTAGTAAGGATAAGTCTGTTGTATTCTTTGTCGAGTTCTTCACCATAATGAGGGTTTTCTTTTAATTGCAGTCGGATTGCGTATTCTATTCCAGGCGCTTGAGGCATTGCTGCTCGAACCTCATTGAAGTGTGTGATTTCTGAAAATTCAGGAAACTCTTGCTTTGTTGTTTGTCGTAAGAACTCTATAATTGAATAATGAGTGAGTGATCCTAAAAACCTTTCTGTAAACTCAGGAACATAATTGTTGTCTTTTTTCAGTTCAATTAGGCTCAATTCATAATAATCTTTTGCGCTATCAAGAAAGCTCTCAAGCCCTGCGTGGGGATTTTCTTGAAGGTAATTATGTACGCTGTGAGGGATTTCGTCAGTTGTTGATGATTCTAGGACTGGAAGGTATAACTCCACACCTGGTGCGACTAATGTTGGTTTGAGCTGCATGTTGTGAATAATCTCAGAGAGTATTTTGTGTCGTGAAGCGCTTTCCACTCTTCTTGCGAACTGCACTAAGTTTTCTTGATCTGTGCCTTTGATTGCTTCAACTAATTTTTTACTAATATCTGCTTGCATCATATTGTAGAGTTGTGGAGCTCTATTTGCAATGAATCGGGCAGTGACGATTGTTTGTGCAATGTTACGTTCTTGAGAATCTTTTATTTGCTTAAGGACTTCAAGACTTCCTGTTAATCCAAAAAAATACTTTCCTTGTTGGTTGTACGCATGACTATCAGGTGATGTTAACATACTCGCGTATTCAATTAAGTCCCCAAGTTGTTCATCAACCATCAATTCCATATTTGGTGTAACTTAGCAGTTGTATATAAAATATTTGTTAGTGTTTGAATTGCGAGTCTCTCATTCTACTTGAGCTGTTCTTGCACTACTCCTGGACAGACTTTGGTAATGTTAGGGTTTTCTTCGAGCTCATGAAGTGATTGGTGGAACTCATCGTTACCGCTAAACCAGCATTCGAGTTGTAAATGGTGATCTCCACTTGTTGAGTACATTCGCTTAACGTAGTGTTTTTCTTTGAGTTCTCGACTGATCCTCATATAACTTTCTGCCTTGGTGTCAATACCAACAAAGACGATAAGAACATCGCTTTTTCTTGGACTCAGACGAATAGTATATTGTGTGATTATTCCATTTTCTTGCAGCTTTGCAATTCGTTTGCGTACTGCAGTCTCTGTTACGCCGAGTTGTGCCGCAATGTGGCTCGCAGGGCTTCTGGCGTCCTTCTCTAACACGTCAACAATTTGTTTATCTGTTATTCGCACCATAAAGTATAAATATAAGAACTCATTTTTATACTTTACGAACAAAAAAGTTTGAAAATCAGACTAAAAATCTAATTATAATTTCTTAGTCTGGAGGTGTAACATGATACGAATTGGTGAAAAAATACCAGATATGGAATTCGAAATATTCCAAAATAATGATACAAAGAAAGTAAAGTTCTCAGACTACAAAGGAAAGTGGCTAGTCTTACTTTTCTACCCGGCAGATTTTACCTTCGTTTGCCCAACAGAACTCGAAAGCGCAGCTGAACACTATGGTGACTTCAAGGAACAAAACGCAGAAATCATCAGTATGTCAACAGACACAGGCTTTGTGCACAAAGCATGGCACGACCACTCAAAAGCAATCGGAAAAATTGAGTACCCGATGGGAGCAGACCCAACAGGAAACGTCTGTCGAACATTTGGAACCTACATTGAAGAAGAAGGGCTGAGCCTACGAGGAAGCTTTATCATCAACCCTGAAGGAGAGCTCGTTGCAATGGATGTGCACAACAATGATATTGGACGAAGCACAGAAGAAATCTTGCGAAAGCTCCAAGCAGCAAAGTTCGTTTCTGAACATCCTGGAGAAGTCTGTCCAGCAAGTTGGAAGCCAGGTGGAAAAACACTCAAGCCAGGAATGGACCTTGTAGGAAAAATCTAAAGAACTCAAAACTCTAACTTTTTTTCTAACTTTTTTACATCGCTCTCATCAAGATAACGCTTACCGCCACGTTTCGAGATGTATTGTTGTAGCATTCCTTTTGCAACAAGAACCATCTCCGCACAAGAATCAAGCATGGAAGGATCGTTTGTGATAAGATGGTCTTCAAAATCAATGAGCTGCTCAATGGTCTCAATAGCATCTTGGAGTCTACAATCATTTCGTAAACCCATTTGACGCTCAAGAAAAGGACGAAGCGATTCACGGAGTTGAAAATACTCTTCCACCGTTTGTTGACTCACCATATGAGTAGTTATTACGGATTCTTTATAAATATGATTCCGAACTTTTTTGAATGAAAAAGATGTAACACAAATAAACTAAGGTGATAAAATGACATACACAACCCCAGAACTACCCTACGATTATGATGCACTAGAACCAGTCATGACTGCAGACACATTACACACGCATCACGACAAGCATCACACAGCATACACGAACAAACTCAATGGCGTCCTTGAAGGACACGAGCTTCATGAAAAAAGTCCTGAATGGATTATTCAAAATCTTGATCAAGTACCAGAAGAAATTCGTCAAAAAGTAACAAACTTCGTCGGCGGTCATGTGAATCACGACTTCTTCTGGCACTGCATGAAAAAAGACGTAGCCGCAGAAGGCCCAGTTGTTGATAAGATTGTTGAACAATGGGGTAGTCTTGACAAGTTCAAAGAAGAATTCACAAACGCAGCAAGCACACTCTTTGGAAGCGGATGGACGTGGCTTGTCAAAGATACTGAAGGAAACCTTGCAATTGTGAACACACAAAACCAAGACTCTCCAATAAGCGATGGTATGACTCCTCTCTTAACACTTGATGTTTGGGAACACGCATACTACATTCAATACCGACAAGACCGACCAGGATTCATCAATGAATGGTGGAGTATTGTCAACTGGGAGTTTGTGAACAAGAACTACGAAGAATAAAAACAGAACTTTTTTTTTACAATTCTTCAAAATATTTTTTTAT
>CAZDJS010000003.1:12839-37449 GCA_964505795.1 uncultured Methanosarcinales archaeon
GGGAGTTTGTGAACAAGAATTTCGAGGAATAAACACAAATATATTTATAATTCTTCAAAATATTTTTTTATTTTTTTCCATGAGCAATACTTTCTTTGCGCCCAGCAGGCGTTATTTCTACAAAATCAACTTTTCCTTTCATGTCAGAGATTTTTCTTGCACCAACGTATGTCATGCCTGAGGCTAGTCCTCCAAGATATTTCTTAAGAACGTCCTTTACAGGTCCTTTCACTGGAACTAAGGTTTTTTCTCCTTCGACACTGACGATTTCTGTGTCTTTACCATCAACTTGTTTTTTCTTAAGCGTTGCATCATAACTAGCCATTCCCCGATAGACCTTGAACTCTTGGCCGTCTTGTTCAATAATCTCCCCCGGTGTTTCATTACAGCCTGACACAATTGATCCTATCATGACAGTATCAGCACCTGCTCCGAGTGCTTTTGTAACGTCTCCGGGCATCTTAACACCTCCGTCAGCACAAATAGGAATTTGAACAACATCATAACAATCCATAATGGCGCTGAGTTGTGGGATTCCTGCTCCTGTCATTATTCGAGTAGTGCACATTGAACCAGGACCAATACCAACTTTAAGAGCGTCTGCCCCTTTCTTAAAAAAATATTCTGCAGCTTCTTTTGTTGCAATATTTCCAACCATTACATCACAAGAAAAATTCTTTTTTATATATTCAAGAACTTCACCCATCATTTTTGAGTGACCATGAGCAACATCAAGAACAAGAATGTCGCATCCAGCATCAACTAAGACTTTGGCACGTTCTTCATAATCTTTAACGCCAATTGCAGCAGCACAAAGAAGTCCTTCATTTTTTACAGCGCGCACCATCTTTGCTTCTTCTTCTTTTGTGTTAAAACGATGCAAGACGCCAAGACCACCCAAATGGCCAATAGTGATAGCCATTTCAGCCTCACAAATAGTATCCATGTTCGCGATAAGAAAAGGATTGTTAATGCGAAAATTTTTCGTTACTTGTGTAGAAAAATCAACGTCTTTTCGAGAAGTAACTGTGTTATACTTTGGCATTATGAGAACATCGTCGTAAGAATATGCTTTTTTAACGATTCGTGCCATACCATAGTACACCCGAATTTTTCTTGTATAAATACTTGTTGGATTTATTGAGTAAGTAGAAAATCTTCTACTCCCCAGATTTATTCATCTCTCTTTCAGAGTTTTTTTAAAGACGCGATCCACAATATGATTTATGAGGGAGATAGTTTTAGGGAATCAACAGTTGTTAATCGCGATGGATAAGTTTCTGCAAGTTCGCGATATTTACTTTCCACACGTAGGACAATATAATCATCTTATTGGTCACGCACAAAAAATCGGTATTTTAGAAAATAATAACATTTCTTGGCTTAATGATAAAGACTGGAAAAGAAAACTGTTGTACAAAAACGAAACTCTTGTGACAAATAGTTCTGCAGTAAATGAAACTCGAGGCTTTGAAGTACAACTTAATGAAAACGTTTATTGTGAAGCAAACATATTCTTTAGAAAAATTGCGATAAAAAATACGCAAAATCATACGCGAAATGTTCGAATAATTTTCAACCATGATTTTTATCTTTATGGTGATGGCATTGGGGACACGGCATTATATCATCCTGAACGACAAGCAGTAATTCATTATAAACGATCAACATATTTTTTGATTGGTTTAGTTCATAGCAAACCCTGTCTTGACGCTTATGATATTGGCGAAGAAGTCTCTCACGATCTAAAAGGAAATTCAATAGCTCAAGGAAAAGTAAAAAGTGCAGTTGGGGTTGATTTAGAACTTCCTCCTAACAAAAAAATCACTTTCACGTATTACATGATTGCAGGAAAAGATTTTGACGAAGTATTTGCTCTTCAAGATGATTTTATAAGAAATGGTGTTGATGCTCATCTTGAGCATGCTCAGATGTGCCAACAAGGATGGGTTGATGCGCAAACAACAGACTTGACTAAAGTGAGTAAGACCATAAGAGAGTCATATAAGCGATCATTACTCATAATCAAAACACAATTTGACAAAGATGGAGCAATCATTGCAGCTAATGATAGCGATAACATGCTCTTTAAC
This sequence comes from uncultured Methanosarcinales archaeon, assembly GCA_964505795.1. GTDB lineage: Archaea > Nanobdellota > Nanobdellia > Woesearchaeales > UBA525 > CAZDJS01. The sequence goes on from CAZDJS010000003.1 coordinate 14,933, forward strand.
AAAGACACCTACTCTTACATGTGGCCTCGTGATGGCGCACTTGTTGCAATGGCATTAATTGATGCTGGTTTTGCAACAATGACAAAATCTTTTTTCCGATTTTGTGCAAAAGCTCTATATAAAGAAGGTTGTTTGTTACACAAATACAATCCTGATGGAACTTTGGGGAGTAGTTGGCATTCATGGGAGTTAAACGGAAATCTCGATCTTCCGATTCAAGAGGATGAAACAGCACTTGTTCTTGTTGCTCTTGAAAAATATTATCAAGCAACAAAAGATAAACAACTTGTTGAAGAATTATTTGATTCTTTTATTCGACCCGCAGGAGAATTCATGTCGCGCTACCGCTCAGAAGACGGTCTTCCTAAAGCAAGCCATGATTTATGGGAAGAGCGCAGAGGGGTATTCACGTTTACAACAGCAGCAGTTGTCGCAGGATTAAAGGCAACTGACACTCTGAGCCATTTAATGAATGACAAAGAACTTTGTGAAACGTGCACGACTTGTATGAATGCGGTAAAAAAAGTCATGGTGGAAAAACTCTACACTGGAGAGTATTTTCGTAGAGGAATAGTTGATGGTCAAAACGACGATGCATTAGATGCTTCAGTATATGGGATTTGGGCTTTTGATATTTTTGCAGTTGATGATCCCATGGTTGAATCAACGATGAATAAATATCGTGAATGGCTTGCAGTCTCTAATGGAGGTTTTGCAAGGTACGCAGGAGATTATTATCATCGAGCTGTTGATAATGAGCCGGGAAATCCTTGGTTTATTTGCTCGTTATGGTACGCGCAATACCTTATTCGAAAAGGCGAGAAAAAAGAAGCGCTAAAGATTCTTGAGTGGATTTGCAAACACTCTCAAGAGTCAGGAGTTCTTCCCGAACAAATACACCCTCACACGAATCAGCCCTTGGGCGTGAGTCCGCTCACTTGGAGTCATGCAGAATTTGTGCGAACAGTAACTGAATTATGTCGTTAAGGAGATTCTAAAACTTAACTCACTTCGTATGTTTGAGTATCTTTGATACTAAAACTTAACTCATTCTATTCGTATATTTCAGAATCACAGATTCTAAAACTTAACTCATTCTATTCGTATATTTCAGAATCACAGATTCTAAAATTTAACTCACTGTCGTTCGTATGTTTGAGTATCTTTGATACTAAAACTTTAAAAACCTCTTGAACAGAATTCTACCTATGGCAGCTGCTGACGCAATCGTAATTTTTGGAGCCACCGGAGACTTGGCACAAAAGAAATTATACAAGGCGCTCCTAGCATTACACAAGAGCAAGAAATTACCAAAAAAATTCCAAATAATCGGGATCGGACGAAAAAACTGGTCGAACGCTGACTTCAAAAAATTTGTTAAAAAAACCCTTTCAAGTTTTCCTAAAGAATTTTCTTCAATGCTTAGTTATCATCAACAATCATTTGAAGAACACGAAGGATATTCTGATCTCGCAAAAAAATTTTCGGTTTGTAACCATCCAATATTTTATCTCGCAACAAGTCCAAGCTTCTTTCCGATAATTGCAAAAGAACTTCACGATCATGATGTCGCAAGACATGGTCGAGTGATGTTTGAAAAACCATTCGGACGCGACCTTGCGAGTGCCAAGAAACTCAATAAAGAACTGCAAGCAATCTTTGACGAAGAGCACTTATATCGCCTCGACCATTACTTAGGCAAAGATAGTGTGCAAAATCTTCTCATACTCAGATTCGCAAACACCATCTTTGAAAAGATATGGAATCGTGATTATATTGATAATATTCAAATCACTGTTGCCGAAGATATTGGTATTGGTGATAGAGGTCCAGGATATTATGACAACGCTGGAGCATTACGTGACATGATACAAAATCACCTCTTACAAATTCTCAGCTATGTTTTGATGGAACCACCAGCAAGTCTCAACGCTGACGCTATTCAAGACGAGAAAGTAAAGGCCCTGAAAAACCTATCAGTAAAAGATGCAGTGTTTGGACAATACACAGGAAATAGCAGATGTAAAGGATATACTGATGCTCCTGGAATTGCAAAAACGAGCAAGACAGAAACATACGTCGCGCTCAAGTGTGGTGTGAACAATTATCGTTGGCAAGGAGTTCCTCTTTTACTTAGAACAGGAAAACAACTTCCCGAAAAAATTGGAAAAATAACTATCACTTTCAAACACGTACCTTGTGTTCTCTTTAACAAAGACGATCCTCTTGCTGATAATCAGCTTGTTGTCGAATTACAACCAGAACAAAAAATTTCTTTACGCTTTAACACAAAAAAACCTGGTGAAAAATTAGTTAGCGTTCCGGTTGACATGGACTTTTTTCATGGTCGTCATTTTATTCATAATACTTCAGAAGCCTATGAAGAAATAATTTATGCAGCGATTCACGGTGACAAATCACACTTTACTCGATGGGATGAAGTCGAAACACAATGGAAAGTTATTGAAAACTTACTTGAAAAACCACCAAAATTGTGCAAGTACAAAGCAGGAACTTGGGGCCCCAAAGAAGCAGACAAATTACTTGAGGGAAGAAAGTGGCAGTAGTATTAGTTGGTGATATTGGAGGAACAAACGCCAACCTCGGAATTTTCGATGGAAAAAAAGTATTGCTCAAAGATCGTCATTCTTCACAAAAAATTCACGATTTCAACAAACACGTACAACTCTATCTTGACGACGCAAAAAAGCAGGGTTTTACTCCAAAAAAAGCAACAATTGCAGTTGCAGGAGCGATAACAACATATGAAGGAAGGCCGCGCGTAAAGATGACGAACACAAAAATTGTTGTTTGCGAACATTCTCTTGAAAAAAACACTGATCTCGAAGATGTTACTGTCATTAATGATTTTGAAGCAATCGGTTACGCAACGAACAACTTAAAGCGAAGTGAGAGAAAGGTCTTACGAGTAGGGCATGCAAAGGAAGGCCCTCGAGTGATTATTGGCGCAGGAACTGGACTTGGAAAAGTTCTTATGATTTATAATGAAAAACGTTATTTTCCGATAAAAAGTGAACTCGCACACACCGACCTTCCGATTCACAACGAAGAAGAATTAACTCTATCAAATTTTATTAAAGAATTAGAAAACGTCAACGTCGTTACTTACGAACATGTTTTGAGTGGACGAGGACTTGAACGATTGTACTTATATCATTCTCACAAACATCTACCTGCTGAGCGTATCATGGATAAAAAAGACGCTCCGACAAAAGACGCAATTGCTGATTTTGTGAAATTTTTTGCTCGCGCGTTTCGTAATGAGGTAGTTGATAATTACGCAACAGGTGGTATTTACATTGCAGGAGGAATTGCGGCAGCACATCCAGAAATTTTTAAAGGAGCTTTCCTTAAAGAGCTCGTAAAGCATGACAAGAAAGAATATCGTGATTTACTCTCAGAAGTTCCGATTACAATCATAACAGATTATGACGTCAGTCTACGAGGGGCTGGTATGAGGTGAAACTATGAAGATATATTTAGATACAGGAAATCTTGAAGAAATACAACAAGCACTTGACGCAGGTGTTCTTGATGGGGTCACAACAAACCCAACACTTATTGCAAAAGAAAACGTTCAGTTTGAAGACCGAGTCAAAGAAATTGTTGGTTTATTCAAAAAAGCAGGAGTCAAAGACTTTACTGTGAGTGCAGAAGTAACTGAGCTTGAAGCTGATAAGATGGTAGCACAAGGTCTTAAGCTTGCAAAAATTGACTCGCACGTTGTAGTCAAAGTACCGCTTATTCCCGAAGGAATAAAAGCAGTCAAACAACTTTCAGAAAAAAATATTCGCACAAACGTAACGCTTTGTTTTACGCCAGGTCAAGCGCTCCTTGCAGCAAAAGCAGGAGCATACATCATCAGTCCATTTGTTGGTCGACTTGACGATATCGAACACCGTGGTATGCAAGTTATTGAAGACATTCGAAAAATTTATGATAATTATGGTTTCAAAACACAAATACTCACAGCAAGCGTTCGAGGACCAGAACATGTTATTGAAGCGGCAAAAGCAGGAAGCGACATCGCAACAATTCCTCACAAAGTCTTTGAAAATCTCTTTAAACATCCACTAACAGACTCAGGACTTGAGCAATTTCTCAAGGACTGGGAGAATTGCGAACAATGCGCTTATACAAAACACGAGGAATAAGATGAAAGAAATTATTAATTTAGATACTTGCGTTGAGAATGCTCTTGAATTATTTACTAAAGAGAAATTACCAAAAATTAGTATTCCTTACAAACGACCACTTGTCGTTGGTAGTGGAAACGCTGCTGTTACGGGAAGAATAATTTTTGGCGATAAAGACGCAGTTTTTGCTGATGAGAGTACCTATGAAGAAAAATTAAAAACTGTAAAAGTTGATGGTGCGGTCTTGCTTTCTGCTAGTGGTGGGAAACACGCGCCGATTCTTGCTAAAGCACTTCGTAAAAGAAAGATTCCGACAACGCTTCTTACAAACAACCCTGATGCTCTTGCAATTCCTCATGTTGACAAAAGTTATGTTTTCCCAAAGAATCCTGAGCCATATACTTATAACACGAGCACGTACTTGAGTGTTATTTTTGGGAAAACAAAAGAAGATCCTAAGGCAATTCATGCCTTCATTAAAAGAAGTATCAAGAACAAGATTCCTGATTTCTCAAAATATTCGGCGTTTTTTATTATTGTTCCAAACGAGCTTGACTCTATTAGAGAAATGTTCACAACAAAATTTGATGAACTCTTTGGTGGACGAATTAATGGAAGAGTATTTACTGTTGATCAAGTAAAGCACGCAAAAACATTAGTTGAAACAAAAAAAGAATGTTTCATCGGTCTTGGTGTTGAAAATAAGGATTGGGGTCTTGTTCGTTATAACTTCCCTCTTCCTAAAGGAGCAAAAGCAGCAGCAGCAATTGCAGTTGGGTATTGGATTATTGGTCAAATTCAAAAACAAAAACCACCATACTTTAAGCAAGGAATAAAAGCTTACACACAAAAAGTAAGTAAGATGTTCAATCAAGATATCAAACCAATAGTTGAATGAACTAGTATGAGAATAAACTATTATGAAAATTATGAAAAAATCAATTTACTTAGGAGCAGACCACGGCGGCTTTGCACACAAAGAGTATATTAGAAAACTCCTCGAAAAAAAAGGAATTCCCTACGTTGACATAGGAACTTTTGCCGAGAAGCCAGCAGTCGATTATCCGAAGTACGCAAAGGAAGTTGCGAAAAAAGCTGTGAAAGAAAAAACGCTTGGTTTTCTCGTTTGCGGAACGGGAACAGGAATGTCAATAGCAGCAAATAAGGTAAAAGGAGCGAGAGCTGCAGTCGTTTACGATGAGTACAGTGCGACAATGGCGCGCAAGGACAATGATGCGCAAATAGCGTGCTTGCGAGGAAGAAACTTTCCAAAGACTAAAATAAAAACTATTGTTGAGAGCTTTTTATCAACAAAACCAAGTATGGCAAAACGACATATTCGCAGAAGAGAAGAAGCGACAAAAATACGATAAGAGACGACAATATGAGGTAATAAAATGACACGAATAATTCCCACAATCTTTGCAAAGAAACAACAAGAATTCCAAGAACGCTTTGATCGTCTTATGCCGATAGCTCAAGAGTTCCAAATTGATTTTATGGACGGAAAGTTTCATGCTGTAAAAGGGATGTTACCAAGTCAAATCAAGACGCTTCCGCAAAAGAGTTTCGAAGCACATATGATGGTAAATAACCCTGAACGTTACGTTGAGCAAGCAAAAAAACTCGGTTTTCAGCGCTTCTTATTTCACATTGAATCGCAAGATTCAGAAGAAAAAACGAGGCTTCTTATTGATAAAATTCACAAGTCTGGAATGAAAGCAGGAGTTGTTCTTAATCCTAAAACTTCTTTAAACTCTGTTAAGCCTTTTCTCAAAACTGCCGATCTTGTAATGTTCATGGGTCACGAACCAGGATATGAAAATGTCGGAGTAGATTCACAAGTGTACAAAAAAATTCGCAATCTTCGAGAAGAATTTCCTCGCCTACCTATTGAAGTCGATGGCGGCGTTGACATGAAAACAGCTCCGAAATTTGCTAAAGCAGGAGCTACTCGCTTGAGTGTTGGTTCAGCAATTAGTTCAGCAGACGATCCTCGAGACGCGCTCAAAGAATTACGAAAGGTGACACGATGAAACTAGAGTTACTTGCAAATACAATACGACAAGATATTATCAAGATGCTTCTTGAGAGTCAATCAGGTCACACAGCAGGACCTCTTGGTATGGCAGATATTTTCGCTTATTTGTACGAGAAAGAACTTAAGCACAAGCCAAAAAGTCCAAGCTGGTCTGGGAGAGACTATTTTTTTTTGAGTAATGGTCATATTTGTCCCGTACTTTATTCTGTACTTGCCAATAAAGGATATTTTCCAAAAAAAGAACTGTTGACGCTACGAAAACTTGGTTCACGATTACAAGGACATCCACACGTCGGACTCTTGCCAGGAGTTGAAAATAGTGGAGGACCTTTAGGCCAAGGAGCGAGCCAGAGTGTCGGTGCAGCAATTGGTTTTTTACGTAATAAACAAAAGAACCGTGTTTACTGTGCTCTTGGCGATGGCGAACTTGACGAAGGACAATGTTGGGAGGCGGCGATGTTTGCGGCGCATCATAAACTACACAATCTTACATGGATTATTGATCGTAATAATATTCAAATCGATGGCGCAACTGATGATGTGATGAATTTACGTGACTTGGGAGAAAGATTTCGCAGTTTTGGTTGGCATGTTGTTCGCATCAGCGGCCATGACTTTGATGATATGAAAGAAGCATTTTCACAAGCAAGAAAAATGAAATACAAACCAACAGTAATTATTGCCTACACTATTCCTGGTCGTGGCGTTCCTGAGTTTGAAAATGATTATCATTGGCATGGAAAAGCACCAAATGAGAAACAAGCTGCAAAAGCAATTTGTATTCTTAAACATGGAGACGCTCCTGATGAGAAGCGTTGTGTTCGTGCATTACGAAGGCTTGAGAAACAAAGAGAGGTGCTAAAATGAAATTTAAAAATGGTGAACTTCATCCTCTTAGAGATGGCTTTGGAAAAGGTTTGCTTGAAGCAGGCAAGAACAAGAAAGTCTTCGCACTGAGTGCAGATTTAACAGAGAGTAACAGAATGAATTGGTTTCAAGAACAGTATCCTGAACGATTTGTTGAAATTGGGATTGCAGAGCAGAACATGGTCGGAACAGCAGCAGGTTTAGCTCATACTGGTATGATTCCTTTTTGCGCGAGCTTTGCTGTCTTTTGTCCCGGAAGAAGCTGGGATCAGATTCGAGTAAGTGCCTGTTATAGTAAACTTGACGTAAAAATCTATGGTGGGCACGCAGGACTTACTGTTGGCGAAGATGGCGCAACGCACCAAGCACTTGAGGATGTCGCTATTACTCGTGTGTTGCCGAACATGACAGTTATTGTTCCTTGTGACGCTGAAGAGATGCGACGTGCAACACGAGCTTGTGTTGCGCACAAAGGACCAGTGTATTTGCGTGGTGGTCGTCCAAACATTCCTGTTATTAGCGAAGCACATCCTTTTCGTATAGGAAAAGCAAATGTGATTCGCCGAGGTACGGATGTGACAATCGTCGCTTGCGGGCTTATGGTTGGTCGTTCGCTTGACGCAGCTGAAGAACTCGCAAAACAAGGAATTAGTTGCGAAGTCATTAATTGTCACACGATTAAACCTTTTGATTACGAAACTGTTCTCAAGTCTGTTCGTAAGACTGGTTGTGTCGTGACAGCAGAAGAACATCAAATTAATGGTGGTCTTGGTTCTGTTGTTGCAGAAACGCTCGCTGAAGAATATCCTGTTCGGTTGTGGCGTCTTGGTGTTGAAGATACTTTTGGCGAGTCTGGAAAATGGGAAGAACTTTTAGAAAAATACAATCTTACTGCACAAGGCGTTATTAACGCTGTCAAGAAAGTGAGAAAATAGAAACGGATAAAGTGGAAAAATATGATTATTACACGAGAAAATAGGGAAGAAGCGGAACAAGTAGCAACGAAGAAACTCATGAACATGGTTCAAAAAGTCATTGAGAATAAAGGTTCTTGTAACCTTGCGCTTTGTGGTGGTCGTAGCGTGTCTGGAATTTTTGACTTGCTCGATATTGACAAAACCAAAGTACATGTTTGGCTTGTTGATGAACGCTACGAAGGAGAAAAAAACGCTGAGCTCATGTCGAAATTTTCTGTTCAGAAATTTGAGAACGATTTACAAGCGTATGAAGACGCAGTTGTCGCAGCGGGCGGATATGACATTGCGCTCTTTAGCGCTGGCGAGGACGGCCATATCGGTGGTTTGTTTCCTGAACACGAAATGTTCCTCTCAGAAAACGATTGGTTTGTTGAGACAAACAAGAGCCCAAAACCACCGAGTCATAGAATGAGCATGTCACGACGTCATGTTCTTGGACTCAAAGGAGCAATAGTTGTGTTTTTTGGCGAGGCAAAGCAAGATGCTTTCAAGCGTTTTCTTGATAGAACAACACAAGCAAAACAGTGCCCTGCGCGTCTTGTTAAAAACTTAAAAGAATGGTACGCAATAACTGATACAGAATAAATAATGATGTTTAGAAAATGGTGATAATATGGAAATAGGATTTGTCGGCCTTGGCCGAATGGGGAAAAACATGGTTTTTCGCTTACTTGATGGAAAACAAAAAGTGGTTGCTTGGAACAGAAGTCCAGAGCCACTCAACGCAGTAGCACGTAAAGGAGCTATTAAGGCAAAAGATTATGCTGACATGATGACAAAGCTCAAAAAACCACGTGTCATTTGGCTCATGCTTCCAGCGGGAAAAGTAACAGAAGGAGCATTTCAAGAATTTCTTGGATTACTCGATAAAGGAGATATTTTGATTGATGGTGGAAACTCGAACTTTCACGACACTATTCGCCGACATAAAGAAGCGAAGAAGAATGGAATTAACTTCCTTGACATTGGTGTAAGTGGTGGTGTTGCTGCTGCAAAAACTGGTTATGGTATGATGGCTGGTGGTGACAAAAAGAGTTATGAAAAATTACAACCTGCACTTAAAGCAATGTGTCAAAGTTATGGACGTGTTGGCGAAGGAGGAACTGGACATTACGTGAAAATGGTGCATAACGCTATCGAGTATGGTATGATGCAAGCAATCGGTGAAGGTATGGAGTTGCTCGAACGAGGACGGTTCCCAAAAACAGATCTTAAGGAAGTCACTCGCATATGGACCAAAGGTTGTATTATCTCAGGGTTTCTCATGGACATGACCTACAATGCTCTTCAAGAGCAAGGAAGACTGGAAAAAACATTTCCTTATATTGAAGATAATGGCGAAGGAAAATGGACTGTTGTCGAAGCAATGGAGTATGATGTTCCTTTTTCTGTAAATTCAGAAGCGCTTATGGCACGATATTATAGCAGAAACAAAAACAGTTTTTCACATCGTATGCTCGCTGAAATCCGCAACCAATTCGGCGGTCACGAAGTAAAGCGAAAGAAATAAACTTCTGAAAACTTATAAACTAACTTCTTTTTTTTCTTATAATGAAAGTTTCAAGAATAATAGGATTGCTTGTGCTTGTTGCTGCAATAATTGCTTTGTACCTCTCACCAATACGATTCTCAGAACTACCTGCCTTCATAGAAGGTTTTGGTGTATGGGCTGCGCTCATCTTTATTATTATTTATGCTCTTGCACCTTTGCTTTTCATACCAGGAAGCATTCTTACCTTAGCTGCTGGGACGCTTTTTGGTCCGATATTTGGTACTTTGTATGTTGTTATTGGTTCAAACCTCGGCGCGAATGTCGTGTTTGGAGTTGGCAGGTATTTAGGAGAAGATGTTCGTAAAAAAATTTCTGGGACGAAACGAATAGAAGAATGGGATGACAAGATTAAAAAGAATGGTTTTCTCACAGTTTTGTATTCACGACTCATACCGCTCTTTCCGTATAATCTTCTTAATTGGTCGCTTTCGCTCACGAGTGTTAAGTGGCGCGATCATTTTTTTGCGACACTTCTTGGTATGCTTCCAGGAATTTTTGCTTACGTTTTCCTTGGTGACGCACTTACTGATATTGGCAGTCAACAGTTTTGGTATGCGATTTTACTCTTTGTTATCATCGCAGTTGTACCAATAATCATAAAAAAAAGCACTGATAAAAAAGTAAAAGATTCAAGGAGAAAAAATGAAAAAATATGACTTAATTGTTATCGGAGCTGGAAGCGGCGGACTTAATGTTGCAGCATTCATCAATCGAATCGGCTTGAAAGTGCTTCTTATTGACAAGACTGACAAGAATATTGGTGGTGATTGTTTGAATACTGGTTGTGTCCCGAGCAAAGCATTGCTTCACGTTGCCGAACTTGTTCAAAAATCAAAAATGGCAAAAGAATTTGGGTGTGTAAGTTCTGGTTCTGTCGATATGAAAAAGGTTACTGCGTACATAAAACGTCAGCAAGATATTATTCGTGTGCACGAAGACGCAGCATGGTTTCGCAAACAAGGAATGGATGTTGAATTAGGTGTTGCTTCATTTATTGATGAAAAAACGGTTAAAGTTGGGGAAAAAACATTTACTGCAAAACGGATTCTTCTCGCTACAGGTTCACGACCAAGAATGCCCAACCTTTCTGAACTAGATAAGACACATTATCTTACTAATGAAGAAGTGTTTTCTCTCAAAGAACTTCCTCGAAAGTTAGTGATTGTAGGTGCGGGAGCGATCGCTATTGAACTTGCTCAGGCTTTTACTCGTCTTGGCTCTGAAGTGACTGTTATTGTTCGAGGATCTCGTATTCTTTCACGTGAAGATGAGTATGTCGCTCTTGCTTTGCAACAACAACTTGAGAGAGAAGGTGTTCGTTTTCTTTTTAATGAAGAAGTAAAAGAATACAAAAAGAATTCAGTTGTGCTCTCTGAGAAAAAAGTACTTTTTGACAAATTACTTCTTGCTATTGGGCGAGAAAAAAATCTTGAAGGTCTCGGACTTGAAAAAGCAGGAATTGCAACTGATAAACACGGTCTTATTTTGAATGGTTTACAAACAACAAACAAACGAGTCTTTGTTGCTGGTGACCTTGCAGGTCCGATGTTCACGCACGCAGCAGAAGTACACGCAGGAGCACTTATTACTTCGTGGCTTTCTTTTTCAAAAAAACCAAACTTTGACAATTTTGCTTGGGTGACTTACACTGACCCTGAACTCGCAACCTTCGGTAGGTCTGAAGAAGAACTGAAAAAATTAAGAGTTGTGTATGAGCGTCTTGAACTTGATCATGCTGATGATGACAGAACGATTTGTGAAGGTGGTTTTGGTCGTAGTATTTTGTTTCTTGACAAAAAAGGAAGAATTCTTGGCGGTTCTGTTTTAGCAAAAGGCGCTGGAGAGATAGCGCAGGAACTTATTCTTGCGATGACACAAAAAATTCCTGTCTCAAAAGTTATGGCCAAAGTCTATCCTTACCCGACACGCAGTCGTGTGAATAAGAAAATTATTGGTAATTACATGGGACGAAAACTCAGTCCGCTCGTTATGAAGATCATGCGATTCTTGTATTGATTAATTCAGATTCTTCATATATTTTGCAATTCCTTTATCGTCTCAAGCACTTTTTGCGCGTGACCTTTTGATCGGACTGCCTTCCAAACCTTTGCAACTTTTCCTTCAGGGTCAATAATATAGGTGCTTCTTTTTATTCCAAGAAAGGTTTTCCCGTAGAGTATTTTGTTGCCGTAAGCTCCGTATTGTTGCATCGTATCGTAGTTCGGGTCGCTGAGCAAGGTCACTTTTAGGTTGTGTTTTTGACAAAATTTCTCGTGCTTTTCTGGACTGTCACCCGAGACTCCGAGCACGACTGTGTTGAGTTTTTTCAGATCATCTAAGACGCTCGTGAATTCTATTCCTTCAACTGTACAGCCTGGTGTGTCGTCTTTTGGATAGAAGTACAGTACAATCCATTTTCCTTTGTAATCTGATAATTTGTGTGTTTTGTTATCTTTGTCTTGTAATGAAAAAGCAGGCGCTTTTGTTTGTTCTTCTAAAAAACCCATATCTACCACCAAAAGCTAAAAGAGCGCTTCTCTTTAAGAATGTTTTTAAGAGATGGAATTCATAAGCTTTAAAAGTGCGTTTTTCGGACATTTCTTTGGTGATACAATGACTTTAGAAAGTCTTAATGAATATAAGGAGTGGGGACCTTTCGTATTACGTCTCGTCCTCGGTTTATTATTTGTAGTAGCAGGAATCCAGAAGTTTATGATGACTGAAGGAGTAACAGGAATGTTTTCTAACATGTTAGGGCTTCCTGGTGGAGCAGCAACAGTATATTTAGTTGCGGTAGTTGAACTTGTAGGAGGACTTATGTTCCTTACAGGATGGAATGTTCGTATTGCAGCAATTCCACTTGCTGTCGCAATGGTCGTTGCAGGAGTTACCATGTGGATGGCAGCTTCTGGAAACCCAGACATGAACGGATGGCAAGCATTCATGCAATCATGGAGCGGATTCCTCGCAGCAATGGGAAGTGTTAGTTTGTTACTCTCAGGCCCAGGCGCAGCTGCAATGAAGAAATAATTTTTTTTTAATTTTTTTTCTTTAGTGCAATTTAATAAATAGTTCTTATTTCAAAAAGTTTTTAAGTATGCATGACGTATACACCTTTATGGCTTCAACAATGATTAGGGTAAGTCCACAAACAAGAGACAAGCTCAAAGAAATGGGTCGTATGGGTGAAACTTATGATGATGTCATCTCTCGTCTCCATGAGAAAGTGTTTAATAAGAAAATTGAGCGAGAAATGATGGACTTATCCGATTGCTTATTAGTCGAGGATATGAAATGGTAATAGTTGCTATTACCAAAGAATTAGATAAAGAACTAAAAAAACGTCTTGATAAGAAAACATATTATGAAATAAAAGATGTGTTTATGTCATTAAAGAAAAATCCTTACAAAGGAGACTTATTACATGTCTTAGGAAATGTAGTTTTAAAGGAAATTCGATATAAGACTTTCAGGTTCTATTTTCTGACTTCGAATAACTTGATAAAATTTATTGCAACAACAGATTTGGAAAAAGAACTTATTAAGTTTATTAAGATGTCAAAAAAGAACGACCAACAAAAAGTGATAGATGAAATTCTTAAAAAATTACGAGATGAAGATTACTTTTGATTCCAGTGCAATTTAATAAATAAGAACTTTTTCTTCTCTTTTATGAAACTCAAAGAATCTCCCGAAGACTTTCTTGTCGAAGAGATTCCTATAGATTTTTCTGATGGAGAGTACTTGATTGTTCGTGTGAAGAAGCGTTTGCTCAATACCGAAGACGCTGCTCAGATTCTTGCTCGACGACTTGGTCTTCCTCGAAAGAACATTGGTTATGCTGGAGCAAAAGATAAGGTTGCGGTAACGACACAATACTTTTCTTTGAAAGGTGTTTCTCAAGAGAAAATTAGTGATTTTTTTCACGAGCAAATAGATATTGAAGTTATTGGTAATTATAATCAACCTTTGTCTTTAGGTGATTTACTTGGCAATAGGTTTATTATTGTAGTTCGCGAGCTCAAAAAACCGCTCGCAAAAAAAGAGAAGATAAAAAATTACTTTGGCGAGCAAAGGTTTGGAGAAAATAACGTTGCTGTTGGTCGATTATTAATTAAAAAACAGTTCAAAGAAGCTTGTGAGTTGCTCGGTCTGGAAAGCACAAATCCTATCAAGTCATTGCGTTCGCTTCCAAAGCATACTTTAACACTCTATGTGCATGCCTACCAATCGTGGATGTGGAATGAAGTTTTGAATATTCTTATTGAGGTTCCTGAGAAACTTCCTTTAGTTGGTTTTGGAACAGAACTTGATGAATGTAGTGAAGAAGTTCGTGAAGCCTATGAAAAAATTATGCAAGAAGAAGCTATTACTACTCGAGATTTTATTATCAAACAGATTCCTTCGCTCTCGGTTGAAGGAGATGCGCGAAAAACAATTATTGAGATAAAAGATTTTGATCTTGGCTCGTTCAAAGATGGCGTGCAAGAAGTGCGTTTTACTCTGCCGAAAGGATGTTACGCGACTGTTGTTGTGAAAGAGTTACTGTTTTAGTTTTTCTTCGATGATTTTTTTTGTTTGAAAGACATTTATATGATTGGTGAATAGAATTTTGCATCCTTCGTATGTTATTTCTGCGTCAATATCTTCGTTGAACACTATGATAAGTTTTGGTTTGAATTTTTTTATGAATTGTAGCATTGATTTGTTCGGTTTTGCTTTTTTGAAAGAACTTTTGCATTCGAATCCGATTATTTCTCCTGCTTGTTCAAAAACAAAGTCCATTTCGTATCTTTTTTGTTCGTTGAAAAATTTTGGTCGTATTCCTTGACGTATTAATTGGTTGAATATGAAGTTTTCAAGTATTTGTCCTTTATCGAGTCGCAATTCTTTTCTGTTGAAGTTGTTGATAAGTTGGTTTTTTATTCCTAAATCTAGCAATATTGTTTTTGGTGATTTTATTTGTTCTTTTATCTTGTTTTTGAGAAATGGCTGGAGTAGCGAGATAAGATATGTTTTGTTGAGCACGCTAAGTATTTCTGTGATTTTTTTGAAATTAATATCTAAGCTTTGTGCTATTGAGCTTTTATTGAGTAGTTTACTATCTTGTAATGCGAGTCGTCTAAGCACGTTCTCGAACTCATAAATGTTTTTATAATCTAGAATATCTTTTATCTCTTTTAAGAGGTATGAATTGACGATGTTTTTGAGAATCTTCTTTTTCTCTTCTTCCTCTTTTGCCAATACGCAATCAGGAAACCCTCCGTATTGCAAGTATTCTTCGAAATATCGTTGTATTGGTGTGAATGATTGTTGTTTTCTTATGTTTTTTAACAGGATTTTGTCTTTTGTTTTGTATTCTAAGAATTCTTTAAAGGTTAAAGGGAATATTTCGATGATTGATATTCTTCCCACAAGATATTGGAATGATTGTATTGCTAGTTCTGGTTGTGAGGATCCTGAGATGAATATTTTTTGTTTGTTCGTATCGTGGATGAACTTGAGTTTTTTTCCTCCTTCTTTTGCGTACTGGAACTCGTCGATAAAGATTGTTTTGTATGGTTCGATGTATTTTTCGATGAATAATTTTATGTCTTCTTCGAAGCTGTGAAGTATGTCGAGGTCGTCAAAAGTGATGTAGGTACTGTTTTTCTCGTTTTTGTGCAGTTTTTTGAGCAGGGTTGTTTTTCCGACTTGTCGCGGTCCTACAAGTGCGGTGATTTTCTCGTTTTTTTGTTCTTTTTCGAGTTCTTCAAAGACTGTTCTTTGTATCTGCATGAATGTGAGAAAGGGTCTTTATTTATAAATTTTCTTAATTTCTACAGGATTTTCGGAAAAGTTTTCCTGATTTCTACAAGATGTTGGGATTTAACGAAGAATGTGGGATTGTTGGTTTGATTTTTCTTCACGAAGTTTTTTGATTATCATCGGAGCTCGTATTTGGGCGACTTCTGCATCAGCAAGATTGATCTTTTTTGCTTCATACCTTGATTGGTTTCTGAGCATTCGTAGCCTTGCAAGGTACTGGTTTTCTTCACTGCTCAAAATGTTCTTCACGAATGAAAAGGTTGCTTCGTGAGAATAACTTTTGTAGCCTGCCTCTGCGAGTAGTGCTTCTATTTCTAATCTGATTGCTTCATAATGGTTCTCGAGAGCTATCTTTGCATTGTAATTGGTGATTTTTGTGAAGAAGTTTAGTCTGTATTGAGCGTCCTTTCGTAAGTTTGAGCTTTTTTGCTTGTTCGGTGTAGTCTCTTTTATGTTGTTGATTTCTTTGTGTCTTTCAAAGGAATAGGGAACCATCTCCCGTATAGTGTTATTCCATTTAATATGTTGTTCTGTAGTTCTGCCGAAGAATTTTCAGTTATCTCCAGTAATTGTACGGGAAGGTGAAGTTGTGTGTCTTCAATGATTGGTGCTTCTTCTCTTGGGTTGATGATTGCGATATCGATATCGCTTCTCTCCCAGTCTTCTCCGTATGAGAAGCTTCCGAAGAGAATGATTGCGTCAGGGTCTGATTCTTGTAATTGTGGTATTATGTTGCTTTTGTAGAGTTGTTCGAGGTTCCAGATCCTCTTTTGTTGTATGAATTCCTTTTCTAATCGTGCTTTGTAGATTGTGAGTGGCGGTCGTTCTTCTTTTGTGATGAGTTGTTCTTTTTGAAGTGTTTTTGCGATTTTGAGTGTTGCTGTTGCGCTAATCTTCGCTTCTCTTGCGAGCCCTCGTAGGTGGAACTCTGTCGTTGGCTTTGTGAAGAACACTTCGAGGATTTTTTCTTTCGCAGTCATTGTTAACTAAAAAGAACAACTGTTACTTAAAGTTAACGATATGTTCTAGAATATTCTGTAGTAGTTTGCATTAGTACTATAAATTATTTTGAGTTTTTATTGCATCTATACTCGCTCAACATACATTCTGCAACCGTCAGCGACAGTCTCTAAGACTCCTTGGTCGATTTGTGCTTGAAGACTAATTCCTCCGCTACTGCTTGTTTCTTCATATAATAATGAGATGCTAGCAGTGTCTCGCCCATCGGCAGTTGTTCTATGATAGCTCTTTGCACGTGAACCATCAACTTCTGTTCCACCTATAGTTAGTCTATATGTTGTTGTGATACGCATGTCAAAGTCTGAAGTGATTTTTTCGCCAGTGCATTCTGCTTCGATACGGTACCATCCGGGCTTATTAAAACTAAGTCCTAAGTTGCCGCTTAAATCAATGCTTACTGTAAAGCCATCTGAGCGAACGAGAGAGTCCCATTCTATTGTGGTCCAGCTACTGTTGCTAATACTTTGACCACCACCGCTATCGTATAAGAACCCAACTTCTGAACCTCTCTGCATCGTCCCCACGACATCAAGCTCCGTGTCAGGAGCGTCAGTGCCAACGCCAACCCGACCCGCAATATACGCTCCGAGATTATACTCGAATATTTTATCTTGATTAAGTCCTGTTTCGTATAGTCTTGTTCCGTCTGTGCTTATTGCAATCCCTCTAGGACCGTTATCTTGTACATCTATCGATATCCCGTTGTAGTTGCAGCTGCTTATTTCCCATGCGGTACTGCATTCGTATTCGTACATCTTATCTGCGGCACTATCTATTTCATATATTCTCTTTCCATCTGAACTGATCGCAATGTCTTCTGGTCTGGTGCTTTGTGTGTTTATGTTTATGCTGTCGTAGCTGCAGCTGTTCAGGTCCCATGGTATGTCGCAACTGTATTGATATATGCTATCTGCATCGTAACCTATTTCGTAAAGTTTTCTTCCATCATGCTTAAATTCAATTCCTGTCGGTAAACTATCCTGTGTATTTATGCTTACACTATCGTAGCTACAACTAGTGATTAGCCAGGGTGTTGTGCAGCTGTATTGGTATATATTATCTCCATTAGCACCCACTTCGTATATTTTCGTACCATCTGTGCTTATCGCAAGTCCAAAAGGAGAAAAATCTTGCATACTCAGAGTTCTGAAGAGATAACTGCAGCTGCTTATTTCCCATGCGGTACTGCATTCGTATTCGTATATGTTTTGTCCGTTACTGCCTATTTCGTAAAGTTTTGTTCCGTCTATCTTAAACCTTATTCCATGCGGGTTAGAATCTTGCGTACTAATACTTACACTATCATACTTTGCCGTCCCTAACCTGAAGTTATTCCCGTCTGGCGTCGCTGCTGTGCTTTGCGTGCTGCCGTCGGCGAACTCGACGCTCGTGTCGGTTTTTATCGTGCCTGCAACATCAAGGTCTGCCTCTGGGCTTGTGACGCCGACCCCCATGTTACCGGTTATGGTATGTTGACTCGGTGCTGAGTAGCTTAGAGTGCTCACTAGAACAAGCATAATTGTGAGTAGTATTGTGTTTTTCATATTCTCTCTATTGTTATCGCGCAACCGTCAGGTTCGGTTTCTAGTGCTGATGACGCATCTGCTATTATTTGCGCTTTGATATCAGTTGAGGCCGTTATTTCAAGGAGTCTTGTAATACGTGCCGTGTCTCTGCCGTCAGTATCTATTCTATGATAGCTCGCTGCTCGTGTTCCTGCAAGTTCTGTGTATCCACTTCCTGTGTCTATCATGAGTCTGTGGTCTGCAGTGTACCTTGCAGTAAATCCCAATTTTGTGTCAGGTGTGCACTCATAACGTATCAAGTACCATCCGTTTTGACTGATTGTTATGGTTGCTGAGTCTGCCGCGTGTGTATAAAGTGTGTCTTCGCGTACTTCGGTATCCCATGTAATATCGGTAAAACTAGTTCCAATAGCCGTGCCTCCTGCAGCATCATAGGCATGAAAGTACGCCTCACTTTGCTCGATTGCGCCATTAACATCAACAGCCGCTTGAGGGTCTTCAGTTCCGATACCGAGTTCGCCCTCCGTGTAGAGTCCGAATGACCATTGGTAAATTCTCGCATCTTCCTTTTCGAAAAATTTTGTTCCATCAGGACTGATAAAAATTGAACCTGGGGCTCCTTCTGTGCTACTCATGCTTGATCCTGTGTATGAGCATTCTGAAAGATTCCACGCTAGAGAACAGTCATATTCATAGATTCTTCCCGCAATTGTTCCAACTTCATACATTTTCTTCCCATCAGGCCTGAAGTATGCAAGATGAGGTTCTGAAGAATCTTGTGCGTTTATTTCTTCAGTAAGACTGCAACTGCTAAGATCCCATGCGGTACTACAAGTCCATTGTCGTAACGTTGATGGGGAACTAATGCGCACTGTATATAGTTGCGTCCCATCTGGCTTGAAATGAATGCCAGCTGCTAAACCAACATATATACTCACGCTGTCATAACTGCAGGAGCTTAAATCCCATGCTGTTGAACAAGTATATTGATATACACCATCCCATGCTCCTTCGTAGAGTCTTGTACCGTCTGGATTGATGTATAAACCATAACTTATCGCACTTTGTGTACTGATGTTTATGTTGTCGTATGAACAAGTATTTACTTTCCAAGGAGTTGAACAAGTGTGTTGGTGAATCAGGTCATTTGTGTCTTCAATCTCATATAAGATTGTTCCTGTTGGATCAAAAAATATTCCTCCGTTTTGTCCTGCATCAACTCTTGTAGCATAGCTAACAGAATCATAAACAAGAGAATCTAATTTCCACCCTAAATTATCTCGCGACCCTGCTCCTATTTGAAACGTCCCGTCAGGATATTCTACTGCTGTGCTTTTTGCTGCTCCTTCTATGTCGAGCGCGTGCTGTGGGTCGTCGGTTTTTATTCCCATGAATCCTGTTGTTGTGAACTGGCTCGGTGCTGCTTGCGAAGCTGCAGCTAGTATCAAGACGAATAGTATGCTGAGTATTTCTTTTTTCATTTTCTTGTGATGATAATTCTGCAGCCGTCTGCTACTGTTGTTATTGAGCTACTTTCATCAGCGATTGCTTGTGCTTTTATGGTGTCTGAGGATCCTAAGACTTGGTGCAAGGTGGTGGTTTTTGCCGTGTCTTCTCCATCAGATGCTAATCGGTGGTATGAAGATCTTCTTGTTCCTCCTATTTCTGTTCCGTCTGCGAGGAGTCTGTGATCTACAGTGTTTCTTGTGCTGGTGCTCGTATCCATCGTGCACTCGTAGGTGATCAAATACCAACCTGCTTCGTTGATGTCAATACTTGCGCTGTCTGTTGCGTGTGTGTATATGTCTCCTTCGCGTACTTCAGTATCCCAGGTGATGTCCGTCCAACTAGTTCCTATACTTGTACCTCCGGCATTATCGTAAGCGTAGAAGTGTCCTTGTCGTTGCACGATAGCGCCGTCAACATCGAACTCGACCGTAGGGTCTGCAACCCCCACGCCGACGTCGCCGTCGGTTGCTATTGGCAGTGTGAATGTTTCTATGGTTGTGCCTCGTCCTGCGATCATATAGTTAAGGTCGGGACTCAGTGAGATTCCTCTTTGTCCTCCTGTTCCTGTCGCTTCGAGCGCGCAAGTGTTGATTTCCCAAGGTTCGTCGCAGATGTAGAAATCGACTGGTCCTCCGCCTTCAGAAGTAAAAAGGTATCTTCCATCACTACTTATATCTATTCCCCGTTGGACGCCTGAATATGTTCGTTCGACACCATCATATGTACACGTATCTATTTCCCAAGGTGTGCTACAACTCCATTGTGTGATTGTACTATTATCATTGTCTAATAAATACACTTTTGTTCCGTCCGGTTTGAGCCAAGTATTGTAATTAACTCGGTTCGGGCTCGTTAGACTTTTCGAGTCGTAACTGCAACTACTAATATCCCACGCGGTATTGCAACTGTACTGCCGAACTTTCCCCCCTCCAAACTCTGGACTGGCAATGTAAAAGCTTTTTCCGTCTGGACGAACGTATATTCCTTCTGATAATAGTGTTTCACTTATTGTGAATTCATCGCTGTAACTACAACTGCTCACATTCCAGGCAGAGCTACAATTATATTGTGCTACTGAGTCTCCTCCTGAACCATCAGCATTCGCGTCAATAAGATATAGTGTAGTTCCACTAGGGCTCATACTCACATCAGCTATATTTGCTATCGTACCAGAGACGCTAAGTGATGCTATTGAGTCCATGTCTTCGCCAGTGATTCTCCCGTTCGGGTTCCCTGCGGTTAGTTGTGTTCTTTTGTCCGCGTATTCTTGGCTATCAAGTCTGATGCTGCCGACGACATCGACTTCTTGCGTTGGGTTTGTCGTTGCGATGCCTACCTTTCCTGTTGTGGTAAAGTCGCTCGGAGCGCTGATTACTGTTGTCGAAAGAATTAGTAATAGTAAGATGAAGAGAAACCTCATGCGCTCACCTCATGAGCTGTTGTATTATTTCCTCGTAAGCCTTTCGCCCAGTCTCTTTGCTTATGTTCGCTCCTTCGTACTCTATATTGTTTCGTATCTTTCTGTAATGGTCGAACTTGTGTGCTATTTGTTTGAGTTCTTTGAGATATTCTGTATATGCTTCGTGTGAGTAGAATTTGGGTCCTTCTTTGAGTGTTCTTGCTTCGAGTATTTTTCTTAAGGCCGAGTAGGCGTTTACTAAGATGAGTGGTGGGGGGAGTTCTTGAATGCTTGTTATTTTTTCTTTCGCTGCTTTCTCGAGAGCTTCTGCTTTTTTGTAATCTGGTGTGCAGTGTATCTTTCTTCCCATATGTCAACGTATCCTGATAAGATGACGCCGTTGATAATGTTGTTGAGTAATTCTTTGTTGTGTTTACGGAGTTGTTCGAATTTCTTCCGGTTATAGAGTAAGAGTTGTATTTCGCCGAGTTTTTTCTCGTATTTTTTAAGCTCTGGTTCATTTGTCTCCTCTGTTCTGATGAACAAGTCGACATCGCTCTCTTCGTGACTTTCTCCTCTCGCCCAAGAGCCGAAGAGAACAATTGTCGGTTCGGCAAGTTTCTTATTGAGTTCTTCAAGCAGTCCGCTCTCTCGTATGCGACGGATGTTCCAGATTTTTTTCTCGAAGCGAAATTTTTCACTTGATGTATTACCTTCATAGAGTAGATTCCCTCGCTCTCTTGTTGAAATAAGTAAATCCTTTTTCACGAATTGTGTTAAGTATTTTTTCGCGGTCTCTGGACTGACTTTGAGCTCTCTTGCTATCTCCCTGAGATGGTATTGTTTCGTGCTCTCGAGGAACGGTTGTAATATCTCGGTTGCTTCTATTTTTTTGGACATTTGTCCATTTAAATAAACGATTGTTTAAATAGTTTTGTCTCATCCGAGCATCACCAACGCTGTTATCATACCGTCTTTTGGCTCGCTCATTGCCTTACCGACGGTGCTGCCAAGACAATCGATCGGCTCGTTACACTTCATAACGTGCCCTGGCGTGCTGCTCGTTGTCAAGAGGTCGCCTCGTTTGACTACTCCGTTCTCATCGCTGAATTTCACTGGTACACGACCAGCAAGTGCGAGTGGAATGTCTCCTTTCTCTGCGCTCATAAGATGGCTCGGGTCGGTACTGATGATGCCCGCTACTCTTGTGTCGTATGCTTTGTTTGCTCTTGCCACTCCTTCGTCAGTCGTGTCGCTGATGACGACAACGTCGCCCGCTTCGAGTTCTTCGTCAGCATACACGAGTTCCGCAAGGTCAGCGCCATAGCCAGTAAGGTCTCCTTCGTAGTAAATATTGCCAGGCCCCGAGGCGTTAATGTTACCGACAACATGGAGTTGCTGGTTCGGGTCTGTTGTTCCTATTCCTAGGTTGTT
Organism: uncultured Methanosarcinales archaeon; assembly: GCA_964505795.1. GTDB lineage: Archaea > Nanobdellota > Nanobdellia > Woesearchaeales > UBA525 > CAZDJS01. The sequence goes on from CAZDJS010000003.1 coordinate 37,223, forward strand.
GGTTATGTGGCTGTCTCCGTTCGAGCTGAGCTGCCACCTCTCTACTCCGTTCTCGTAATAAGTGAGTCCTTCTAGTGTTGCATAGGATAAGTAGTCTCCAGAGGTGTCTGCGTTGAATAATATTTCACCGCCTCTTATCCGCACATCTCCGTTGACATCGAGCGGTTGTATGGGGCTTGTTGTTCCTATTCCTACGTTTCCTGAAGAGTCTATTCTCATTGCTTCGC
>CAZDJS010000004.1:0-36868 GCA_964505795.1 uncultured Methanosarcinales archaeon
TTTATTCGTCAATGATGGTTCAAAAGAAGAAGGTTGTACTTTCAATTCGTTATTTTCAACACACAATTTTTTCTCTGTAATCATCGAGTGTATTTCTTGTGAATTAAGACAAATGCTTGACATGAAAGGATAAATACAGAATCAGTTAAAAAGTTTTACTCAATATTGTAATTTTCTTCTTTCTGCTTGTCTTTCCAAGAATTATTTTACAATGACCAAGTTCTTTTTTAAGAAATCTCAATAATTCATCATTTGCTTTATTATTTTCGGGAGGTGCAGCTATTGCAAAACGAAGAGCCTTACGTTCTTCATCAAAGCCAAGAAACTTTGTTTTACTCGTATTTGGCTTAACAATAACAAGAAAACTTTTTGAATCCTGAGAGATATATTTCTTGAAGTCCTGCATAGCAAAAGAATAGAAGCTACAACTAAAAAGTTTTACTCTTTCCATGTCTTGTTACATTCTTTACACTTAAAAAATTGTGTTTCTGGCTCGTCAGAAGCTCTCGTTTGAATCGACCAAAACTCTGCTTTTACAGGACCGCAATCTGGACAGTCAGTATCGATAACTGGGTTAGTCGATTCTTCAGAATCAACAATCTTTACTTCATCACTCGCTGAAACAGTTTCTTTCATTTCACTCTTTACTTTTTTGTTTGTATGACCACATTTACAAGCGAGAAATTTTTTCCCTTTTTCCTCTTTTGGGAACATTATTGAACCACATTTAGGACAAAATATCATAGTATTCTTCACAATTAGAAACTGTTTAAAAAGCTTACTATTATCGGAATACAAAAGCATTAAAAGAAAACTAGTAATTGAAGTAGTATGAAAGTTATTGAACAAATAAAGAAAATTTGGAACTTTTTATGGAATGATGATAGCGTTTTTAGCTGGTTCGCGAGTCTTCTCATAGCTTTTCTCCTCATAAAGTTTGTCGTGTATCCTGGACTTGGTTTACTTTTTGGTACGCAATTTCCAATTGTTGCTGTTGTAAGTGAAAGTATGGAACACGAAGGTAATTTCGATGAGTGGTGGATGGTACATGAAGAGTTTTATCTGAAGAATAATATTTCAAAAGAAGAATTCTTAGATTTTCCTTTCAAAAATGGTTTTAATAAAGGAGATATTATGATTCTTGTTGGAGAACATCCTGAGCAGATCAAACGAGGAGAGATTCTTGTGTTTTGGAGTGGAAAACCATATCCTATAATTCATCGAGTAACAAAGATTAATGAGCAGACAGTTTTTGAAACAAAAGGAGATAATAATCGAGATCAAGTTCGACAAGCTCCAGTATTAGATGAAACAAATATTCAGGCCGAACAAATAGTTGGAAAAGCAGTTGCAAGAATTCCATACTTGGGCTATGTAAAAATTTGGTTTGTTGAATTACTCACGATAATCACAGGGAATTAAATGGCACGAATAGTAGCACATACAGACTTTGATGGATTAATAGCAGCATTTCTTGCGAGAGAAATATTTGGGGTTGAAGAAGTATATTTTACTGAGCCTTGGCTTATTCAAAAAGATGAAGTCGAGATTAAAAAAGGAGATATCATACTTGACCTTCCCTATCATGAAAATTGTTCTGTTTGGATTGATCATCACGAAACGAGTAAAGAACTGCTCGAAAAAGTACGCCCTGAACAAGAAGTTCATTTTGATGAAACAAAACCAAGCTGCCCTGGACTCATGTACGAAATATACAAAGAAAAATTTCCCTTTCTTGAAGAGCCACTCATACAAGAAATGATTCAGGCTGCTGATAAGATAGACAGTGGAAGTTTCAGCCATGAAGATCTTGAAAAACCCGATATTTGGGGAAAAATAAGCATCACCTTGCGTAGCGATGATAAAAGAAAAGATAATGAGTACCGACAATTATTACTTAATTTGCTAAGTTTCCAAGACCCGCAAAAAATAGTCGAACAAAACATTGTAAAGAATCGTTTTCAAACTTATGAAGAAGAGCAAGAAGCAGCAAAAAAAGAACTGCCAAAGCTTGCAACAGTCCACGATGACATTCTTATTATTGATGCTACTCAGACCGAACAAACAATACCTCGTTTTCTTCCTTACGTAATGTATCCTCAGTGTAGAATCAGTGCTAAAATAAGCAGAATTACGGACAAACCCGAGTTATGTAAAGTTTCTGTTGGAAAAAATATTTTTGATCAGAGCCATCCTGCAGATATTGGTGCTATAATGAAAGGTTTTGGAGGCGGAGGACATAAGTATGTTGGTGCATGTTCTACACCTTATGAAAACAAAGATATTTTTCTTCAAGAATTAGTGAAGCTTTTAAGGAAAGAATGATTCTGTTATTTTATGAAACAGCTTCCTTGTCCTCGATGTGGAAATCCAGAAGTAGTTGATACTTTTTGTGCGTCTTGTTTACGAGAATTGCATCCGCTTGTTGAAAAAGTAAAAGATGTAACGATGACTTTTTGTGTTGTTTCAGGAAAGGTGAAGATCGGAACAGGTTGGGAAGTCTTAAGCCCTCAAGAAGCCTTACTAAAAGCAACAAGGAAAGCTTTGGTTGTTGATGAGGACACTTTGGTGGAAGTTGAAGAAATAGATTTTAGTGAGTTTTTACAAAAGCCAGGTATTCATCGAGTTCTTGAAGTGACTGCAACTGTTTCAAAAGAGTATTCTGAAGAGTATATTATTCCTGTAGTGTTAAAAACAACTGTTAGTCCAAAGTATGCAAAGCTTGGGACAAATTATTATGAAGCCACTTTACAATTACGTAATGAGCAAGAAGAACATAAAAGAGCACTTGAGAAACTTGTAGGTCGTTTTGATAGTCTTGCAGTGAATAAGGAAATACCGCATGATAACGGAACTGATTACTTAGTCACCGATAAGCAAGCAATAAAAAAAATAGCGTATAAATTACAAAGTCGGTTTGGTGGCACTCTCAAAGAAAACGTTCGGCTTATTACTCGCGATCATCTGCGAAGCAAAGATGTGTATCGACTCACTGTTTTCATCGAATTTCCTCCTTACAAAAAAGGCGATGTTCTAGTAAATGATGAACGTCTTGTTCGCTTTGATGCTCCTGGAAAAAAACTTCGTTTTACAAACCTTCTCACTGGAAAAAAAATTGAAGAAATCTACGAACAAGGAAAATACGACTACGCTCAAATTCATGAAACGACAGTTACGCAAAGAGAACCAAAACTGTTTATTCTTGACCCTGAGTATCAGCAAGTTCCTGCCATCGGAGAGGCAGAACTCAACGCTCAAGTGAAAGCGGTTTTTTACAAAAAAAAATGGTATTTAGTTACTTCGCAGCCAAAAAAAGACCACTGACTCATCTGAAAGATTTTTTTCTTCTTGTGCCATTGGCATCACCTCTGTCGCAAACAACAGAGTTTGTAGAGTATCAAAACATATTATTTTTTTGAACTTTCCTCTGTCGCAAAGTAGAATTGGTATTTCAAGTTTAAATATGTTCTGAAAAATCATTGAAAAAAACTCATTGAGTCATTTTTATTGACTTATAGACTCTGTAACCTGCTTTTTTGCCGATTGTCTCGACATTACCAAAGATTTCTTGCATTTTTTCTTCAAGCATCTTTCCTCCTTTTTGGTGACGAGCAACGAGTTGTAAACTCCCTCCATCATGTAAATGCGTAAGAGCGTCTTCAATAAGTTTGAAAATAAGCTTTCTTCCTGCAACATAGGGTGGATTGACGAGAACAACATTAACTGTTTCAATATTATCAAAAAGATTGCTTTTCATCACTTTAATATCAAGATTCAGATGTTTTGCATTCATGCGAGCAAGCTTAAGTGAACGTTCGTTCATATCCGACGCTAAGACTTCACAATTGGGTTTTCTCATCTTCACAGCACAAGCTACAACACCATAACCACAACCAAGATCAAGCACACGACCAGAATCTGGAAGTTCACAATATTGCAATAAGACTTCTGTTCCTTTGTCAAGGCGTCGCAAAGAAAACACTCCAGAAGCAGAGTATAGAGTAAACGCAAGGTCTTTGAGTTTTATATTAAGAAGAAATGGTTCAAAAGCGCTGGTTTGTTCTTCATCGTAGTAGTGCGGCATATAATCACATTATCTTAAGAAGCTCGTATGCAAATCTGTCAGCGACAAGAATGCTGTCTTCAGGAGAAGTATAGGTCATCGTGATACAATTTCCTTCATTAGTAATTGCGTTTATTTCTCCTTGCTCAAATACAATAACAAGAACCCCATCACGAGCGTCTTCGCAAGTTCTGACAAGTGTATCAAGAGCGTCATCTGGTTTTGAGAGCGCACTTTGAACTTGCATATTAAGAAGGTTATATCTTGTTCCTAAAAGACGACTAATTTCAACAGCAGCAATTACTGGACGAGAGCCCGCATCTGGGCTTAATGAAATATATACCATTTCTGGTGGAGTAGGTGTGTCGACTATGGCTTCTGCAAGGCCTTCTTTGTAAGCTACAGACTCTGTTGCGCTAGGATGATGATAAAAAGGAATATTGTAAGGTTGTCCTTTAACTTCAATTTGTGTCACCCACAACACATCAGTTCCGCTCGGTGCTTGTACGAACTCAAAACCATTATAGGTGTATTGGGCCTGCTCATTCTTATCGAGTTGAATAGAAATATATGTTGTGCCAAAAACCACAACAAAAAGCAAGACAAAACCAATCACAAATTTCCAGCTAGAATCCATTCATATCAACCCATAGTAATTATAGAGTAATGCATCTTTTGCAAGTACGACTGAAGTAAGGTTTCCTGAAAGAAGTATACAATTATCGTCAATTGAGACTCGTGCTTCTCCAGAGCGTAACTCAATAATAGGATTTTGTTCAGTAGCATCATCGCAAGAGAGTATTGGAAGAGCGTATTCTTCTGACTCTTGAGTAACTCCTCCTGCTATATTTGGGAAAGCAAAAGCGAGTTCTGATCGAACAAGGTCATAATACTCTAATTGCTCTTCTTCTTGAGGATCAAAAGTAACGATGAGTTGTGGCGCTGAGAGCAGCGGAGTTACTTGAGCATCATAAGGAATTGACAGAGCAGTGGTTACTTGACTATGAAAACGAAGCGTTTCTCCATCAAGAGTTGTTGTTATCATCCCTAACTCTTCGTCAAACTCATACTGTTGACCATTATACGCTGTGGAAGTGTGGGGAGCATAAAGCATTACTGTACCAAAGCTTCCAACCATTATAGCAACCATTACTCCCATCATAATATAAGATGGTAATTTTGATTTTTTCTTTTGCCGTCTGCGCATACAGGTAGTGCTAAAAAATTATTTATAAAGTCTGTGGTTAACAAGCATAATTTTATTAAGCAAAACAAGTCCATTTTTTGTATGAAATCCGATAAAGCGATAAAAAAAGAGTTTAAGGAAATGGCGAGTAATGACCCTCACTCTTATTACGCAACAAAAATATTAGAAAAAGAAGGTTTTGAAAGAAAAAAATGTTCTTGTGGAACTAACTTCTGGACTGTGAATAAACAAAAGGTCTGCGGTGACGCTGAATGTAGCGGCGGATTCAGACTTTTTGATAATAATCCTTGTACAAAAAAACTTGATTACCTCAGCGTGTGGGAAAAGTTTTCAGAAATGTTTGAAAAAAAAGGATACACCACCACTCCTCGTTACCCTGTTGTTGCAAGATGGAACCCAACGATGGATTTTACAATAGCAAGCATTGCGGCGTTTCAACCTTATGTTGTTTCTGGTGAAGTCGCAGCGCCAGCTAAAAAGCTCACAATCCCGCAATTTTGTTTACGTTTTGGTGATGTTGATAATGTTGGCGTTACTATGAGCCATCTTACTGGTTTTGTTATGATTGGACAAAAGATGTTCGTTCCTCCACAAGAATGGAATCAAGATCAAGCGTTTCAAGATATTTATGATTGGCTCACTCTTGGTCTTGGTCTTCCCAAAGAAGAAATTACTTTTCACGAAGATGCATGGGCAGGCGGTGGTAACTACGGCCCTTGTATGGAATTTTTTAGTCGTGGAATTGAACTTGGTAATCAAGTCTATATGCTCTACGAACAACACCCCGAAGGCGATCGTGAGTTAAATCTTAAAGTTCTTGATATGGGTATGGGAATGGAAAGAAACGCATGGTTTAGTCAAGGAGAAGGGAGCATTTACGACGCGACATTTCCTGATGTTATGAAAAAACTCTATGAAACAACAGGAGTTAATCACGATAAAGAATTTCTTCACAAGTACATTCCTCACGCTGCTTATTTGAATATTGACGAAGTCGAAGATATAGATAAAGCATGGGAGCACGTTGCTAAAAATATGGGCCTCGCTGTTACTGAAGTGAAACAAAAAATTCAACAAATAACAGCATTATCTTCAGTTGCAGAGCATAGTAGGAGCCTGCTCGTCGCTCTTGCTGATGGTGCACTCCCTAGTAATACTGGTGGCGGATACAATCTTCGTGTTATTTATCGTCGAGCTCAAGGGTTTATTGATTCTTTCGCTTGGGATATTGATATTGCAACTGTTTGTAAATGGCATGCCGAGTATTTAGAAAAAATGTATCCTGAGTTACTTGAGAGTATTGATGATGTCACAAGAATACTCGCTGTAGAAAAAAGAAAATACAAAGAGAATAAAAAAAAGAGTAAACAAATCATTCTCAATGTTCTTAAGAAAGAAGAAAAAGTCACTACAAAACAGCTTATTGAACTCTATGATAGTTCAGGTGTTGATCCTGACGAGTTTAAACGAGTAGCAAAAGAACAAGGAATGAGCATTGTTATTCCAGATAATTTTTATCAGTTAGTCGCTGAGCGTCATGAAGAGCAGGAACAAAAGACTGCAACAGTAAAAAAAACGTATTTTCCCATTGAAGACCTTCCAAAAACAGAAATTCTCTATTATGGCGTTCATGACGCTGTTGTTTTTGAAGGAAAAGTACTCAAGGTTTTTGATAATAAAATCATTCTTGACCAGACTGCATTTTATCCGACTTCAGGTGGGCAAGAGCATGATGTCGGAACTCTTGCAGGAGAAGAAGTTGTTGATGTTATCAAGCAAGACGGCGTTATTATTCATGTTCTAAAGAATAGTACTACGAAGCAAGAAGGTGATGTTATTTCTGGTCAAATTAATCTTGAGCGAAGATTGCAACTCGCAAAACATCACACGACAACACACATCATTAACGGTGCTGCTCGTAAAGTTCTTGGTAATCACGTTTGGCAAGCAGGAGCCGCAAAAACAACTGAGAAAGCAAGAATCGACATCACACATTATGATAGTTTGACGAATAAAGAACTACAAGCGATTGAAGATGAAGCAAATAAGATTGTTGAGTCTAAAATTGCAATTTCAAAAACACTCTTGAAGAAAAATATTGCTGAAGAAAAATTTGGTTTTCGACTCTATCAAGGAGGAGCAGTGCCGGGAACAGAAATTAGAGTGGTTGATATTCCTGGTTTTGATGTTGAAGCCTGTGGAGGAACACATCTTGAAAATACTGCGCAAGCAGGAAAAATTAAGATTCTCAAATCATCAAAAGTACAAGATGGAATCATACGAATTGAGTTCGTTTCTGGGCCTGCAGCGGAAAAGATCATATCGGCTGAAACAGCAGTTCTTGAGAACTTAATGGCAGAACTTGAATGCGAAGAAGATCAAATTCCTGGACGTTGCGCCGAGCTCTTTACAATGTGGAAGAAAGCAAAGAAAGGAAAACTCGAAAAACTTAGTTTTAGCTCAATTGAAAGAAGCCCAGGAGATATTCTTACAGAAGCAGCTCGTGAACTTAAGACACAACCAGAGCACGTACTCAAAACAGTGCGACGGTTCAAACAAGATATTGCGAAGTGGAGTTCATGAAGATAATAGTTGTTGGAGGTTGTGGCGGTCTTGGTCGAGCAATTATTAGGTCATTACAAAAACACGAAGTCATTAATGCATCTCAAAACGTAGTCGAAGGAGTTACTAACATTCCTCTTGATTTAACAAATAATGAAAGTATTTTATCGTTTATTAATGAAGTGCAAGAAAATCATTCAGACCTTGATTGTCTCATTCATAGCGCTGGTTTGTATCAGAGTGACGAGTCACTCAATATTAGTTTTGAAGAAATCGACAGATTGTTTCTTGTTAATACAACCGGCGTTATAAAAACTACAAATAAATTATTAGGGCTTCTTGAGAAGAACAAAGGCTTAGTAGTCGTTATTGGTTCAATAAATATCAAAAAAAGAAATCATTTAGTGTATACTCCAAGCAAATGCGCACTGCAAGCCTATGTTGAGTACTTGCAAGAGCAACAAAATGTTCGCATAACTATGTGTAATCCTGGATTGATAAACACCGAGTTATTTGAGAATGCAGGAGCGAAACGTGATAAAAGTGACGCGATGAGACCAGAAGACGTCGCTCAAGTTATTAAGCAAGTTGTGGAGAACACAACTGTTGAGATTAGCGAAATTATTGTGAAAAAATGAATCTTGAAAGAAACATCCCATTAATGTACACTATTGGTAGCTTGATGTGGATGCGATTTTTTATTCCTGTTCTTGCGTTGTTTTATATTGCAAGCCAAGTTTCTTTGCAAGAGTTCACTATAATCATGGCTGTTTTTTCACTTGTGATTTTACTTTTTGAAATTCCTTCAGGTGTTCTCGCTGATGTTTTCGGGAAGAAAAACACGCTTTTGCTTGGTAGAGCAATGTTTGTAGTTGAAGTTGCTATGATAGCTTTTTTTGATGGTTTCTGGGCGTTTCTTATCGCAAAAACAATTAGTGGAATTGGAGTGAGTCTAAACTCTGGCAGCAACTCTGCGTTACTCTATGAAACACTTCAAGAATTAGGTCGTGAAAAAGAACACAAGAAAATTTCGGGAACGCTTGCGATGATATCAAATATTTCCATGGCAGTAGTTTTTATTAGCGGATCTTTCCTGTTTACGATTCACCACAAACTTCCTGCATATGTTTCATTACCTCTTATCACTTTTGGATTTTTTCTCACTTTCTTTTTGCAAGAACCAAATGATAACCATAAATCGAAACTCTTCAAAGATTCATTCAAATACATGAAAGAAGCAATATCATTATTCAAGAAGAGTAAAGTCTTGCGATTAATTATGATTTCTTCTGTCGCTATTATGGCAAGCATATCTGTTGTGTTAAGCATGTCAAGTGACTATCTTGCGGCAGTCCAAGTTCCTGTAGGACTTATTGGTACAGTTGCATTCATAGGTTCGTTATTCATGGCCTATGGTTCAGGAAAAGCAAGTGTGATGGAAGAAATATATGGTGAGAAGAAAAGCTTGTATGGTAGTTTTTTTCTGATTATTTTTACTTTAGTACTGCTTAGTCTTACAATTCCTTATCTTGGAGCAATAGCATATTTACTAATCCCTCTCATCAGTGGTTTTTTTAGCGTTATCATAAATCATTATATGAACAAACAGGTCAATGCAGGACATAGAACGACCCAACTAAGTCTGAGAAACATGGTTGATAATCTGGGAGTTGTTATTTTATTCCCGATATTCGGATTCTTGACGACCTCATATAATTACAGTTATGCATTCCTCTTACTACTCGTAACTATCATAATTAGTTTAGGATTGTTTCATTTCTATCGGATAAAGCATAATATCAGCATTAACTCTTAAAGAACTGGATGAGTAGTCCGAGTCCCATAATTCCTGCTCCGACGACAACGTGACCGAGGCCTCCTGCAAGCGATGGCACTGTGTTTGAGAGCCAACTGCCAAAACCGACGACTACAAGAATTAAGCCAAAAATCATGAGAATGAAAATTGTTGCTGCTTTGAGCGCTCGCACTGTTGATTCTTCAATTTTTCTTTGTGCTTCTTGCATCGTTTCATGAGCAGCGGACTTTGCAGTGCCAATTATTGTGTTAAGACCAATATCAGCGATAGTACCGAAGAGTCCTTTGAGAGTGTCTGCGAATGAATCTGTTTTTTTTGCCATTATTTTCTCCTCCGTAATAACCAACCAAGCAATGTAGCGACTATTGCTGCTGCTACAAGCTTGTACCAAGGATGTTTAATATATCCTTTTGATGGTTTTTTTTCTGGTTCAGATGAGCCTTTGTACACTTGTACTTTTGGAGCTTTCTGTTTAGCAGTTTTTTTTACTGTTTTAACAGTTTTTTTTCTTACCACATAATATTAGTAGTGCACACAATATATAAAAGCTATGGTAGATAATTTTAAAAGTAAATGATGAAAAAGTCGTCAAATGTCAATTCACTTTTTTCTTGAAGAAATGCTTGAAGAACTCTGTCCTCACTGTAAAAAGCCGCATGATGCTCAATTAAAGAAGGAATTCTATTTGAATTTTGAATATTTAAGCGGTAATTGTATTCACTGCAACCACTGGATTAGCTTTCGTACCAAATAGCTATTCTGTTTTCGTAAAAATTTCTGGTTTATCCTTGACAAGAACGGTGTTTTCAAATTGTGCAACTGTTCCCTTGCTCACTTCAGGAAGAGGAGCGTATTTATTAATAATTCCCATTGCAAGCAATTCTTTAAGACCAAAACGTGTTTTTCCTTCACCGAGCGCTCGTGTGAGCCATCGAGTCGTAAAGGGAAGTCCTTCGTATTGTTCAATATGTTTGAGGACGTCACGAGCTATTTGGCTCCTTGGTTTTGCTTTTCTTACTTGGCTAAAAAGTGTTGCGTTTGGCCCGTTCTCAATGAGTCCTTCACCGTCTGTTGCAAAAGGTTCAATTGCAATAACATGATCTTCTTCAATTGGAGTTTTAACATTGTTTGGATAGCTTGGTACACTTGGGCTGGTGTGGATTACATAAGGCGCGAGTCCGTGTCCGCAAAGATTTCTTACTGGTCGATATCCATAGCTTTCAATAACTTCTTGTGCTGTTGTTCCTATCTCATTTGGTGTGATTCCTGGATGGAGACTTTTGATGACAGTGTCTCGCGCTTCTTTTGACGCTTTCAAAAGTTCAGTCCACTGGCCGTTTGTTGAAAGATCAATTGTGAGTGCATTATCTCCGATACAACCATTAACATGCGCTCCGCAATCAAGTTTTATGACATCACCTTCTTTAAGAACTGTTTCATCATTATCGTCAGCGCAGGCGTGTGCGGCACATTCATTAATTGAGAGTTGTGCAGGGAATCCTATTCCTGCGCCAAGGCTTTTGATTTTTTCTTCGATAGCGTCAAGTATTTCAACTGGTTTCGCTCCTTCTTTTACGAGTGTCGCTCCGTGCTGAAGGCCTGTTGCTGCTGCGTGCCCTGCTTTTCGATAAAAAGGTAATAATTCTTCAGGTACATAATTTGATGGTGACATATTATTTTGCAAGAAGAGCTTCATTAAAAGCTTTTGCTTTGAAAATAAAGAAAAGAATTGTCGCTAGAGTTACTCATATTTGCCAGTAAATATGGCATTTGAGTTTGTTGAAAAATATGCTGGTGCAGAACTTGAGAGCGGTTCATCACTCGAGTTTACTCGCAAATATGCTGGTGCAGAGCTTGAAAGTGGTGAATACTCACTGCCTGAATAAACTGGGTTTCTTGAATTAATTTCTGATTTAGGGAATGGTGTTTGCTCAAGTCTTCTTTCTAAAGATGTCTGTTCAGAACGTATATTATTATCTTGATTTGATGTTGGAATAATTCCTGTTTCTGAAAGAATTGGAGCAACGACTAATAACCCTGCAAGAAAGTAATTTGTTTGTGGTGCTTTATTTGTCGCTTTATTTGTCGCTTTATTTGTCACTATATATTCACTAAACGAGTCTATATTTTATCATTTATATAGCTTGTTGTGATAAAGAAGATAATTTAAAAATAATTTATAATAATTCAATAAAATAAATCTTCAATACTTTTTGATTCTGAACGTCGTTTTGCAAGATCTGTGATTGCAATTTCACAATCTTCAAAGATTTTTTTTCCATTTTTATCAAGTGGCTTGTCTTCTTGGCCTTGTGCTACTGAGACAAAGTTTGAAAATCTTTCTGCGACTGTAAGATCATAACCATCTTGATAAAATCCTTCTAATTCAATTCCTTGACTGTCCAATTCTGCATAAAGATTCTGTATTGCTTGACCGTATGTTAATTCTTCTCGTTTCATTTTTTCACCTCAATAAATGATTGCGATAACGACTCGCTTAATTTGCTCGAACCGTATTCTTCCGGGGTCGCTTGTTGGAAGATTATCTCCTTTTGCAATAAAATACACTCCTTGTTCGTCTTCGCCTTTGTCAACGACACGATGTATGATTATGCCTTCAAAACCCTCAGGTTCGTAACTAATTATATCGCCGATTTCAATCTCGTCTGCGCTTTGCGGCACTATTTGTATTGCGTTTGCGCCTTGATCAAGCACTGGGTCCATACTGTTTGTGTCTGTAAAAGTACTCCATTGTGCTTGTTGAATATCAAGAACAACCCTGTCACCATATACTGCAATTGCGCTTTCTAATACTCTGTCTTTTGGTCCTGAGCGTTCTTGCGCCCCTGAAAATGCTGTAACAAATCCTGTGAGGGCATTTGCGTATTGGTTATCAGGAACCTCTGTAGGGCTCGTCATTCCTGTAAGAAGTAGTCCTGAAAGAAAACCTATCAATAACAACACAAGATTCAACAATATTTTCATTTTTAACCCCTTAGTGATAACAATAGTAGAAGAAGTATATAAATCTTGTGTTTTTTTGTTACTTAATAGTAGCTAATTAACGTTTTGGTCGTTTTTTAAGAAAATGTAATTGCTAAGAACAGCATACACGGAATCAATAAATGCATCCTCTTGAGAAGTACGAACAATAGCGCCGGCAGCAGAACTATGACCGCCAAACTCAATATCTAGTCCTTGAGAAGCTTCTGAGATTATTCGAAGAAGATCAAAAGAGACATCGCGAGAACGAATACTTACTTTTGAAAAACCATCACCATACTCTGCAAGTGCAAGAACAATCGTTCCTGAACGCACAATACGACCTCTCGTGAGAATCGAGCATAATGTTCCTGCAATTTCTGGAGCGACACGACTTTTTGCTTGCAGCACACAAAAAAAGAGCCCAGAACAGAGTTCTTTAAAATTCTTCGCCTCTTGTTGTGCCCACTCAGTCGCTTTGCGAAGAGAAAAAGCATACTCGTTAAGAATTTCTTGTGGGTCGCAAGGATGTTCACCAGCTAAAAAAGCAAGACCAACTTCTGGCTTTTGTAATCGACCACAAGCATTCAGAAAAGTTGCAAACTGCCTCGCATCTGCAAGAGGACCGGGGAAGTCAAAACCAAAATGATCAATGCAAGTAATTTTTTTCTGTTTTTGAAGAGCTCTTAAAAGAAGTTCTTGTTCTTGAGAATTCAAGGAAGCATAAGGTTTTTTTGAATTAATGTTAAGATTTTTCAAGAAAATAAGAGTGCCTTTGTAATTATTTGTTATTCCTTGGATTCGTAAATCACCACTTTTTGCCAATACTTTTGCAAGAGGTTTTGAAAAAACACCAAAAAGTCGAGGTGCACGACACACACGAACACCTTCTTTAAGAGCAGCATCACGAGCAAGAGCATTCAAACCAGTAATACCCTGTTTATCTTGCGCATCGCCAGTCAAGCCAAGAACAGCAAGCCAAGCCACCTGAAGATCATATTCTTTTGCGAGCATCCAGGCAATTGTTGCTGAACAAACTTCTTGAGAACCATCGTGACCATCAAGCATTGGGTTGAGAACAAAAACACCTTCTGCTTTTGTAGTTGGAAGTTGATGATGATCAATCACAAGAGCAGGTGTTGGAAGAGTATCAAGAAGTCCTGAACCTCCGTCCATAAAAATATAGGAAGGAAAATTCTCAAGTGATTTTATGAAAAGAGAAGAGAGTTGCGGAAGAATTTTTGTTTCATAAGAGATATTGAGCGAATCAAGAATTCTTTGCATGATTGCTGTTGTACTTAAGCCATCCGTGTCAAGATGTCCAACAAGTAAAATAGGTTGGGGGAGGCCTTCAAGAAAGTTTTTTGCTTCCTTGAGGCGCTCCTCAAAGTTTGATACCATTAATCGACTAAGAGCTTAATCGTCTTTGGATCATACTTCCAATCTTGTGCTAAAACCTTATTGTTCTTATAGTACTTTACGAGACGCATAATCTTACTTTCTGTTAAGATAAGACCACGTTTTGCAGGCTCGTCCTTGTGGTTTTCTTCAAGATGTTTACGAATAAACACTGCTTTTCGAACAAGAGCCATAAGGTCTTCTGGAAGTTCAGGGTTGAGCTTTTTTTCTTTGAGAATACTTGTGATGCTCTTTCCTGTAACAAGTTTTGTGTCAGGAACACCGTATTGGTCACGAAGAAGTAAACCAATTTTTGCACTTGAGAGTCCTTCTTTTGCAAGCTTCACGATAAGCATTTCAATTTCTTTGTTCTTAAGAGGCACCCAAGCAGGTACTATTGGCTTTGAGGGTCTTGTACTGCCGCTCTTTCCTTTACTTCCACTATGCATTCTTGCCATAATATTCACCTTGTCTTAACCTATACTGCCGCCCTTTTGAGCCGTGAATCAAGTCCATAGGACGAAGATTCTATTGCGGCGTGCCGCAGTATAGGTTGTACTCGAGATTAGAAGATTGTCCTTCCAGTCGTAGTAAGCTTGCACCGACTACGCTCTCGGTATTAGTGGGATGAAAGAACTGTTTTTAAAGTTATTGGGATTTTTGCATCGCTTGAGTGAAACGCTCGAGAAAGAGCTCCCAATCTTCTTCTTTAATCATCGCTCCACAGGCGTAATCATGCCCTCCTCCATGGCCTTCGAGGCCTTCTAGTGCCGTGTGCAAGGCGTGAACGACAGGAGTTTTTGTTGAACGTATAGAAAGTTTAATTTCTCCTTCACTTTTTCTTCCGACAAGAACTGATTTTTCTGTTCGTAGGAGTAATTCGTTACTGAGTTCTTTTGTAAAAGATATCTCGTGTTCATAAATAAAATGAATCAGCTCTGATTCGTCAGCTTGTCGTAATGCTTTTTTCTTCAATCTCTCATATGGTCGCAAAAATCGTAGGTATCTCTTCCATAAGAATTTTCCTCGAGAAGTTGTTTGTTTAAGTATTTCATCAGGATGTTCAATTCTTGTGAAAATACGAATTGCTTGCAAAGAATCTTTAATAGTTCCTTTTTGGATGAATGTAAGCAACAGCACAAGTTGTCCTATGGTTTCGCTTAAGTATAAGTCTTTGAATTCTTTGTATTCAGGAAGGAATCCTTGAAAATTGCAATCATCAAAAAAATCTGGTGTGTGCCAATCTGCAACGACTCCTATTGCCCCAATCCAGGAATCTTCTACTCGCCCAATAAAATGATAGGTCCAATAACTTGTTGGTCGTGCATCTGAATCGTCTCTTTTTCTCGGATTAAAATAATGAACGTGTTCTCCTTGTGGTTCTTGAACGCCATGATGATCGAGCCAAACAATCGGAACAGTTACTTTGTCAATGAAGTCCTGACTGACTTTGGGTTTATCAAGAATGAAAATAGTATCAGGATTGTATTCTTCGACTTTTCGCAAAAAGAATTCTGTAACTTCCGGCCCTGTTTTTACAGGAACGCCTTTGCTCTCATGTAATACGTGGTAGAGCATGGTAAAACTCGTAAGGCCATCACCATCATCGTCAAAAAAAACAAGTGCTTTTTTTGCTTGTACCACTAATTTTCGAAAGTGAGTCACTTCCTCTTCACTAAACGCCATTATAATTTCTCGATTTTGAGCTTTGTCTCCCAAGTATCTCCTGAGATTCTGTAGCTGAGTGTGTCTCCAAGAAAAAACTTGAAAACTCTTGTCATTACAAGAGAATTTAACATAATAACAAGTCCACTATAAACTCCTTCTTTTGTAACATTTCCGACATCTTCAATCCAATCAAAATCTTTATTTGTCATTTTTTTATTTGCAACAAGAAATTTTAGCTTACTTCCGCTATATCGTACTACTAAGAGAGGGATTTTTTTTTCTTGACAGTGCTTGAATACTAATTCATTGATTTCTGGTTGGTTTGTAGCGTCAATTACCATCTCACTTTCTATAAGAAAAACATTTTGTTCGCTTAATTCTTCGTGAAAGCTTCGTATTTTTACTTCTGGATTGATTATTTCGAGTCTGCGTTTTGCTTGTTTTACTTTGAATTTTGTAATATCTTCTTCTTGGAATATGCCGAGTCGTCCCATGTCGAATGCTTCGACTCGTCCTTTGTCGACAAGGCGTAAATTGAAGTCTTCTCTTGCGAGTGATTCTGCTACTTGACTGCCAACGCTACCAAGGCCGAGAACTGTTATTGTGTGGTCTTTGAGTTTGTCATCGCCTTCTTCGCCGATTTTTTCGAATTGTGCTCTGTGGATTGTCTTCATAGTTCAAAGGGGAACGCGAACATATTTATAAGCATTTATTAACTAAGAATTATTTTCTATATAGATTTAAAAAGAGAAAGATAATTCACAGAAATTCTGTAGTGAAGAACATAAAATTAGTTACTACTGTTATGTGACTAAAATTAGTAAAGTATTTAAATAACTAAAATAATAGGAAGAATATGAAAATCATGAAACATATTGAAAAAGCAGCAGTTGGTCTAACAATAGGTGCACTAGCAGCTACCTCGCTAGTGAATAAAAACCAAGAAACAAGTTTAGAAGAACAACTATTGATGATTAGCGCACCTTACTCCATAGTCGCAGAGCCGCAAGGAACTTATCTTCATGTAGCTAGTGTAACAAAACCAGAACAACTTGAAGAAACAATTAAGGGTGTAGAATCTGCATGTTTGAACACTGATGGAAGTTATAGTTGCGGAGTCATCACTCGTTTTAATAAAGCTCCAGAAGTAGAAGCACCAACACCGCAAGCAAATAGCTATGTTGAAGTTTTTGTTGATAGTACGAGTTGCGATCAAAACAGGATTGCAAGCAGACTCGGGACAGCAGGATATGATATCGAGAAAATAATCACCTTTGACGGCGGAGAAAAACACGTTGGAGCGGCAAACACCTATCATTTTAGCGAAGAAGATGCACAAAGACTTCAAACAGAATTTCGCGATGAAATTATTGAGGCAGGACGCGCTTACAACATTAATCCACTACATATTGCAACGCTTATCAATAACGAAAGCACATTTAAGGAAGGTCAAGTAAGTAGTAGCGGAGCAAAAGGACTTATGCAAATCAAGCCAAGTACAGCAGAACCATATGGTTTTAGCGCTGAAGATCTTGATAATCCTGCAAAAAACATCATGGCAGGAACAGCATATCTTGCTGATGCACTTGAAAGATTTGGCGATATTGACAGAGCAATCGGTGCATACCATGACGGCATTAATGGTGTGCAAAGAGATGTGAACGCTCATGGTTGTGAAGCAGTGTATGAAAATCTTAGTAAAGATGGGAGACGTCACGTAAGAAAATTTAATGAAGTTTCAGCAGGAACATCTCATAGAGCAAACATCACAACAAAAGATTATTCAGATGTGTATCGAGACGCAATTCCAAGAATGAACATCGAATAAAAATTTAAACTCATTTTTCTTTCTTTAACTGATGCATTGTATTTTTTGTAAAAGCACAGAACATAATTATCGAAATTGTCCTTCTGTTTTTTCTGCAAAAAAACGAAGCTTCAAACAAAATTATACTGGAGAAACACCGAATGTTTTTGTCGGACGACACGGGTACCCGAAAGTGAACGTTGGTTTGTTTAACACTGAAGAGTATAATGAGCACGACAATCCATTATTGTGGAGTAAAGAGAACTACGACATCCCTAAGATTGTTGATTTACGCTCCGATCTTGTGAACGCAAGAAAAGCGCTCTCGATAAAAAGTTTTGACGATAAGTTCTTAGATATTGCTCAAGAGATTGGTCTTGCAAAAAAGACTGTAGATGTAGAAATAGGACTCGAAAAGAAACCAAGCACAAGAACAACGTTTCACCAGTTCGCAGCTCCTCACGGACCAGCTGTTGGAATAAAAAAAGCTCGTGTAGTAAGAAATCCAAGCACCAATCAGAAACTTGAGAAAGCAAAAGAAGATATTGATTGGAAAGCAAATGATGCAATTATTGAGTTATACAAAAAAGGAATTGACGAGCACGCACTTGTAAAAACATTTAGTGTAGGTAACCTTGGTGTGCAAGAACAACGAAAGCTCGTTCCGACACGATGGAGCATTACCGCAGTCGACGATACTATAAGCAAAAGCCTCATTCAAGAAATCAAACAATACTCTGAAGGAAATTGTAAAGTACATATTGGGGGACATCTAGGAAATTATTATGCAGTTCTTTTCTTTGATGATGCTTGGCAATACGAGCTTTTTGAACAGCAAGTTGTTGACGGGAGAGCAACATTCATCGAGCGAGATTATGAATCCATACTGAGAAGAAAAAAATACGCTGAAGAAACTGCAGGAGGGTATTATGCTACGAGAATTGCAGTTCTGGAAAGACTCAAACAAGAAAAACGACAATCAGCAGCTCTCGTTATTCGTATTATCACTAAAGAATACACAACACCTCTTGGCGTATGGGTTGTTCGCGAAGCAGTAAGAAAAACACTCAATAATAAACCAATAGTATTTGACGACAGAAAAAGCATGATTAAATATGCAAAAGAATATTTCAAGAAGGAATTCGACTATAATATCGCTCCTATTCTTGAAGAGAGTAAACTGCTCAAAAACATCATGCAACAAAGAAAACTCTTAGAATTCTAACACAATTTATTCGCGTACTCTCCATTTGGCGAATGATCAACAACATGTTCATTAGATTCAAAAATATCCTCATAAGAAGTCTCAGACATGTCAAACTTACCTCTGAGTAAATATTTGGCATTAGGTTCCAAGAAAAAATCAGCATTTTCTGTACACTTATCTACACAGAACACCCCATACAAGTATTTCTCCGTTACTGCACTTGAGAAATTGTGACTTGTTTCAAAGAATGCGCTAGGATCGGTTTTTGTTTGTATTTCAAGCATTCGAATCGAGCTTGCAGTATTAAAATAAATTTCAACACCTTGATATCCGCCGCGACAAGCGGGACGAAGAGTAAATTCTTCAATAAATAATTGGTCATCTTCATTATTTTTATTAGGTTCAAAATCAACAGTTGAGCCATACATTGCTTCTTCGCAGTCTTCTGGTGATTCAACAACGGTCTCGCCGTCGCTACAGACATACTTAGTTATTTCAATAGTTTCTGTTTCAGTGATTATATTCGGTGGACAAGAGCTACAATCAAGTTTTTCATCACTTTGCGTTGGTTCTTTCTCATCATCATCACAAATACCATTAGCATCCTTATCAAGGCAACAACCATCCCCTACAGTAATATACGGATCGTTACAAACAACACCTGTAGAACTACAAGCAGCAAGAACAAACAATGCAAGTACGAATAACCACCTCATATAATTCATGTAAATGAAGGCATTTTTAAATCTTATCAAAAGATTCAAATACTCTTTAAAAAAACTCAAAATATGGAACCAAGTGATTTTATCGAACACGTTCAAAGTGCTCAAAGCAAAGGGCTTCTTCTTGTTGCCTTTGTTCATTGCACCATACATTATTCTGGGCGTGCAGAAGCAGAGGTTCCACGAGGAGATCGTCTTATTATGATCAAGCAAGATGGTGTTTTACACATTCATCAGCCTATTAATGGCACTCCAATCAATTATCTTAAGGCAGGTTGCTCTATCACTTTCCAAAAAGTTGATGATCACATCTTTCTTAATGCAAAAAGTTATGATGGAAAGGAGTTTCTTGATGTTGAGATTTTTCGTGTGTATGATGTGATGCATCGTCGTCTTGAAGATGGGCAAAAACAAATTCTTCAAGGAAATGAAAAAGATATGAGCGATATGATTCGCGATACTCCAACAATTATAGCTCCTGATTTTAAACCTCTTTCACGCGAAGAGCACACAAAAGTAGGTTTTATTGATGTATTTGGTCACGATGGTGAAGGCAACCTTGTTATTATTGAGTGTAAACGTTTCGCTGCAAGTCTTGCTTGTGTGACGCAACTTCGTCGTTATGTAAAAAAAATGAAAGAATTGCGAGGAATTGAGAATGTTCGTGGAATCATGGCATCGCCATCAATCACTCCTAATGCTATGCAATTACTCAAAGAATGGAACTATTCTTGGGTGCAAGTTGATCCACCTAAGAAGTTAGAAAGACATAATAGAGGACAAAAGCGATTGGGAGAATTTTAGACATACTTTCTAAACTTTGAGTGTATAGAAAATCATTCTTTTGAGCAAGAACCTTGCAAGTTTATTTTTTTGTAGTATTGCGTTTCGTTGCTTTCTTCTTTGCAGTCTTTTTTACTGAAGATTTCTTGGCTGTTACAGCAGATTTCGCTGGTTTTATTTGAAGCTCAACCCACTCTCCTTCGTCATCGTTTTTTATTCTAAAATGTGGCGGTTCTTCAATAAGTGATTCAACAGGAATAACATCTTCTTTTTGTTTTTTTGAATTGAACATTTTATCGAACATCGTATATTGTTTCCAATCATAGACCAGTATAAGTACAATAGAAACAAGAAAGAGAAGAATAAATAATGCACCAAGTAGAAATGTTGAAAGCGTTGCTGTACCCATAAGGTTAATAATAAGATAAGCTAATGAAGTGAATAGTGTGAATGTTACGAAGGCGTGTGCCATCGATAATTCATCGTCAATAAGTAAAAAGATAAGTTGAACAATAATAATTAACCCGTAAAGAATACTCAGTGTTAATTGGCTAATAAGTGATTGTCGGCTGAGCAATAATATAGTTAAGAAAATAAGTAGTGCAAAGCCAGCTATGAGGATACTTTTATGTCGCATAAAAGCGCGAGCGTGAAGGAATTTATAAATATATCGTTATTTGTTATTCTTAAGTAGTTATAAATTTCCCTTAACTTTCTTAAAGAACAAAGAAAAAAATGAAACTATGCGAGAAACAAAAATCACCTTTTCAAAAAGAGAAAAAAAAGATCTTATAAAATCTTGGCTTCTTGTCAGTCTTGCCTTTGCAATTCTCTATAGTCCCGACCTCACATCACAAAAATTTCTTTTCACACTCTTAGCGTCAGCAGTCACTGCAGGATTAGGATTTGCACTGCACGAGCTCGCACACAAATTTGTAGCTATACGATATGGTTGTAGCGCTGAATTTCATGCAAATACGTTTTGGCTCTGGATTGGTCTTGCAATGGCTTTTTTTCTCAAAGCAATTTTTCTTGCCCCTGGCGCAGTCATAGTTCGAGGAGTGCAAAGCAAGCGAGAAAACGGCATCATCTCAGCTGCAGGACCAGCAACCAACATAGTCCTTGCAACACTATTTATTATCCCCAGTTTCTTTTTTGTCGGAGCATGGACATTCATTCTGACAATGGGAGCACTTATCAACAGTTGGCTTGCCGCATTTAACCTTCTTCCAATTCATCCCTTTGATGGTAAGAAAGTCTGGATGTGGAATAAAGGAATTTATGCTGTCATGATGATTCTAAGTGTTGGATTGCTCGTGCTACAACTCATTTTATAGATGGGACTCTTCTACAAAGCCTGAACCGAAAAGGTTTTTAGGCAAGAGACAATAGCACTAGTATGGCATGGGAAGATACAATACAAAAAACATTTACGTTCAACAACTTTGCTCAAGCACTCGCTTTTGTGAATACAATTGGCGAAGTAGCAGAAAAAGCAGACCATCATCCAACAATTACAATGCACGATTACAAAAAAGTCACTATTAGCCTAACAACACACAGCGAAGGAAAAGTAACTCAAAAAGATCACGACTTAGCAAAACAAATTGAGGAAGCCTATGAAATGCGCGCGATGCAATAATAAAATACAAGAAACCTTTCTTAATAAGAAATTAGGAACTCCACTCGTTGGAAAGAAGATTGAGTGGATTTGTAGCGAGTGTCAGAAAAAAACAAATTAATAATTATTTACTCTTTTTAGTGGCTTTCTTTTTAGAAACAGGATTTTTTTCTTTGTACAACTGATTACCGTGAAGATAATGTTTTACCCCACTCTTCTCACTCATGAACTTTAGTGTTTTGTTAAGTTTTGCAAACCTCATTATTCTAATGAGTCGCGCCATCTTTAATACACGAAGCGCAAAAAGCCCGTTCATAATGAGAAAAAACGGTATTGTCGCAATGATGTCAAGCCAGCAATTCTTAAAAAAACGATGAAAAGTTTTTTCTTTTTTATAGAGTACAACAAGATCAATTGCGAAAATAAACGTGATAAGAATGTCAAAAGCAAAAAAGTATTGTGAAAACTCAACTATCTCAAAAAAGACATCAAGCAAGATAACAATAAAACTTGTCGCTACAGAAAAAAACACAACAAAATTCCATGTTTTTTCTTTTTCAGAGAGCATAAGTGTATCCATATGACTATCAATTGCATCAGCGTGTTCAAGAGAACCCATATCTGCTTGGCTACCATACTCAAAGACCGTTCGTAGAGCAACAACAGCGAGCATGCTTCCAATGAAGAATGTTATCATTTCAAAAAATCCTGCGAGTCCTTGAATAAAAGGGTGATACCCTAGTAAAAACTTGAATGCTACAATGGTCAGAAGAAATGCTGAGGCAGCAACGATAAAGCCAATTTCTTCATCATCACCAACATTAAGAATGGCACTAAAAACACCAAGAAAAATAAGAATGATAAGAACAAAATTATACATGGTCGCGCTCATAGGGAAAGCCCCTGCAAGAATAGCAAGAATAGCGCCTAAAGTAAAAAAATACATCCCCATACGCTGATACCAATCCATAAAAGTATTTTAAGAAACCTTTTTTATAAAGATATCGAACTCTTAGCGTATGAGCTTTCCAAAACTTACCTCTCCGGCAATCCTAAGTCCTATGGCTGGCGTGACAGACGTGGCGTTTCGCGCTTTGTGCAAAAAATACGGTGCCTCGCTCACTTGCACTGAGTTTGTGAGCAGTACAGCACTTGTTCGAGGTAGTGAGAGAACTCAAGAGATGCTTATTACCGACCCAAGCGAAAATCCTGTTGCAGTGCAACTTTTTGGCAGTAGCGAAGAAGATATTGTCAAAAGCGCGCAACTCATCCAAAACAAATTTGATATTATCGATCTTAATTGTGGTTGTCCTGCATGGAAAGTCATCAAAACAGGAGCTGGAAGCGCCTTACTCAACGACCCTAAAAAAATTGGGTCTTTCCTCAAAAAAATCGTTGACGCAGTTGAAAAACCAGTCACAGTAAAAATCCGTGCAGGAATTGATGAAAAGTCAATAAATGCAATCGAAGTTGCAAAAGAAGCAGAGCGAGCAGGAGCATCTGCAATTGCAGTTCATGGAAGAACACAAAAGCAAGGATACTCGGGCCTGAGTGATTGGGATGTTATTAAAGCAGTAAAAGAAGCTGTTTCGATTCCTGTTATTGGCAATGGTGATGTTTTTAGCCCGGAGGATTTCAAGGAGAAGCTCGAATACAGCGGCGTTGATGCCATCTTGATTGCTCGAGGAGCGATCAGTAATCCTTATATTTTCAAACAAATCAATGATTATTTAGCAACGGGCAAGTACGAAAAAGAAGATAATCGTCTGCATCACTTTTTTGAATACCTTGAACTCGCGAAAAAATACAGTATACAGCTCGGCCAGATAAAAGGTCACGCGATAGCATTCACGAAAGGAATGCGCGGTGGTGCGAAGCTACGACAAGAATTAGGCCAAGCAAAGACGATTGAAGAATTGGAAAAAAGAATGCATTCATATAATAGTGAATCTGAGGAAAAACCATGATAACAGCAGGAATCGACGAAGCAGGAAGAGGACCAGTCCTGGGGCCTCTTGTCATGGCAGTATGCTCAATTGATGAAAGAAATACTCATAAGCTCGTTGAGCTCGGAGTAAAAGATAGTAAGCTCCTTATGAAAGCAGTGCGCGAAGATCTCTTTGAAAAAATAAAAGAATTGTGCGAGTGGGAAATTATCATCGTACCACCAACAGAAGTCGACGAAGCAGTAAACAGCAAAAAAGATAATCTGAACTTGCTCGAAGCTCGCGTAGCAGCGCAACTACTTGTGAAGCTCAAGAAAAAAACAGTTATTGACAAAGCAATACTTGATAGTCCGACAAAAAACACGAAAAAGTTCGAACAAACCATGCAAGGACTATTACCTGAAGAGATGAACCTTGTGTGCGAGAACAAAGCTGATTTGAACTATCCAATCGTCGCCGCTGCATCGATTCTTGCAAAAGTAACTCGCGATCGCGAAATGGAGCGCGTGAGTGAACTCGCAGACGCAGACCTTGGTTCAGGCTACATGACAGACCCGAAAACGCACGCGTGGCTTCAAGAAAACTACAATGCGAGCTATGGTTTTATTCGCAGAAGCTGGGCTTCTGTGAAAAATCTGATTAGTGCGCGAGCACAAACATCCCTATCGCAGTTCGAAACAAAAAAAGAAGAATACAAAGAAATCCTTGAAAAATTTGAGAAGTTACTCGACTTCGGCTTCAAACACATAGAAACAAAAACACCATACGAATTAGTTCGCATGCGAGGACCGGAGAACGCCGACGGCGTGATCATTTATTATACAACCGGAAAACTGCTCGTGCAAGGCAAGGATGTGAATGTCAAGAAGATCAACGCATACTTGCAGACGGCGGGGTTGCTTTAATAATCAAAACCATACGCTTCTATCGGCACTTTCTCAAAGGGAGTCTCGATTCCGTTCATGTCGAAGTAATCTCTTATGGGCCAGGAATTTTGAGTTAGTTCACTAAAGAGATGTTCTCGCATGATTGAGTGAAGGTTTGTTGCAAGGTCTGTTCGTTCTCTGATATGAACCAATGCAGAAATAACTCTTGGTCTTCTAATTGGCCCGTATACAACTTCTCGAACACTTCCTCTTTTTCTTTTAGAACCCCCTCTGCGTAATTGAGATGTTGGGCGAGTAGGTCTTTTTTCAATCCAATTATGCGTCCAATACAATTCAGAGTACCAAAAAGGAGCTGAACTTAAGACCATTCGTTGATACCCCGAGGGTGAAGGTTCATAACCATTTTCTATCGCTCCAGACTTGTGTTTGTTTCTGAGTAAATCATCATGGAGATAAGCCGCAAGGTCTGAAAACTCGCTCGCTACAAAGGGTGCATAATTCTTTATAGGAAGACGAGCATCAAACTCCATAAAACCAAGAAAAAACAAAGAACTAATAAAGTTTTCACTTAAAAATAGTTAACAACTAATGAGAAAGCTTTAAAAAGCACATAAAGGCTATACTCATAGGTGGTCTGGTGACACGTGTTTTACGGTTAGAATCAAAGGGTTTCAAAAGTTTCGCAAACAAGACAGAAATTGAATTTGGAGAGAAATTCAATTGCATCTTAGGACCTAATGGTTCAGGAAAAAGCAACGTTCTTGATAGCATCTGTTTTGTTCTTGGAAAGAGTAGCGCCAAAGGCCTCAGAGCAGAAAAAAGCGCGAACCTCATCTATAACGGTGGGAAGAGTAAACAACCAGCCAAAGAAGGAATGGTTTCTATCACTTTTGATAATGACGACAAGATATTTGGAGATTTCAAAGAACTCACAATTACGAGAATCGTAAAAAAGAACGGAAGTAGTGTCTACAAGATTAACGATGAAACACGAACGCGTCAAGAAGTTCTTGATATGATGAGCAAGGCAAGAATCGATCCTGATGGTTACAACATTATCTTACAAGGAGATATTGTTCGTCTTGTTGAGATGAGTTCAAACGAACGTCGCGGAATTATCGAAGAAATAGCAGGAATTGGAATTTATGAAGAAAAGAAAATAAAAGCTGTTCGCGAACTCGACCGTGTTGAAGCAAAGCTCAACGAAGCACACATTGTTCTTACAGAAAGAGACACTTACTTGAAAGAACTTAAGAAAGAGCGCGACCAAGCAGCAAAATTCAAAGAACTCGACGAAAAAATCAAACGAAACAAAAAAACAATAGTTACAACAAAGCTCACAAAGAAAAATAAAGAACTTGAAACGTTTCAAGAGAGAGTATCAAAAAATCAACAAGAATCTGAGAAATTAGAAGAAGAAGAGAAAAAACTTAGTCTTGAAAAAGAAGAACTCAAAGGAGAGATTGAAGAAATAAATAGAGAAGTTGAAGCGAAAGGAGAAAAAGAGCAAGTTCAAATTCATAAGCAAGTTGAACAATTAAAAGTCGATTTTGCTGTTAAGAAACAAAGAATTGAAGATTTGGATAAAGAAATCAAGAAGGTTAAAGAACGTAAAGAAGATTTGAAAAAAACAAATAAAGAACTCTTTGATAAAATAAAACTTATAGAAAACGATAAGAAAGAATCTCAAAAAGAAATCGAATCACGAAGAAAAAACATCGACCAATTACAAAAGAGCCTTGATGACTTTAAGAAAAAGCATAAGATGGAAGATGCCGCAGGGCTTGACACTAAAATTGCTGAAATTGATAAAGAAGCTGAAGAGATCCAAGAAGAATTAGCAAAACTTCGTGGAGAACAACAAACACTCTTCCGAGAAAAAGATCGTATTGAAATCAGACTTGAACAAGCAGACGATCAAATCGAGAAAGTCCTCGAGCTTGAAAAAGCAAATAAGGAACAAGTTACTGAGCTCAAACAAAAAAAAGAAGAGTTCAAAAAAGCAACAAAAGAACTCAGCACTGCACTCAATGATGATACATCAATAGGAAGTCAATTGAGCACTGCGAGACAGAAGCTTCTGAGTAAAAAAGAAGAACTAGGAAAACTTGAAGCTCAACATAACACTATAAAAGAAGGAGTTGCTGGTGGCCTTGCAGTTCAAAAAATTCTTGAAAAGAAAAAAGAAATTCAAGGAATATGTGGAACTGTTGCTGAATTAGGAAGCGTGAATGAAGAGTACGCTCTTGCTCTTGAGACTGCTGCTGGTGGACGCATGATGAGTGTTGTTGTTGAAAACGACAACGTAGCAAAAGAATGTATACAGTACCTTCGTAATAGTAGACAAGGAGTAGCAACGTTTTTGCCTCTCAATAAAATTCGCAGTCCGCAACAAGTTGAAGCTCCAAAAAAGAAAGGAGTTATTGGTCGAGCAACAGACCTCATTAGTTACGATAAAAAATTCTCAAAAGTTTTTGAATATGTTTTTGGAACAACAATTATAGTCGATACTATTGACACTGCTAGAAGTATAGGGGTGGGAACTATTCGAATGGTAACTCTTCAAGGAGACACTGTCGAAACAAGCGGTGCTATGAGTGGGGGTTATCGTAATAGAAAAAGAAACATCGGGTTTCAACAAAAAGAAGTTACTGAAAAAATTGATAATCTTGAAAAAATGATCGCTGATTTAGAATCAGTTGTTAGAAATCTTGAACAAAGACGACAAGATAATGAAGAAGCAATAACAAGACTCAGAAATGTCAAAGGAGATCTCGAAGGGGATATTATCAAACTAGAAAAAACATTACATCTTGATAGTAAAGACCTTGATATGAATAAAGACTTGAAAAAGCAACTCGAAAGTGAACTTAAATCAATGGATTCTCGTGTTGATGAAATCACAGAAAAAGTCTCAGAAAAGAACAGAAGTCTCGCAATGCTCAAGTCAGAGAAGCAAAAACTTCGCGATCAAATGAGCGAGATGCGAAGCCCAGCGGTGCTTGCACAACTTACCAGTTTTGAAGAAAAACAAACAGAACTCAAACAAGAAATAACAAACTACCAAGCAAAATTGCAAGCGAACGAAAGTGAAATAAAAAACATACTCGGGCCTGAGAGTGAAAAAATAACTGGAATTCTTAAACAACAAGATAAAGAAATTGATGATTTCGAGAGAGAAGCTTCAGAACTTAAAGGCGAAGTGAAAGAAATACAATCCGAGCTTAAAGAAAAAGAAGCTGCTGAGAAGAAATTCTTCGAACAATTTAAGGAATTATTCAATAGACGAAATAAGCTAAGTGAAGAAATTTCGAAAAAAGAAGAGAAAATAAGAGAAAAAGCATCAAAGAGACAAGAAACTCAACAAAAAAATAATAATATTAGTCTTGAAGTTGCTCGATTGAAGGCAGAAATATCAGGGCTTGAAGAAGAAGATAAACAATATCATGTTGAGCCTTACAAGAATAAACCAGAAGAAGAAATCTTTAAAGAAATTAAAGAATTTGAAAAAATGAGAGAGGATTTTGGTTCAGTTAATATGAAAGCTTTAGACATTTATGAAAATGTTCTTGAAGAATATAATGAGCTTGTGAAAAAAAGAGAAAAGTTGAATCAAGAGAGAGAGGATGTGCATCTTATGATTAATGAGGTTGATGATAAGAAGAAAGAATTGTTCATGAAGACTTACGAAGTTGTTGGAGAAAATTTTAAGACTATTTTTGAGATGCTCTCAACAAAAGGAAAAGCACATCTTGAGCTCGAAGACACAAAAGATCCATTCAATGGAGGTCTTACTATTAAAGTAAAGTTGAGCTCAAAGAAATTTATGGACATCAGATCGCTCTCTGGTGGAGAGAAAACTATGACTGCTCTCGCCTTTTTGTTTGCAGTACAAGAATACGAGCCTGCAAGCTTTTACATTCTTGACGAAGTAGACGCAGCACTTGATAAGCACAATAGTGAAAAACTTGCAAAACTCGTGCGTGCGTATTGTAAGAACGCTCAATACATTATCATCTCACACAATGATGGCGTAATATCAGAAGAAGATAATCTCTATGGTGTCTCTATGAATGAACACGGAATGAGTAAAGTCACGAGCTTGAAAGTATGATAGAAATAATTCTCTGGGTCGCGATTCTTTTTATTACACTTGGAGGCCTTATCAAAGGAGCTGACTGGTTTACAATCGGTGCAGAAGCTATTGGCATTAAATTAAAAATTCCTCAGTTTATTATTGGCGCAACAATTGTAAGCATAGGAACGAGCCTTCCTGAACTTGCAAGCAGTATTGCAGGAGTTTTGCAAGGAGCGAGCGAAATTGTTGTCGCTAATATTGCAGGAAGTAATATTGCCAACATTCTTTTTGTTCTTGGAATAACAGCCATTGTTGGTGGAGAAATAGTTACAAAAAGAAACATAAACAAAAGTGATTTTCCAATCATGCTTATCATGTCAATTGTTCTTTTCCTTTTTGCTCTTAATGGTCAGATCGGATTATTTGAATCTTTATTTTTTCTTGCCATACTCATGTGGTATATCTATCATATTTTTCAAGAGAAAGAAACTGCAGAAGTTGATGTTGAGTATAATGGTTTTCGTTCAATTGGCTTATTGGTTTTAGGAATTATTCTTGTGATCATATCAGCAAAGTTTCTTGTTGAAGCAGTAATTTTTCTTGCAACCGTCATGAATATTGATTCTTCTGTTATTGCTGCAAGTGTCGTCGCTTTTGGAACGAGCGTACCTGAAGCTGTAGTTACTTTAGTTGCTGTATTAAAAAAGAAGAGAGAAATCGCACTTGGAAATATTATTGGAAGTAATATTTTCAATATCTTACTTATTGTCGGAGTTTCAGGATTGATAAGTCCACTTATTATCACAACAAGCACCTTGATAATCACATTACCAATAATGATTTTTTCCATAGTGCTTTTTTGGTTTATGCTCAGAGATAAAAAAATCAGTAGAAAAGAAGGCATTGTTTTACTCACTCTGTATTTTTGCTTTCTTGCTTTTCTGTTCGTATAAATTCTTTAATGTACTTACGAATTTTTCTTGCTGTCGAATCCCAATTAAAATCTTTTTCAATAGTTGCTCGAGCTGCAACTCGAACACGTAATAAATCTTGATGAGATAATCGATGAACGAATTCGATTTTATTTGTTAAATCCGGCGTACTATGAACTTTGAAAAAAAAACCATTTTTTTTATTGATAATATAATCTGCAACAAAACCCACTCTACTGCTTATTACAGGAATTCCTGTTGCCATTGCTTCAAGAACTGATAGGCTTGTTGTTTCAGTGTAACTTGGAAGAACATAAACGTCCATCGCTTGTAAATAAAGAGTAACATCAGATTGCATTCCAGTAATCATCACATCTTTTCTTTTGAATTTCTTTTTTAGTTGAGGATCACCATCGCCAACGATAAGTAATTGTTTTTTTGGGATATTTACACGAATAAATGCACGAAGTAGAGTAAGAAGATTTTTTTCAGCTGAGATTCGGCCGTGATAGCCAATAATATAAGCATCTTCAGGAATGCCTAGTTTTTTTCTAGCAGCACTTTTTGAACCTGGAAAGAATTTTTTCGTATCAACTCCTAATTGTGCAACTCTTTTTGTTGTAAGAATTCCATTCCATGAAAGTTGTTCAGAAATACTTGAAGAAGGAACGATTAAAGCAGCACACTTGTTGTATAAATAACGAACATAAAACTTGGTAAAGGAAATGAGAAATCTCTTTAAGAAAGAATTATTTATTTGCCGAGGAAATAATTCCCATTCAAGACTGTGAGTAAAAGTAACACAGGGAACATCATTCTTTTTTGCAGCTATAATCGCCGCATAACCAACAGGCCCTACTGTTTGATTGAAAATAATATCTGCCTTTTTCACCTCTTCTTCAACTGTTTTATAATCATATTTTGCAGGAGAATAACCACCATACTTTTTTTTTGAGAGAGGAAGCTGAATTAGAGTAAAACCTTTTGCTTTAATTTTTCCATAATCAGGAGCGACAACAACAATCTCGAATTCTTTCAAACGAGGAATGAGCTCATTAAGAAATCTTGCAACTCCATCCCATTGAGGTAAAAAATTATCTGAAGTAATTAAGAGTCTCATAATTTATGAAACACCTCTGCATACCGACACCCGATTCGTAAGCCACCAAAAAACGCTTTCACATACACTCCCAAATAAAGAACATTATTCATTTGTTGAGCCCCAAAAGGATTAATCTGACTTTTAAAAATATGCAAAGATTGTATTTTTTGTTGAAACTCGTTTGAAATATCAACAATTAATAAGGGTGTTTTTCCTTGATTATGATTAATTACTGTCCATATATGAAATGTGTATAGTTCAAAAGAAACTTTTTTTTGTAGTTGTAACGCTAGTTTTGCAACTGCTCTGTGATCAGGATGTGAATCATTCACATCATGAGTAAAAACTTTTTCTGGTTTCAATTCTTGTAATCTTTTTATGAGATTGGTGAGAATTCTTCCTTTTGCATCCTCAAGAAAATTTCCTTCTCTGAGTCCAAGAAAGCTCACTCCTGAACCTCCAAGAACTTTATCTGCTTTTTTTGCTTCTTTTACTCGAGTCTTCTTAATCACTTCTGGTTTAAGATGGGGATGACTAAACTCACCAAATGAGCAGATGATAGTATATACTTCATATCCTTTTTTTGCATAATGAGCAATAGTGCCACCGCAACCAAGAGCTTCATCATCACTGTGCGCAACAAAAACAACAATGCTTTTCTTTTTCATGAAGAATAAAAGATAAAAGATATTTAAATGCTTGTCGTAAAATAACTGAATTGTTGCTACCATGCACCCGCCGACAAAGTCACTAAGGTTCCAAGCCAGCGGTCGCCATGCACCCGCCGGGACTCGAACCCGGGTGGCCGGCTCTCTTCTGCACAAATAGTGCTTGGAAGGCCGGAATCATCGATGGCGTCTCGCCAACGGCTCTGAGCCGAAGCGAATACGTAGCCACTAGATCACAGGTGCTCAATTTTGGGATGAAACGCTAAATCATTTATAAACATGTCGTCATATTTATAAGAGTTCTTACTGTCCCTTTACCATGGTCCTTGAAAAACTCTCTGACAATCTCAAAGCAACACTGAGAAAAGTAACAGGAGCAAGCTTTGTCGATGAGAAACTCATCAATGAAATAGTCAAAGATATTCAGAGAAGTCTCTTACAAGCAGACGTAAACGTAAAACTCGTTTTTCAAGTTGCGCAGGCAATCAAAGAACGAGCACTCAAAGAAAAAGCGCCAAAAGGAATTTCTGCAAAAGAAAACCTCGTGAATATTGTCTACGAAGAGCTCGTTCGATTCGTAGGAGGTGAACATAAAGGAATTCAACTTAATGAAAAACCATTCATCATCATGCTCGTAGGACTTTTTGGAAACGGAAAAACTACAACAGCTGGAAAACTCGCAAAATATTATACAAAACGAGGAAAGCGAGTAGCACTTCTCTCAACTGATACTTGGAGACCAGCAGCAGCTCAACAGCTCGCACAACTCGCTGAACAAATCGGTGTTCAAGCATACATCGCTCCTGATGAAAAAAATCCAGAAAAAATCTTTAAAAAATTTGAAGGAGAATTCAATAAATATGACCTTATCATTGTTGATACTGCAGGACGTGATGCTCTTAATGAAGAACTCATTACTGAATTAAATACCTTGAATTCTGCGGTAAACGCGAATGAAACCTTGCTTGTTATGTCTGCAGATATTGGACAATCAGCAGAAAAACAAGCACAAACTTTTCACGAAACTTGTAATGTTAATGGCGTTATCATCACAAAACTTGATGGTACTGCAAAAGGCGGTGGAGCGCTTATCGCCTGTGCAATCACAGGAGCTCCTGTAAAATTTATTGGTGTCGGCGAGAAAGTTGATGACTTCGAAAAGTTTCGAGCGCAAGGATTTGTCGGTCGGTTGCTCGGAATGGGAGACTTAGAATCATTACTTGAAAAAACACGTGAAGCAATTAGCGAAGAAGACGCACAAGATCTCGGACGGCGATTTATGAAAGGGGATTTTACTCTCATTGATTTGTACGAGCAAATGCGTGCTATGAAAAAAATGGGACCTCTTAACAAAGTCATGAGTATGATTCCTGGCATGGGTGGAATGAACATTCCTAAAGAAGTTCTTGATATGCAAGAAGGAAAGATTGATGATTGGCGTGTGCTTATGGATAGCATGACAAAACAAGAATTAGAGAATCCTGAAGTTATGAATCCTGGAAGAATTGAGCGAATAGCTAGCGGAAGTGGAAAAAGCAGAGGTGCTGTTCGTGAACTTCTCAAACAGTACAAACAGTCAAAAAAGATGGTGAAGATGATGAAAGGCATGTCTGGTGACGAGAAAGATATGCAAAAAATGATGTCAAAGATGCAGAAGTCAGGAATGCGTAAGAAGCTCAGGCATCGTTAATTATATTACCCTGAAATCCAGAAAAACGTTCAATAATCCTAGAGACCTCTTGTAACTCTTGAGCATCCACTTGAGTCATAGACTCTCCTTGATATACAAAACGTTCCTCAGCGCAATGAAACCAGTAAAGCGACATACTATACGCTTCACACACATCACTTAATTCTTGTGAACCTAAACGTAAACGATTCTCAGAAAACAAATGTCCAAGCCGGTTAATTGTTCTTCGAGGAAGATCACGAATAGATTTTTCATCTAAATTTTCATTTCGGATTGATTTGAAAATATCTGCTGCTAACTTATATTGCACTGGACGTAAATGAGAGTATTTTGTTGCTTTCACTCTATCATCATCAAAATAAAGAATGCCATCTTCTCCAAAAGATCGTCTAGAGTTCTTCCGTGTTAATTCGAAACGAGATTCTCTACGACGACTTTCAAATTTTTTAAGAAGAATTTTTCCTTTTGAACCCTCTAATTCTGTGAAAAGTGATTTTTTATACTCTTGAAATATATAAGGATTCCCTACAAGGTAAGTTGCGTCAAGAACTCTTGTTGGAAATATTATCTGTGAATTTCCTTGATATGCAATGCATAAATCTTGCGAAATATCTTTTATTTCTACTGTTGGGTCATACTCAGGATTATTTCTCACATAATCATTTACGATTTCTTCTATCTTTTTTTGTTTTTCACTCCCTTCATGTAATACAACCAATTCTACAAGACTTCTAGGACTTTTTTCCTTTCTTCCATCGCTACCAGTGAAGGCTATTGCGCAAGCTTGATCAGACAATTCCGGGAAATAACCTTGTAATTGTTCTGCAATTCTTGCGTGAAAAGAATCATTGTATGCAGCCAGCACATCATCATAATGTGAAGGTCTATGGTCATACGTAAAGAATGAACGAAGTGGCAGTTGGGATTTCATGATAAAGATACACTGGGGGTTTAGGGTGGTGAGGTGGTGGTAGACTGGATCAAGGATCCTGAATAAAAAAAAACCCCCAAGTGTATTTACTAGTTAGTAGTAGTAATATATAAATGTTACTAATTTCTATATAGAAGATAAATAAACAAAGAGCATATAAACATAAAAGTAAGTACAATGAAAAAAAATCAAGAGGAAAAAATGAAAAAAGATGTTATTGAAAAACTCGCAGCACTCGTCACAGCAGCATTTGGACTCGTTGCAGCACTTGCATGGAACGACGCAATAAAAGCATTATTTGTAGGACCTTGTGGAACAGAAGGAGCAGGAGCACTCTGTAGTTTGAGTGCGGGAGGACCTTGGATGTATGCACTAATTATCACAATCATTGCAGTGTTTGCTACGATTTGGATTGGAAAAGTTGCAGAAAGAGCAAAATAAACTATTTTTATTTTATTTTCACATATTCTAAACGTAAATCGCCAGAAAGCTCAGAAGGGTCGCAAGTAATGTATTCTTGCGGACCGCGAGCAACAAGCAGCTTAAGAAGAAGATTTTCAATTTCTGTAGAGCCAAGACTTCGTTTGCTATTACCATCAACTACAAGCGTTCGATAACGCAAAGTGTCAGCAATATCAACGAGTGGTTTGAGAGGAAAAATTCCAGGAAACTCCATTTCATAATCATAACGATTCCCTAATTTGCGAACTGCGTGCAACGCAGCTTCTTGATGTTTACAACGATAATCCTCATCTTGACCCCATTTCCTTGTTTTGCGCCTGTTCTTTTGAAAACGATAATCTTTACACTCACAAGAGCCTCGGAGCTCCCATTCTCGACCAATGGGTGCATTAGCAGGAATTTGTGTAAATTCTACGAAATACTGTGAACCATCAGAAGAAGGAACATGAAAGCTTTGATTGGTGTATGAGCCAAAAGGCCGAGCAGCTTCTTCAATCAAATCAGTAAAAGAAACATCGAATTTTGCCAAAACAGAATCCAAACCTCTACTTTCGACATGACTCGAATAACGTTCTATTTTTTTCAAGCGTGCTTCGACTTCTTCATCAGAAAACGAAGCGAAACGACCCTTTCGTTTTTTTAAAGCGGAAGCTCGAGCATTGCGCAAACGAAAAAAAGCAAGATCTTGAAAAGCTTTGAGTTCAGCACCTTGCAAGGAACGATACAACGACATCACACGACGTTGATTATTACCCACGCCCCACCAACTAATACCAGCCAAATAGTTTCCAAATTCTTCTTTTTCATGCCGACGCTCAAACTCTGCAGGAATTACACGCGAGAATCGCCAATCAAGCTCTTCTTTTTTCTTCATCGAAAGTCTGTTATGCGCTTCGCCCAAAACATAACGGGAAAGATATCGAGAATCAAGTTTAATAAGAGAATTTTGCGAATACGCAATAATATCATGCGCAATACCCCGAATTGAATATTCTGCGGGAAGAATAAGGAGTTGTTCAGGGCTTGCTGATTCAAGAGCATCAATTGTTGCATCATGTGTTGTTTTTTCGAATAATGAATCGATTGTTCCTTTTGCAGTTGCAGCACGCACACGTTCATTCTGAGCTGCTTTACGAAAAGATTCACCGCGTAATGGTTGACTGCTTAGTTCAGGAACTAAAGACCTTATTATCTCGTGAGCTTCAGGTCTTTGAAAATACTCAGACCGTTTTTTTCTAGAGTCAATGATCATATGTAGAGAAATGCAATTTTCTTTTTATGTCTTTACCAATCGTGAAGACTCTTTTGACCAACTCGTTTTCGTTTCGGAACCACGACATTTGATTTAATACCAACTTGTTCTTTGAGTTTTTTTGTCATTGCAGGACCGATGAGACCAGCGAGTTTAGCATCATCGACATTTTTGACGTCAGCAACAGACTTGACGGAGTTCGAGAATAATTTTCTTGCACGAACCTTACCAATACCTTTAAATCGCATGAGCGGCAGTAGTTCTTCACGAACACCATTCTTAAGACGAAGACGCATTTTAGCAAAAACGGGAGAAAAGCGTTTCATGTCAAGAAGTTTTGCAAGCTCCTCACAAGCGTACAACAACCAATCTCCAATTTCTGTTTTCATACGTAATTCGCCTGGACGAACAGCATACTTTTCAAAAATAGTATCATCAGTTACTTCATCAATCCAATCAGCAAGAAACATTGTTGTTTTGATACTTGAAAGATATTCTTCGTATTCATAACTATATTGTGTTGGTTCAGGAACAATAAGCTTGTCTTCGTTTTCAATAAGCCAAGACTCAATAACATCATATTCTTTTGCCTTAACTGAAAGCAACGGTCGCATCTCAAGAGTTGAAGTCAACAAATGCAACAAACCTTCATCAGGCAACCCCTTTGCATCTTTAAGATTCTTTATGAGAAAATTAGCAGTATAAGGATCAAGATACAATTCTGCAACTCGTCTTCCAGCAGGAGTCGCCATGTACTTACTCGTGTTTTGCTCCATCAACGAAGCAGCACTCGCAAAATCTCCCTGTGGATTGTCAATGTGAATAAACTCCCAATCTTTTAGTAAGGAAAGCATCTTATCGAGAAGACCATGTAATTGCGAAGTATCGGAGTATTGCTTAGCATAAAAAGTCTCATCAAAAAAAGCATACATTGATTCTTGATCTTTTACAAATCCCGTTGCAATGAGTGAAAGTAAGTACGTTCGTAATACTGGCTCGACTGCGAGCTTACTATAAATCTCTTCAGGTTCACCTTCGATGTAACGCTCGCGCAACTCTTCAGCCTGCCCTATATCTTGAGCAA
>CAZDJS010000005.1:0-9676 GCA_964505795.1 uncultured Methanosarcinales archaeon
AACGCAAGTGAGGACACGCCGACGACAGTCGGTGTCCCGAACGCAAGTGAGGACACGCCGACGACAGTCGGTGTCCCGAACGCAAGTGAGGACACGCCGACGACAGTCGGTGTCCCGAACGCAAGTGAGGACAACGGCACTCCCTCGTAGGTGTTATTTTGAAATAACCTTTGTTTATTTTATAATAGTTTCTGATTGGAATAACTTTGAAAGTAGAACAATTATTTGAGTTCGAGGTGTTCAAGTATTTTAGAAATAATATTCTCGTGAAGAGCAGGAGTTATACTACAAAGTTTTTTGTGAACTATTCGTTTATCAACAGTAAATATTCGATGAGGCTTCACCCAGCTTTTCAAGGGCAAACTCCCTTCAAGATCATCAAGAAGCAATCCTTCAGTTGCTTTACTTGTGACTAAACAACAAAGAAAATCATCTCCTATGACATTTGATAAAAGAATTGCCGGACGTTTTTTATTGTGTGTTAAGTCTGTATAGGGAAATGGTACAAGAACAATATCTCTTTGCTCATACACTATTCCACCGTTCATCTTCAGCGTTATCCCAATCTTTTTTGAGCACTTCTTGAGAAGCAAGCATAGTAAACACTCCTTCAGTATTCTCAATACCCTCTAATTCTTTCAAACGTTTTTTTATTGCTTTACGAACGAACTCACTCCATTTAATTTCAGAATGCTGTTTCATTTGTTTACGAGTTTCATCATCTATTGAAAGAGTAATATTAGTCATATAAAAATTAAGTGAGCTCACTTATTTAAAGTTTTTGTAGATTTTCTCGAAAATTTACTGTGAAAAAAATTATAATTCTTCTACTCTTCCTTCTCGTAAGTCTTGAAGGCTATTTCTAACTTGCTCCACACCATCATCAAATTCCATAAATAACAATAGCTAAACTTCCTTCATATATTTTTTCGAGAAAAAGACGGAAGTAAACAAAAGTAATTATTTTTTCTTAAAATCACTTCTAGCATTCAATTTATAGCGTCGAGGATCCAATAAGTTATTCCGTTTATCGCCTGGTGGAAACTTCAAGTGCCAGAACGATGCTCGAGTATCAAGCCACAACTTATCGCCTAATTCTTCGCGAACTTGAGTAAAAAAACGAGAATCCTCCCCCCCTTTTTTTCGAGAAAAAGAAATTTTTTCAAGAATACTTCTATGAATAAGTGCGCAACCAAGACCTGCAACTGCAATAGGAAGAACTCGAGGTTTCAGCACATCAACTATTGCAAGTTGCCGCGCGTGTCCTGGTTTATCAAAAGCATAAGCAACAGGTAGCACTTGAGGCTTTCCCGTATAATCAAAGATGCTCAAATACCATCCTGTTGTGAGTTTTTTCTTGTGTGAGAGTAAAACTTTAATTGCGTTTGTCGGACCAACACAATCAGAATCGAGAAAATACAAATACTCCCAATCTCCTGCAAGAAAATAATCTCTGATTTTGTTTCTATTAGAGGTAATAATATCTAAACGATTAGTTTGAGAAGTATTTACAAGAACTTCAGCATTTTCAAGGACGTTTGCACGATCACGCAAATCAGCAGCGTCTTTTTCGCCACTATTTGTGACAAAAACAAAATCAGAAACACCTAAAGAAGAAAGATATTTGAAGAAAACATCTCTACAAAACATCGCTCCTTCATACGTTATGACGCCAACGAGTACTTTAGCCATATTTGCCGAGGAGAAAAGTGTTTTATAATGGTTTCTGATTATCTCCTAATACTTTTCTGCTAAACTTATCAAAGTCAGAATCAATTTTTTGATGTTTGTTAAAATCATCATATTCTTTGAATGCTTTTTTTGTTGCATCTTCAAAAGAAACACTTCCTTTTCCTTCTAAAATTTTGAATTCATTAAAGTTCAAGAACTTGTTCACGCTCTGAGATAAATCATTCATTTTCATAACTGTTCTGTTCTCAATTATTCTTTCAATATAATCAAAAAAGCTCGAAACTGTTCTTTCTAATTTTTTTATTTCATCAACGTTGAGATAATTCTTAGCAATATTTGCGTCTGATTTTAAGATTCTTCCATCAGGAGCGTTTTTCCATGTAGAAAGTCCCATGTTCTTTTTCTTAGCATCTGCTTTAGCATGAATTATTTCAGCAGCGGTTTGACCTGTTATTGCATAGTGAAACTTATTTTGAACTGTTGCATAGAATTCTCTTGTAATCTCTGATTCTGAATCATAATCAATACTGCATTCTACAAAAATATCAGTTATTTGTTGATAGATTCTTCTCTCGCTTGCTCTTATCGAGCGAACTCTTTCAAGCAATTCCTTGAAGTAATCTTTTCCAAAGTACTGTCCGTTTTTTAAACGATTATCATCTATAGAAAATCCTTTAATAATATGTTCTTTCAACACTCTAGTCGCCCATATCCTAAATTGAGTAGCTTGTTGAGAATTAACCCTGTACCCAACAGAGATAATAGCATCAAGATTATAGAATTTTACTTGATTAGTTTGTGTCTTTCCTTTAATAGCTCCATGTTTAGTGGTATGTTCCAAAATGGAACTAACCTCTTTTTCGTCTAATTCACCACTTTCAAATATGTTTTTTAAGTGTTTTGTGATAGCAGGTCTCTGAATATTAAAGAGTTCAGCCATTCTATCTTGTGTCAGCCAAATTGTCTCTTTGTGTAAGAACACTTCAACCTTTGCATCTCCCTGAGGAGTTGTGTAAATAAGAAAATCCGTAACTTCACTTAATTCTTTAGACATGTGTAAACAATCCTCAAAATCATTTATATGTTTTTGCAGACAAGGAACGAAAACATTACAATTCCATTAGGACAAATGTGTTTTATAAAGCCTTATAACTAACAATCATTTATATATTTATTAGAATTGTGTAAAAAATTATTTCTTTAGCCAAGAATACGTTCGTAATCGAGAACTGTTGCCAAAGCCACATTTAGCGCAAACATTATGACGAACGTGCATACTATGCCCGCCGCATCGACGACACATAATGTGGGATTTCTTTCCCGACTTTTTTCCCATACTTGGTGTTCCTTTTGACATAATAAGCTCCTATTCTTGTGGACTAAGTATTGTAATTGTATCTCCTCGAATGAAGAGTTGTCCAAGTTTTCGTTTAACTTCTCCGTCAACTCGTTCTTCAGCTTCTGAGAGTACGGTATTAATATGAATATCGAATGCTTTGAGCACTCCAGTGTATTGGCGGCCGTTCTTAAGCTCTACCACAACTCGTTTATTTCTTGCTGCGTTGAGCGCATCTAGTGGTCGTGCTGCTTCCATTTATTGTTCACCTACTGCATTTATGATTCCGTCTTGACCTGGGCTGTTAGTAATTCTTGCTTTACCCTTACTGGTCTCAATGATTGTTCCTTTGGTAAGTATGTTTCGTCGTACGAAGTGTCTGTTCGCAGGGTTTTCAAGCACGCTTTCGATTTCAGCAACGACTGCCTTTCCTTTCAAAAGAAGATTAACTTTGTTTGTTTGAATAACTCGAGTCTTTACAGAACCGCCTTTTGCTCGGTTTGTTCGCACTCTTGTTTCTTCCTCAATTTTGGTCATGCTTGGATTTCGTCCTATAGCATGCTGTCGTTTCGGGTTCGTGTTTGTGTATCGTCCACCGCTTGGCTTTCGTTTACTTCGTGTGTGCATGACAACCATAGCGCCTGAGAACTAGAGTCCCTTTAAAAAAGTTACTATGAACGATCATTTAAAAAAAATAAATAATAAACTACTAATTAGTGGTAAAAATAGGAATCTTTATATACTTTTCTTGCTTAACAAAAGTTATGACGTATTCCAAACAACCAGAGTTGCCATTTGCACAATCCCCACAAATTGATGCTCTTCTCAGACAATACGAGCAAACAAGAACTGCATATTCTCATTTACAACATGCAAAGAAAAACAGTTCTGCTTCGTTGCCACCAAATGATTACGGAGTTGTAAGGTCGCAAGCAAGACTCATAACAGATGAGCTCAATAAACCACTCTACATTTCACAAGAAGAAGCAATAAGTCTTGAAAACACAGTACAAATACTTAGTAACAGAAGAGGAAGACCAGCAGTTCACGCAAAAGATCTTGCAGAAAGAATACAAGAGATAGAGCACATAGATTCGGGACTTGCAAAAAAACAAGTTAAACGAATAAACAGTGCATTTCATCATTATCTCGATACAGGAGTATTTGAAGGCGTTCAAAGAAATTACGAGCAAAGTGCGAACGAGCTTGTAGAAGAATCACAGAAAATTCTCACAAGGACAGATTCAAATGATACACAATATAGAGAACAACTGCAAAGAGCATTAAGAACAATTGATCAAAGTGTACTTTCGCGAAAAAA
Organism: uncultured Methanosarcinales archaeon; assembly: GCA_964505795.1. GTDB lineage: Archaea > Nanobdellota > Nanobdellia > Woesearchaeales > UBA525 > CAZDJS01. The sequence continues at coordinate 4,350 of CAZDJS010000005.1, forward strand.
CAAAAAAATGTATGACCAAGTGCAAAGCACACTTTACAAAGCAGCAGGTCCTGCAACAGCAAGAAAACACCTTGCAGAAATAAAGAAGATTCTTGAAGATGACTAAACAATACACCTTATTTCCTACTGAAATCATAAGAAGCTTTCATGAAGGACTAGGGTATGTACGAACGCGCAATTGGCACCCGAAGGGAGCGAGTCTTTTTATTTTTGATACTCAAACAAGAAGTTCAGATATTGTTCAAGGATTAATTGAACAAAATATTGCTCGTTTTTTTGAAGCGTATCAGTATAGTTGTCAAAGAAAGTATACTTGTTCTCAACGAAAAGAACCAGCACTCCCAACAAAAAGATTTCTTTTTGAAAGCAAGGATGACCGTTGCAGAGCATCATTAGTTCATCTTGTTGAAAGAGGATGGGAGTTTGACAAAACAGCATCTTACCTTGAAGCAATGAGTCAGAAAAAAAGTAAACAAAATTTCTTGCTTCGTTTTTCAAGCCCTTGGATTGAAAGCCCTGATGGTCAAGTTATTCGAAAAAGAAACAACAAAACATACAACATACTTGTGGATGAAGAAGCAAGCACAGAAATACGAAGAAGATTCTTAGAATATATACGATAATAAGTTCTCAAGTAATATAACACATCAGAAGCACACGAACACAAACAATAGGCTTAAAAAGAACACCTTATTGTGAATATACAAATGGCACCACCGAAAAGACCAGTAAAAAAAGAATTTCGTAATACGAGCGGCGAAGAAGTAGTTCGTGTACGACTCCCAAAAGGAGAGGAAGTTCTTGGTATTCTCGAACAACGACTTGGCGGAAGTCGCAATGAAGTTCGTTGTCTTGACGGAAAAACGAGAAATTGTCGCATTCCTGGAAGATTAAAACGAAAATTATGGGTTCGTCCTGGTGACGTTGTCTTAATTGAGCCTTGGGAGTTTGAAGGAGATAAGCGAGGAGATGTTGTTTTCAAATACAAACCTCCACAAGTGACTTGGTTAAAAAAGAATGGTCATCTTGATGCTCTTGAAGACCTTGATGATTTCTGAAGCAAGAAAAGAAAACTTGCTAATCCTGCAACATAAAATGACCAAATAATTGGTAAACCAAAAAGTGGAATAAGTAAAATAACACCCCTTCCAATATTAAGAAATACTTCTCGAAAATAAAGATATTCAATACTTTTCTCTGCGTTTTCATAAATATGTTTTTGTACAGGAAGTTCTAATGTTCTAAAACTTACACTCCCAAAAAGGTTTGTTAATAATAAGCCAATTGGCGTGATGAAAAGCGTTCTTGCAAACCAAGCAAAAAAATTCATCCACACTCCAATACGCAAGACAAAATATTTATTTCCATCTACTTTAGGCCCTAGCCATAACAAGTACAACATGAGAATGACAGAAGCAAAAGAAACAATTCCTCCAAGTGAGACTACATTGAGAAGTGAAAGATAGATGAATAAAGGCCACAATATCATTCCTGCATAGCTATCAAGTCCTTCACCAAAATGAGAGATAGCGTTTTTTTTATTCCCTCTCAATATGTTTTTGTAAGAAAAGCCTGATTTACACTTCGTGTCTTTTGTGAATACGAGTGGAACTGTTGCAAGAATCATCAACAGTGAAACAACACTAAAAACAACAAAGAAAGAAGAACCGAGGATAAGCAAACCACCAATGAACGGTCCTAACATGACAGCTGCAAGTGAAATTACGTGCATGAAGGAAACTTCTTTTGCTTCTTGTCGAGCATCCATTGATTGTGCGAATTCAATATGATACGCTGGCCAGTACAACACTCCTGCAAGTGTGAAAATGAGAGCAGGAAGTAAATAGTACGAAGGATCAAGAAAATATAATGAGAGATAAAAGAACACTTGCGCAAGTATTCCTAAAGCCATAGTCTTTTTGACACCGATTTTTTGACTCAAATACGCGCCTATCGGAAAAAATATCGTTTGTGTTACAATATGCACGAGATAAAAGAGTGCAACTTGAGAGAGCACTAAACCTGATTGTAATAAATAAATAGGTACAAAAATATTAATCAAAGAACCAGCAATATTGCGAAGAAAAACTGAAAGGTAGAGTTCGTCAAGTTCTCTGTTTTTAAGAAAGAAAAAAAGGTGTCGCGCGTTATGAATCACTTCTTCCACCTGCTACATTCTTCATAGAGCAACAACACTACAGCTATTGTTATTGCGCTATCAGCAATGTTAAAGACAGGAAAAGTCCCTACTGAAATCATATCAACAACAAAGCCGCGAACAATTCTATCAATAAGATTTCCAAAGAGTCCTGCCATAATAAGCCAAAAGGCAACTTGAGAGATTCTTGTTGAAAAAGAATCATACCAATACACGAGCAGACCAAAAACAATAATGCTAATCCAAATAAGTACAAGGTTATTTCCTTGAAACAATCCGAAACTCATTCCCGTGTTTTGCACAAAAGTCCAAGACAACCCAAAAAACACAGGATGATCAACACCAAGTGGCATTTTCGCTGCGAAGAGCTTGATTATTTGATCAAGAACAAGAATTGTAAAAGCAAATATAAATCCATGTCGTAGTTTCATACTATAAAAAATGAGAACGACTCTTTTAATGTTTTACCAATTATACTTTTTGTGTGTATCAGTCGACTGTTCAATCTTTCGTATTCGCTGATGAACACTATCAAGTTCTGCTTTAATAGCATCAAGTTTTGCAAGAACAAGCTCCATATCACGTGAGCGATGCTCAGAATAAGACTCTTGACTTCTTGTGTCTTGGATTGGTGAATTCATTGGATCAGAGAAGTTTTGTTGAGAATGTTGGTTTGAAGGATTCGAAAAAGGATCTTGAGGAACGTCTTGAAAGCCTTGTGAAAAATCTTGCTGGTTTGGATCTGGAGTGTCAAAGCCTGATTGAAAAGGATCTTCTTCCTCTTTTTTGCTCCATGGTAGTTTATCAAGAAAACCTATTTTTCACACCTCAAAGAAAATTATGCATTCGTCGTATTTAAACCTTGCGAGTGCACAGACTCCGCAGAACATTCTCTACTTTGCTTACCGCAACACCCCTACTGCCGCCCTCTTGAGGCGCTCGACGAGCGAAGCCGAAGTCGAGACGTTAAGCGCCGTGCCGCAGTAGGGGAACGCGGTAATCTTCCTCAGAAACACTATGTGTTTCTGGGATCCCAGAAAGGCCTACTTTCTGAGGAAGTCTGGCCTGCCAGCAGTGCTACGCACTACGCGGCATTGCTGGCACAGACGAGAATGTTCTACACAGCCGAGTGCAGAATGCTTAAAAAGAGTATGATTAACCTCTTGGTATGACAGACGCAGCTCACTGGACTAAACCAATACCAACCATGAAATCAAAAGTTACTTGGTGGAAGCGAACAGGAGCATTAGTAGTTGATATTCTTATTTTTCAATTGCTTATTGTCAGTCCTTTCTCAGTAACTGATTTGCAGAGCATCCTCAAAGCAGCAATTATTTTATTCACACTCTTTTTTATGTATCTTATCAGTATGCAATATTTGATAGGACAAACAGTTGGTATGATGTTATTTTCGTATCGAGTTAGGGAAGCGAGTATGTGGCAGATGATGCTTCGTAATCTTTTTGTATTCCCTATTTTTCCAATAGTTTTATTATGGATTATTGATCCTGTGTGGATGTTCATGAAGGGCGAGCGATTAAGCGAGAAATGGTCAAAAACATCAGTGGTGGTACAATGAAAAAAGAAACAAAAAAAATAGTTATAACACTCGCAGTTCTTTTGTTATTATTCGGATTTTCTTCATGCGCAGCAGTTTTTATCAACGACACACAACTCGGAACAATTGCAGTAATTCCTATTCATGGAGCGATTTATAGCGTAGGTTCAGGCACACAAGGAACCACCACCGCAGACACCATTATTCCTTTGTTAGAAAAAGCACAAAATAATCCTCTCATCAAAGGAGTGATTCTTGACATTAATAGCCCTGGAGGAAGCCCTGTTGGAAGTGATGAAATCGGACAAGCAGTAAAAAGTTTAGATAAGCCAGTTGTTGCAGTCATTAGAGAAGCAGGAGCTAGTGGTGCGTATTGGATTGCAAGCGCAAGCGACCATGTAATTGCAAACAAGATGTCAGTTACAGGCAGTATCGGCGTTATCGGAAGTTATTTTGGTTTTGAAGAATTTCTCGATGAATATAATGTCAGTTACAAGCGCTTTGTGAGTGGCGAGAAGAAAGATATTGGTAATCCTTTTCGTGAAATGAGTTTTAGCGAACAACAATTCTTACAAGAAAAAATGGATAGCATTCATGAAATTTTTATTCAAGAAGTGGCTGAGAATCGCAACATGAGTGTTGAAGAAGTTCGTGAGCTTGCAACAGGAGAGTTTTATCTTGGTTTTGAAGCAGAAACAAAAGGTCTTATTGATGAACTCGGAGGCTACACTCAAGCAGAACAATATTTCATACAACAAGATATTGAAGTGGAACTTGTAAAAATGAACCCTCCAAGAAACTTCTTAAGTGAGATTCTCTCAATTAGCATAGAAACTCCTACTATTGATTCAGGAATTATCATCTAATAATATCCTATTCGGGTGTGTAAAAAATCTCCTACTGTCTTGAACACCACACGCGGTAACCAAAGTCACTTTCGTCGGACCTAGATTGCTTTGAGCAACCGATCTCAAGTGCCGACGAAGATTTTCTACACCCCCTTAAAATTCACAATACTTAAAACTGCGAAACAAAGAATTTATTTGGTGAATACGAATGAATATTTTTAATAACGCAATGCAGCAACTAGAGAGAGCATATGAGCACATCGAAGTAAGTAATGACGCGAAAGAAATTCTAAAAAGCGCAAACGAAATCATTGAAACAAGCATTCCTGTTCGTATGGATGATGGACGTCTTAAAGTATTTACAGGATATCGTGTTCGATATAATGGTGCGCGAGGTCCGACAAAGGGAGGTGTTCGTTTTCACCCAAACGTTAGTCTTGACGAAGTCAAAGCTCTTGCTTTTTGGATGACAATAAAATGTGCGGTTGCAGGCATTCCTTACGGTGGAGGAAAAGGAGGTGTCATAGTTAATCCAAAAGAGCTCTCAAAGCACGAAGTTGAACGTCTTGCTCGCGGATACATCCGAGGCATAGCTGATATTATTGGTCCTGAACGTGACATCCCCGCTCCTGATGTGTACACTAATGCGATGATTATGGGTTGGATGGCAGATGAATACGGAACTATAACAAGAAAATATCAACCTGGGGTCATCACTGGAAAACCTATTGAAATGGGAGGGAGTCTTGGTCGTGAGAGTGCA
>CAZDJS010000005.1:9686-19979 GCA_964505795.1 uncultured Methanosarcinales archaeon
GTTTTGAAAGCCCCGGAGAACAACCAGAAAAAGGTGAAGAACCAAAAAATAAAACGATTGCGATTCAAGGTTTCGGTAATGCTGGGTATCATCTTGCTCGTTTTTGTCATGAAGCAGGAATGCGAGTAGTTGCAATTAGTGATAGTAAGGGAGCAGTGTATGATTCTCGTGGTCTTGATCCTGAACAAGCTATGCGCATGAAACAAAATGGAGGACTCGAGTGTGTTTACGAGCCAGGAAGTGTTACAAAAGATACTTCATGTGAACATCTGACTAATGAAGTACTTCTTGAACTTGATGTTGACGTTCTCGCTCCATGCGCTCTTGAAGATGTCATTACAAAAAAGAATGCTGAAAACATCAAAGCGAAAATAATTCTTGAAGTTGCAAACGGACCTCTCACTATCGAGGCTGATGATATTCTTGCAAAAAAAAATATTATGGTCATTCCTGATGTTCTCGCTAACGCCGGTGGAGTCACAGTAAGTTATTTTGAATGGGTGCAAAACAAACAAGGTTATTATTGGACAGAACATGATGTTCATGAAAAACTCAAGGATATTATGGTTCCTCAGTTTCATAGCATTTATGAACTTGCAAAAGAAAAATCAATGACTTTGCGAACTGCTGCTTTTGTTCTTGCAGTCAAGCGAATTGTAAGTGCCATTGAATCAAAAGGAACTGAAGATCAGTACAGGGTTAAATAAGCTTAGAAAACACTTTTAAACAAGAATAAACCTCAAAGTTGCATGAAAAAACTTTGGATTTTTCTGACAGTCTTTATTATCTTATTAGCAATCTCTTATTCAACAAATTTTGATGATGTTGATAAACCGATTCTTTTTGGAATTAATCTCGAAGAAAGTGGCTTGTTTTTTGCTGCTTTTCTTATCGGACTTGTTGATGGTTTTAATCCCTGCGCAATGTGGGTGCTCATATACTTAATCACCATGGCATCACAAATGGAGAATAAGCGTCGTATGTGGATTATTGTTTCAATATTCTTACTTACTTCCGGAGTCTTGTATTTCATGATTCTTATGGGTTGGACTGGTCTTTTCAAGCTCGTTGCTGTTCGTCCTGTAATGATCATTATTGGTTTGTTTGCAATGGGTGCAGGAGTTCATCAATTATATCATTTTTACAAGAGTGGTGGTCAAGTTGTTTGCGAAGTTGGCGATATGAAATCGCGCAAGAAGACAATGTCGAGAATCGATAAGATAATTCATAGTAAGCTTACATTCATTAGTATCCTCGCAACTATTGGTCTTGCATTTATTATTAACGCTATTGAGTTTGCTTGCAGTGTTGGTTTGCCTATGATTTATGCGGGACTTTTGAGTGCTGCAGATCTTAGTTTAATGAGCATTATTTTTTACAATTTAGTTTATACTTTTGCATTCATGCTCGATGATCTTATTATTTTTAGTGTTGCACTTTTTGCATTGCAAAGTGTTGATTTAGATAAATATTCTGGTTACTCAAAACTCATCGGCGGTATCATCATGGTGCTTATAGGAATTATTTTGTTATTCTTCCCAGGGTTGTTGCGATAAATAAGTATCACTCTAATTTCTTAAATATACACTTCTTCGCGATGTTGTGTTTTCTTTCCGTAGACCATTAAGTATTTCCAGAATAATCCTTTTACTTTGACGAGTTCTACACGAAATCCTGATTCTTGAAAAATCTCCAGTAATCGTTGTTCGTCTTTGAGCCACCCAGCATTTGGAAAGAGCCAGAAATAATCAATGAATTCAACAAAACAAACATCTCCTCCTTCAGGTAAAATACGGTTAATTTCTTCTAAAACTTTTTTCAAGTCTTGAATGTAACTAATCATTCCAACGCTCACAACAACGTCAACAAAAGGAATTTCAGGGTGTACTCTGTTAAGTAATCTTGGATCATGGAGCACTGAAAAATTTATGTGTTGTTTTTTCTTCAATCGTTTTTCTAAAATAGTAAGATTTCTTTTACTCATATCGGTTGCAAAAATATGTCCTTTTTCTCCTACGTGTTTAATAAGGTGTTTTGTGAGCGTTCCCACTCCAGAACCAAAATCAAGAATTTTCTTTCCTTGTAATTCAGGCAAAGTCAAGACAATTTCTTTTCGTATTTTTTTTGGAAGAATAAAACCTTCAAGGAAATAACTTAAGTGAGCGCTACTCTCATGAAATTTTATTATTGCTGAAGGATTATAATAAAAAGTAAGTAAAAAGAATAAAGGAACTCCAAGTAAAGTAAATCCGAGAACTAGTTCTAATGTATGAATTGCTGTTTCATCAAGAATAATCCAAGAAATAACTAGTGACGCTAAAAACCCTATAAGAACAAAACCCAGCGGTACTCCTGCCCATACTTTGAAGGGACGTGGTTGATTTTTTTTTGTGAATCGCATCACAATAAATGAAATAATAACCATCGCGTACAAAATAAGCACTACGGGAAGCAATAGATGAAGGAGTGTTTCATAACTTCCAGCACCTATGATAACTAAGATACTTGTGAGTATTGTTTGAAAAAAAATACTTTTGTGTGGAGTATTATATTCTGGATGAATTTCTGCAAGTTGTGGAATAAAAAGTTTATCTTCAGCAAGACTCATAAGAAGCCGTGGTGCGCTCACTATCCATCCAGCTACTGAACCAATAATACTCATGTAAACAAGCAAAGCAATTATTGTCGAGAATCCTTCTCCGTAATGAACGAGTGCTAAGTCAGAGAGTGGTGCGGCACTTGCTCCAAACTCAGTATATGGTATTGTGCTCAGCGATGTTATAACAAAGAGCATGACGATGATTCCAATACTAAGTGTTCCAACCCACATTGCTTTTGGCATAACGTGCTCAGCGTCTTTTGTTTCTTCAGCAAGAAAAGTTGCTGTTTCCCAACCAAAGAATGTTTCTGCGATAAAAAATATCGCAAGGAATATGAGTGACATTTCTGTGACAAAAAATGGTTCGAGATTTGCAGTGCTAAAAGTGAATATTCCTGGAACTATAAGTGAAAATAATGTTGTCAGAGTTATTATTCCAAAAGTTACGAGCATGACTGCTGAGGTTTGCATTCCTCGATAGGCCATAAAATTGAATGCAAGAATAAAGCCTATGCTAATAAGTATTTTTACAAAATTTGGCATTGTCGGACTCAAGTATTGTACAGCTCCGACAACTAACATGGCGATAGTAACGTTTCCTGCAATCATCGTCATCCAACCAACAATAAAACTGATGAAAGGACCAAAGGCTTGCTTCGTATATTCATAAACACCACCTGCTTTCGGGTACATTCCAACAAGTTCTGCAAAAACAAGTGCCACCCCCATACTCAACACTGCCATAATAAGCCAACTAACAATACTTGCAGGTCCTGCAATTCCAGCTCCTACTGCAGGAAGAAAGAAAATTCCTGTTCCCATAATACTATTAATAGTGATCAAAAGTATTGTCGGGTAGGAAAGTGTTTTTTGTAGTTCTGCCATTACAACATTTTTAAGAACACTTATTTATAAATCGTTTTGTTATACTTGTTAGCGGCAGTATTTATATTGCCTTGGTAAAGGCAGAAATCACACCGAGCAGGTGGGATTTCGTACTCTCTGCGAGGGACTCTCAGTAGATCTGTGCAACAGGTGATTCTTTTGTCGCTAACTATACTTGTGTCAAGCCAGTATTTTTTCGAGGAAGATTCTCTTTTTTTCTTTTTGCATAGCCTGCAAGCCCTCCAACTAAACCACCAAGAACTGCAGAACCCCCTCCTATTCCCATAAGTAAGAGAGGATCATATTGTTCATAAATGACACTTCCTCCCTGTTTAAGCAGTTCATTTTGTTGTTCTACTGAGCCAGTATAAACTTGGAGTTCGTCGAGTGTTTTTTCAAGTTTGGTAATTTTTTGTTCTTGATAATTTTGTGTTACTGCGGTTGTGTTTTGTGTTACTTTTTCTTCTATCCCGTTCCAATCAATGTTGTTTGCACCGTAGTACATTCCTGCCGCTGCTGCGCTCCCTACTATTGTCTTAATCGGATGATCAAATGCCCATTTTGTAGCGTCTAACGCGAATTGTGTTGTTCGTAAATACGCATATCCTGCAATTCCTATTGGTGCTGCTAGTGCAATCGCACTTACTGCTCCAACCGTATAAGTTGCTGTTTTCAAAAAAAGCTTTGTTTTTCCACTTTTTTTAGATTCAAGCGTTCTCTCTTCTTGAGCATGATCATTTTGATTGTTCTGATTCATCAAACACCTCCAGTAATAGTTTTTCCATATCTCCTACGCTCTCATCGAGTGTTTTTCCTATAATATCATCTTGCAAGTGAGGATACTTGTTTACGATGTAAGCTCCAACAAATAATGCACCTCTTTTTCCTCCAGCAATCTGAGGATTTCTTTGTAACTGCAAATAAACAAAGGGTGCTGCTATGTCAATCGGGTCTGATGACTTTCTTTCTTGTGCTTGTACATAACAATTTCTTGCATCGTCAATAATTGTCTTGTACGTATCCCACATTTTGATTAAACGATTCATTTTTTTGCGAGGTAGAATCCTGCTCCTGCTCCCCCTACTGCTCCAAGAATTCCTAATCCTTTCTTGTAGACTTGAATTCCATTTTCTGCTTCTTCATCTCCTACTGTCATGTGTTGAAGTTTTCTGAGAAGTGGTGGTCCTGCAACATAACCAAGCGCACCTGAAGCGAGTCCCCATCGTTGACGTTGTTCAAAATCTTCATCTTTGTCCAAAACAAAGAGACTATAACCAAGCCATCCTCCACCGAGAACCGCAAGAAGCCCTTCGTGTTTATTTTCTGTGTTTATTTCAGGAAGTATTTGTTCGAGTTTTTGTCCACCTCGATAAATATCATCTGCTGCAACGTATGCTCCAAGTCCTCCGACTGCTGAGGCTGCTGCTATTGTAAGAACATCGTTTTTTGTCAGCTCCATGTCAATGCTTTTATCAGTTTTTTTCAGATATTCATTGATGTTTGGTCCTAATCCGTAGCCGAGTGCTCCGAGCGTTATTCCTGAGAGGATGTTTGCTCTGTCCTCTTTAACAAATTTTTTGAGAACAAAATGTGCTCCTGCAACGTCAGCTAATGTTTGTGCAACTTCTTTAACATTCATATATTCACCAAGAAGTGCATAGTTTTTTCTTTTAAGAAAAGTTGCGAAGAAAATTCCGGAAAGGTTTTGTTTCCAACCGGAAAAGAATTATATTTTTCGTATTTTTATCAAGCTTGCATTATCAATATCACCAGCCGCACTTGCGTAGATTCCGTAGAAGAAGTCTTTTATGAGATATTTTTGTTCTCCTTGCATATCTGGGTCGTTTACAAAAACGTTTTTTTCATCTATTCCTGTGACTATATTGAAGTGGAAATTAAAGTTTGCTTTTTTGTTGTGTAAGAAATTTGTTGTGAGAAGAGCACCAACTGGTCGTTCATGAGATATTTCTTCTCTAAGGTCTGTTTCGTCAGGTATTTTAATGTTAATTTTTCCTCCTGCTTTGAGGAAGTCAAGAAAATGTTGCAATGGAACAATAAATTTCTCTGTTGTTGCACGTTCTAACAGTTCTTCAAAATAAGTTATTTGTTCATCATGATTCATAGAAAGTGTGAAGAGGTAGGGATTAAGTGTTACTATTTCTACTTCGAATCCTTTGTTAATCAAATACTTGCCAATCTGTGGAGCGTAAGTTCCAAGATTTTCGTAAACATGAAGTTCTTTTTTGATTTCTTCAACACTTGTTTTTTGACCGTAGTATTCGAGAATCATGGCGAGTCCTGCAAGCCCACAATCATGTGATTTTTTTTCTTGACGAACAAGAGGTACTACTAGTTTCATATAAGAATAATGAGAGAAAGTTGGTTTTTAAGCTTATCGACTGCTATCTGCTTGTCGTTCTGTTTCGAGCTTTTTAGCAACTGAAGTGCTTTGGTTGCTTGCTTGTGCTGCGAGCATGATTTCGTCAGCAATTGCTGAAGCGCTTGCTTTTTTGCTATCGAATTGTTTTTGGAACGCTCCTTGTGTCATGAGACGAAGCGCAACGTCAATTCTTCGTTGTGGTGCGCACTCTACTGGTTTCGGATAGCGAGCTCCACCGTATTCGATTGTGATTATTTCTTCTCTTGGAGCGCCGTTTTCGACTGCTCGCACGAGTACTTCTACTGGATTTTTCTTCGTTTTTTCTTCAATGATTTCGAATGCTTCGTACACAAGATCATATGCTGTTCCTGCTTTTCCTGTACATCTGCCACTTGATGTTTTGTGTTTTTTCCCTTTGTGACCTGGAATCATGAGTCTGTTGATTAATCGTTCAACAATGTTAATTTTGCTTTTGTGGAACCTGTTTCCTGCGTATCGTGCTCCTGTTTTTGGCACAATGACTGGTTTGACACTAAGATATCGCTTAAGACCTGGGTCTTGAACTTCAACGTCTGAGCTCCATCGATTAAAAACAAGAATTTCATCGCTTGCAGCTTTTTTCGGTGCTTCTGAAGTCTTTTTTGGTGCTTCAGCCACTTTCGTTGCTGCTTTTGGAGCTTCTTCTTGCTTTGCTTGCGCTTCTGCCATTATTGTGCGAAAACCCTGATTCTTTTATAAAGCTATCGGGCTGCTTGGGTAAGCAGAAAATCTTCGTCGGCACTTGAGACCGGATTGCAAAGCAATCTAGGTCTTGGTCCGACGAAAGTGCTCTTGGTTACCGCGTGTGGTGTTCAAGACAGTAGGAGATTTTCTACTTACCGACTGCTTAAGAGCTTTTGATAATACTTTGTACAAGCTCTTGTGTCGTTTGTGCTTTTCGTACATGGGTTTTATCTTCATCAACGAGTATTTCTGTTGGCATCGGTCTGAGGTTGTAGACACCCCCCATACTATAACAGTAGGCTCCTGCGGTTCGTATTGCAAGTATGTCTCCTTCCCTCACTTCTGGCAACTCTCGCTCGATTGCAAATGAGTCGCCACTCTCACAAATATTACCTACGACATCATAGGTTTGTTTTTGTCCTTGTGGATTTGTCAGATTATCTATTTTGTGATATGCTTTGTAAAACATTGGTCGTATAAGTTGAGGAAAGCCACTGTTGACTCCGACAAGTTTTTTGTTTGGTGTGTTAGTAATATCGGTTACTGTGACCAGAAGACTGCCTGCTTGTGCGACGAGATATTTTCCTGGCTCAAAAAGCATTTCGAGTTTTCTTCCAAACTCATTACAAAAATCTGCAAATCTTTCGTTCACTTCTTGTGCAAACTGCTTATAATCGATTTCTGCTTCTTCTTTATAGGGTACTTTGAATCCCCCGCCAAAATCAACAAATTCAAGATAAGGAAAATCTTGTATGTTTAGAATTGAAAGAATATTTTCCATTCCTTCTTTCATTTTTACTGTTTCTGGTATTCCTGAGCCTGTGTGTTCATGCACTCCAACAACACGAAGATTATGTTCTTTTATTATTGTGAGGAGTTCGTCTTTTTTTTGTGAGAGGAATGCCAAATTTACTATCTTCTCCTGCTGTGATTACTTGTTCGTTTTCTCCTGCACGTATCATTGGATTAAGTCGAATACATACTTTTGCTCCTTTGTGTTTTTTACCGAACTTTTGTAGTTGTGAGAGTGAACCAATATTGCAAAGCACCCCTTTATTATAGACTGTTTCGAGCTCTTCTTGTGTTGTTCTGTTTGCAGTAAAAAGAATTTTTTCTTTTGGGAATCCTACTTCTTGCGCGAGCAAGACATCTCCTAAGCTTACCGCATCAATGCTTGCTCCTTCTTCAAAGAGGAGTTTAAGAATATCTGGATTGTAATTTGCTTTCATCGCGTAGAGTATTCTTGCAGTAAAAAGACTAGTTAGTTTTTGATATTGTTCACGAATTTTTTTCGCGTCATAGACATAAACTGGTGTGATTTGTGCAAACTTCATATAATCAATCTTCATAAGTACAATACTCCTTTTTTGTGATTCCTTTTTTCTTTGCGAGTTTATCAAGTGCACTGTCCGTTCTACTCCCGTATTGTGCTGCTCTTTTTGGCCGCCATGCAAACTGTGCAGGAAGACCGAGTTGCTCGGCAATAACTCGTAAGCAATATTTTTTTTGTTCTATTCCTTCATGTTTTTTGATTTTTTCTGTATCTGGAATACCCATTGCAATAGTTATTACTCTATCATCTAAAAATGGTGTGTGAACGCTAATTCCAAGTCCCGATGCGAGTTTACAATCTCTTATTAAATCGCGCTCGTACATGTTTTTGAGTCCTTGCCAACATTCTTCTTGTATGTTTTTTGCTTCTTCGTGTCGTTGATACCCAGCAAATATTTCTTCTGAACCAAGTCCTCCAAAAAAGTCTGTAACTCCGTCTTTTTTTGCTTCTTGTGCCGCTGCAACAACAACTGAACCAACACCAAGTGATATCGGGTCTGAAGTTTCTTGAAGGAGTTTTTTTGTTATCGTGAATGTTTTTTCTGCTTCTTTGAGTGAGAGCATAATTATTTTTTGTGTAAACTCAAGATGTTCTGCGCTTTTTTTACTTTCAGTAATGTCTTCAGGTTCTTTTGTTCCTTCATCTTGAAAACCAACTGTGTAAGCAATGAAAGAAACATTATTTTTTTTGAGGATGTGAGCAATAAGTGTACTGTCCACTCCTCCGCTAAAAAAGAGTCCTATTGTTCCTGAGCATTCTTTTGCTCTCTCAAGAATTGCATTTTCAAACGTTCGCGCTAGATCAACATAACTTTTTTCTAAGTTATTTGTTTCTTCAACCATGGCTCGCACACCAGTGAGAAAGTACTGCCACTCTTCTTTTGAGATGAGTTGTTTTCCTGATAAGTAAGGTTCCATTTTCACATTATTCTTTTACAAGGTATTGTACGTACCAACAATCTTGTTTGTCTTGAATACCTACATATCTTCTAAGGAGTCGCTCTGCTTCCTCACTTGAATATCTTTCGTCAAGTTTTTTTCCAGTGACTCTTTCGTATTGTATTGCTGTTGCGAGACTCGCTTTTTCAAGACTCGTATAATGGTACGATTTGCTTAGCACATAATTTTTTGTATGAGTATCTTTTTTTATGTATCCTGATGCAATAAGTGCTTGGACACTTTTTTTTGGAATCCCGAGTTCTTCAGGATGTGCCTTTTTTATTTTGAAAAGATGTTTAAGAAAAGCTTTTGCATCTTTATCAAGTTCTTGAAGTAAAGGAATTTTTTTTGTTGTTCCTTCAAGGTCAATTAAGAGTTCGTTTCGTGTTCTATCAACAAGAAGAAAGAATTCTTTTTCTTTGTTTTTGCACAAGAAACGTGTTGCTGGGCGAAGAACTGTCTTTATTTCTATTTTTTTATCATGCATGAGTTTGAGATCATGAGGAGTGATTGTTGGGAGAATAAGTGGAAGTAATTCTGCATCTTCATCTTGCTCAACTTTTTGTGTTATTATTTGCGTTGCGTCTCCTCCGTGTTCGGTACGTCGTGGTCTGACAGTAACCATAAGCGGTAGATCAACCACGCCGGTAACGAGCGCTGTTCCTATAGGGATGTTTTTAATTTCTTTTTCTGTTTCAGAAGTGAGTCCTTCAACACTGTTTGACACTGCTTTGAGATCATGAGGATTCGTTATTTTGAGAATGAGTTGTGTACTACACTGACTTAAGACACTCTTGTCAACTCGTGCAGGTCGTTGAGAAATGACGCAAAGCCCGAGTCCAAATTTTCTTCCTTCACTTGCAATTGTTCGGAGTATTTTGCTACTTGCTGCTTCCCCAAAACTGCGCTCGGGGCAAAAGTTATGCGCTTCTTCAACAACGAGAAAAAAAGGAGGGATCTTTTCTTGTTTTCTGAGTGTAAAAAGGTCTTTTGCGAGTTTGTAAACCATCATTTCTTGTATTTCTGGCGGGTATCCTTTGAGATTAATAATTGCTGCTCTTCCTGGCTTGACCAAGTCACTGGGACTTGTTGGTTCGCTTGAAAATAATTCATAATTTTTGAGACCTTCTATGAGGTTGATGAGACTCCATTTTACCATACTTTCTTCGCCTTCAAGAGAAAGGAGCAATTCATCAAAGTCTGTGTGTTCGCTGTTTCTTATCGCTTGAAAGAGCAGTCCTTGTTGTGTTGTGTTGAGCTTTGGAAGAAGGTGCACGAGTTCGTCTCTTGTAAGTTTATTGCTGAGTTTGAGAGGATTGATTTTTTCTTCAAATTCGATGATTTCATATCCTTTTGCTTGAACGCCGTAGCGTGCCATTCTTTCTTTATCGCTTGCTGGTCGCTTGAGCGAGTTGTGTTCTCCGTGAGGGTCGAT
>CAZDJS010000005.1:19989-31843 GCA_964505795.1 uncultured Methanosarcinales archaeon
CGATGACAACGCAAGGTACGCCGTGTTCGAGTATTTCTTCAAGCAGCACTCCTACGGTGTAACTTTTTCCTGCGCCGCTTTTTGCGAGTATGCTCACGTGTTTTGTAAGCATTTTATTAAGGTCTAATTTAACTTGTATATCTCTTCCATCAAGTTTTCCTATATATGCTGCGTTTTCAGGTATTGAGAGTAAAGTATTAATGAAATCATCGTCTGCTTGGAGGACTTCGGAATTTGGCTCAAAGGGAATGCGAATTTGCTTTACTCGAGTATCATAATATCCTATCACTATGCAGTCTGCAAGCATATTATTTGCTCCTGCACTACTTGAAGCAGTGAGTTCGACGACTTGGCAGAGAACATAATCATAGGCTGGATGATAGACTTTGACGTAATCAAGCACTCTTACATCTGCTGTTACTTCAAAACTGAAATTTTTTGTTGTTATTTTTCCTGTAATTTTCCCAAGAATCATAGTGAAAGGTTCTTGAGAGCTTATTTTAATACTTATGCACAAGTTAGTGACAAAGAATCAAATAATATGTTGCACAGATCTGCTGCGAGTCCCTCGCAGAGAGTACGAAATCCCACCTGCTCGGTGTGATTTCTGCCTTTACGCAACACATGATAACTAAATAATACCGCTAAAGATACAAAAATATTTATGTGAGTGCGTGTTTTTGCTCACATGGCAAAATCCACAGATAAAAATGAAATTTCAAAAGATGAACAAATAGGCTACCATAAAGGTTCTTTGAACACATTAATGAAGGAGCGTGAGGAGCTTGTTCGCATCGTTAGCATTGTTGAACAACTTATTCAAATGCACTCAAGCGCGCTTAAGGAGCTTGGTGTCGATTTGAACAAGGAACAGCCAAAGAAAACAGTGCAACGAAAAAAAGCAATTGATGAGATTATCTAGTTATATTTCAAAACGTGCTTCAAAAGAGCAATAAAGAAAATATTAACTAATTAGTAACAACACATTTATAAATGCTTTTTTCATTCCGTTTCTATGTCTCGAGAAAATGCGTATCGGCTGAACGAATCAGAACTAGAGAGACAGCTAGATGAGGCGAATTCAAACACTTCAAGACTTCTCTTACAAGAACAAGCGAGTAACGCAAAAAATCCTATTATTTACCATTACCGACCAAATAGTGTTCTTGAAGATACAATAACAGACGCAATTAACTACTGGGCACCACAACCAGAAAGACTTACTAAAGAGTCGGCTCTTCATCAAAGTGTTGAAAAGTTCTACCAAAATTCAGCCATAGTGATACACAAAAATGTTTCTTCAAAGTTTAAGGAACGAAAAAAATCAGAAAATATCGACAAAATATACGATGCGATGCTTGCAGATTCACCTAATACCTATTCAAAACCTGAGCAAGATTTGATAAAAAAGACTATGGAATTCATCCTTTCTGAATATGAAGGTATTATGATGAAACGTAAAGGATTTCATACTGCCGAACACTCACTGCACGCAGCAAAATTACTCAGCAGAGTTAAAGGAGTGCAGAGTCAAGATATTATTACAGCGTTATTGCATGATGTTATTGAAGATACGAAACTCAAAAAGAAACAGTACGGTTCAGTTGCTGCTGAAAGAGGAGCAATAACAAGAGCAAGCAGACGAATATATCAAGCGCTCGAAACAGGCAATGAAAGACTCGATCATAAACTAAAGATTGCAACAGAAGCAACAGTTATTATGACAACAAAGAGTTGGCAAGATTACGTGAGTTACATTGATGATGTTGAAACAAAAGGAGAGTTTGAAGAAGAAATCAGAACGAGCACGATGCTTGCAAAAATGGCAGATAAACAAACAAGTATGCTCACGTGGGAACCTTTTGATAGTTCTGACAAGCTCAAGCAATTGGGAAAAGCATATCTTGTCATTAACAAAGCAAGAGAATTCAGTAACAGCAACTATGAACGAGCGTCAGTCCTTGAGGATATGAGCAGACAACTAGCAGGAAGTATTCGAAGAGCGTGCGATGTTGAGATTACGAATGGTCTTGAATTTCTTAAGAATGTGAAAAAGAGAAAACAAAAGTTTGATAGTGAAATTATTCTGGAGCCACAACGTCTGAGCAGAGCAATAGATAAAGGCCTGCTCGATAAATGGGAACACGGTTCGCAAAGAGCAGCCTATGATTCTGTTGACTTTGCAAAAACACTCCATGTAGCTCTTGTTCTCGGGAGTCATCCCGATCGCGAATGGGAATCAATACCTCCTATCTTAGGAACTGATAGTTCTGAAAATAGAAGAGAGTTACTCAAAGAACAAAGAAAATACCGTCTCCATCATGGGGATGCAAAGTTTACTACAAAAGAACAATTAGAAGAAGAAATTACAAAATACTCCCAACAAAAAGGAATGATAAAAGCACGAACAAGAAGACAAGTTAAATCATACTTGCGAAGAACAGTGGGTCTCAGACAACTAGCGACAAAATACGCAGTTGAACCAGGATTTTATTTGGAGGATGAATAATGAGTGTTATTTCTGAAGAACAAAAAAGAAGAATCGATACTCTTCGAAAAGAACATTCTTCAACAATAGACTCATTAATCTGTGACATAGGTATGGGTCTAAATCCTTCAGTTACAGCATTATTATCTTATGGTCAAATGTATACGCTTTCAGATAGTGCAAAAACTGTTCTTGAAAAAAATACTCAACTTCATGAAGAGATGTACCAATATGCTGTTATTCCAAGAATACCCGAACTATTTCAAGCAATATTGCAAGAACGAACAATTGATATGTCAATTACAGAACCAGAACATTGGAATATCGAGACATATAGAGAAATACTTCGTGATGAATATTTCAAATCAACCAACAAATATTTACTAGCCAAACGTCGAGAAAACAAAATTTCAGACCCTGCAACATTCACTATTCTACAAAATAGAACTCCACTCCCAGAACAAAACTATAATATTGAAGGAACAAATATTTTTCCTGATTTACGTCATGGAAGAATTTTCTCTTATCGGCCTAAAGAAGTTGGTAAATTATCTGAAAAACAAAAAGAGAAAATTATTGACCTTATAAAAAAGGATAGAGAAGAAGAAGGAATGATTGAAACTGCATATGATTTTGTCAATAAAGTAATTAATCATCCTTATAATTTCTGGATTCCTGAAGTTAGAACCAATTTTCTTCATTTTCCTGAAGAAGTTCGAAATTTATTAGTAGGTGATAACTTAGGTGTTCGAGCAATAATAACAAACAGGGTTGAGGCAAAAGAAAAACAAGATGCAGTCCTTAAGAAAAAAGGACTTTCTCATTTAGGATTCAACATAATATACGAGCGTATTGAAGATCATCGTCCACGAAGAAAAGAATTACGTCCTGGAGGAATTCATCTTACCGCAACAGATAAAGGAATGCACCTGCCTATTGAACTACAAGTTATTGATGTCGTTGATGCAGTTAATGATATTTTAGGTCCTCATGCCCATTGGAGATACAAAAGCAAACGAAAAAAGAGTATTGAAGAGAGCAAATATTAGTCTTCACTTCTCACATACCTAGTTTTTGGTACGTAGTTGTGTATGAGTGTTTTTTCTTCTCCCGCTTCATTTTTTTGAACAATCTTTCCACAACCAACATAATCTTCTCCATGCTTCATAATCAGCCATGATTCAAAATCAGTTTCGACTTCGAGATCTCGTCCTCGTATCCAATCATGAAACTGTTCATCTGATAATTCGTAGAGTTGTTTTGTTGCTTGAGGCCCTATGATTTGTGAACCATCAACAGTAAATCGCACGACTCCTTCTGGCATAAGTTGTCCAAAATATAATCCTATGGTTTCTATTCTATGGTCTTCTATAGGAAAATCTAACACTTCTGGTTTGATAAGATAATATTTGTTTTTGTTTTCGTTAAGAAGAATATCATAAGTAAACTCTCCTGTGAATCCGTAATGCTCTTGCATTTTTTGTAGGAGTACTTTCTTTTCTTTTGAGTTAAGTCTTTTCATATTATCTCCTGCGCTCGTAACACTTCTTATTGTTTAGGCATTCACACACTATTTGATCGAAGAATTTCTTCATCATTAAGACTCGCTTGGCGATATCATATCCCCCACACCGAGTTTTGTTTTCTTTTTATTTCTGCAACTTCTTTCATAACATCTATTTCTTCTTGACTTAGGTGTTCCCTGAGTTCTTTGAGTTTCTTAAAATCATTTTCGGGAATATCAGAGAGTAAAACATCAAATTCTTTTACGTGTCGTTCTGCTGAGATTCCAGGAATACTAATCGCAACTTGTAAACCCTTGTCTGCAACACCTACGTTTTCGTTTTCTCTCTGGATTGCTTTAATAGTGTTAAGCTTCGTTCCGTCTTTTTTCATGAGTGGAGTGTTTGTTCGTACAACACCAACATTCACTTCAACGCCAAGAATGCAGGGATTGCTAATTCGAAAAATGCAATTTTGCAATATTTCTATTTTGCAAGGTCTCACGAGTGATTCGAGTTTCTTTGCTTCTTCTTGCTTTTTTGTTTCTTCAGACCATTCTTTGTAACCATCAATTAATCGATAAATGACATCACTCGTTATTATCTTGACTGATTCTGATTTTTCTTGTGGTATGTTAAAACCGAGAATGATTTTTTGTAAATAATGTTCGTTACTCTCTGCTGAAACAATATCTTTTTTATTAATAGGACCAAGACCTGCTTTTCTTACAGGCACTCCTTCTTCTTTGAGTAAATGTTGCAATGCTTCAAGAGAACCTATTGTGTCCGCTTTGATAATAATTCCTTCTTTTTCTGTTGAGACAAGAACATTTTCTACTTGCGACTGAATATCACGTTTTACGACTTCGAGTGTTTCTTGTGTTGCAACTCGCAGAGGCATTCCTGAGATTGCTTCTTCAAGACCTGGCGCGGCAACTTTGATTCCCGTTGCAGCAATTGCTTCTTGTACCGGTTTGAATTTTGCTTTACTGTCACGCATTTCGGCATGCGGATCAGGCTCGAGAAGCGCTCGCACTTTTGTCACTATTGGTTCATTGAGCGTTCCGATAACTATCGTGTCATTTCGTTTGATAATTCCATCATAAAGAATGATATCAAGTGTTGTTCCAAGTCCTTTACTTTCTTTGACTTCAAGAACAGTACCTTTTCCTGCACCTTCAACATCTATCTTAAGATTTTCTTCTAAGAATTTCTGAGCAAGGCCGGTGAGCACCATGAGGAGTTCTGAAATCCCCCATCCTTTAAACGCGCTTATTGGAATTATTGCAAGTTCTTTTGTAAAGTCACTTACTCTGTCGAATCGTTCTGCTGGCAGAGAGAATTTTTCGTGAAAGAGTCCTACGAGTTCGTAGAGTTTTGTTTCTACTTCTTGTATTACTTGTGGATCTTGTGCTTGAATATCAGCGAGTATTCGTTCTTTTTGGTGTTTGTACCTTGGAATAAGATCCATCTTGTTTGCAGCTACGATGAAAGGAGTCTTGCTTGCTTTAAGAATTTCAACTGCTTCTATCGTTTGAGGCTTGAAGCCTTCATTAATATCAACAACAAGAATGGCAATATCAGCGAGCGCACCTCCTCGTTTTCTTAAACTAGTAAACGCTGCGTGTCCCGGAGTGTCAATAAAAAGCAGTCCTGGAATGGTAAATTCCTGTCCCATACTTTTGAGTAAGTCTCCTGAGATTTTTTTAATGGTCTCAAGTGGAATAATACTCGCACCTATCGCTTGTGTTATCGCGCCTGCTTCTGTCGCAAGAATATTTGTTCCTCGAATCGCATCGAGTACTGAAGATTTTCCGTGGTCAACGTGACCGAGAACTGAAACGATGGGAGAGCGAGTCTTTGGTTTGTTGTTGTTTTTCTTCCCCACAATAATCGCCTCGTATCATATCTACAGCTCACGTAGTCAAAAGGGCTTTTTAAATATGGTGGAAAGAATGGGCCCAGAGGGAGTTGAACCCCCGACCTGCCGGTCACTCCAAGATGAAAATTCATCAATTAAGAGCCGGCTGCTCTACCGGACTAAGCTATAGGCCCGCTTAGCGACAAGAGAAAGGTTTGCTTTTTAAACGTTCTTATTAAAAAAAACTCACTCAAACAATCCCAGATACTCACCATACCCTTGCTCTTCCATTTCTTCCTTTGGCACGAAACGTAACGCTGCGCTGTTCATGCAATATCTCAGTCCAGTCGGGTCTGGTCCGTCTTTGAAAACATGTCCTAAATGACTTTTGCTTGAACTACTTTTCACTTCTGTTCGTGGTATTATTATTTTAAAATCAAGATGTTCTGTAACCGCTCCTTCTTCTATTGCTTGTGTGAAACTTGGCCATCCCGTTCCTGATTCGAACTTGTGCGTGCTTGAAAAAAGTGCTTCTCCAGTCAATATATCAACATAGATCCCTTCTTTCTCATTATCCCAATACTCGTTATCAAAGGCTGGTTCTGTTCCTGCTTCTTGCGTTACTTTGTATTGCATTGGTGTTAATTGTTCTTTCATAGTCTTTTCCTTAATGTAGCCTTCTCGTCCTGAGAGTTTTTTGTAGATATTATATCGTGCTTCGTTTTTTTTGTAGTAATCTTGATGGTAGTCTTCAGCGAAATAAAATTTTTCGTAAGGGAGTATTTGTGTGGCTATGCTACCATGTTTTTTTGCTTGTTCTTCTCGACTTTGTTCTGCGAGTTTTTTTTGTTCCTCATCATGATAAAATATTGCTGTTAAATACTGGTCTCCTCTATCGGCGAATTGTCCTCCTTCGTCTGTGGGATCAATATTTTTCCAGAAGGTCTCGAGAAGTTCTTCATAACTAACAATACTTGAGTCATAAACTATTTCTACTGCTTCGTAATGTCCTGTTCCTCCAGCAACGACTTCGTCGTAAGTGGGGTTTTCTTCGTGCCCTCCGGTGTAGCCTGCGTATGCTTCTTTGACTCCTTTAAGATTCTCAAAAGGAGGCTCCATGCACCAAAAACAACCTCCTGCAAAGGTCGCTCTGTTCATATTTTGAGTTTTCATTTCTGTGTTCTTTCCTGCAATATCTTGCATCTCTGAAGTTTTCTGTCCTGCAGTATCTTGCATTTCGTTTTGCTCTGCTACTTGACAAGCAGTAAAAGAAATTACTACCAATATCAAGAAGATTCGAATCATGATGCGATGAAAGAAAAAAGTGGTTAAAAACTTTATGTACTATTCTTGTACTTCTTCTACTTTGATTGCGTAGACTGGACATGATTCTGCTGATGCTTTGAGTGCTTCTACTTCTGATTCATCGATAATGAGTGTGAACATTCCATTTCCGTCATCATTACTTCCTTCGAGGTCTACTTTTCCATCGTCTGCGTATTTCCATCTCTCTGGTGCTGCTGCTACACAGGCGAATGCTCCTATGCAGGTGTTCCTATCGAATGTTACTTTATATTTTGCCATAACGTTACTTTTCATCTTCTCTATATAAGCATTTTGAAAGAGCAAAAAAAGAAGTAAATGATTGATAATAAAAAAATAGAAACTTTTCAGTTTATTTTAATGAAAAAAAGTATTTTTTAGCTTATATGAACAATAAAACAATATAATAACTCTTAATTAATGATTTAGAGACTTTTTTTACGAATGGTTTTTGAGGGTAAGATATTAAAGACAGAGCAATATGCAGGACGTATCCTAATTATTGGAGGGATAGAATGGCTAGAAAAACTAGTAAAAAAACAACAAAAAAATCAGCCAAAACTGCAAAGACTCAAGAAGATGTGTGCACAAGTAATGATGCAATCTTAAAAACTATCTTCATCGTTCTTGGTGTCGCAGTAGTTATTGCGGCTTTTTATGTAGGTTACCTCACCGGTCAAGGTGGGTCAACAATAGGAGCATCAGAGAGGAACCCTGTTGCAGCTGATGGTACAGTCGTCATCACAGAATATAGTGATTTTGAATGTCCGTTTTGTCAACGATTCTACAACGGAGCATATAAACAAATTCGTTCTGAATACGGCGATCAAGTAGAGATTGTGTATAAGCATCTCCCACTGAGCATTCATCCGAACGCTCAAAAAGCCGCAGAAGCAAGTGAATGTGCTCGTGATCAAGGAAAGTTCTGGGAATACCACGACCGACTCTTTGAGCAAGGTGGATTAACAGTGCCTCAACTCAAAGCACACGCAGCAGCTCTTGGTCTTGACCAAGCAGAGTTCGACAGTTGCCTTGACAGTGGAGAAAAGGCAAGTGTTGTTGCTGATGATATGGCTGAGGCTCAATCTCGAGGAGCAAGTGGAACTCCAAGCTTTTGGATTAATGGAGAACTCGTTGTAGGAGCACAACCATTCCAAGTCTTTCAACAAAAGATTGACGCAGCTCTTGGCTCAGGCGCAGCTGCTCCAAGTCATGGAGGAATGCCATCACAACCAGCACCACAACCAGCTCAACCAACTGCTGACGTTGGCGACGGAACAAAACCACCATTAGGTGACGCTAACGCACCTGTGACTATTGTTGAATTCCTCGACTATAAGTGTGGTTTTTGTGGACGACACCACGAACAAACATATCCTTTAATCAAAGAAAATTTTATTGATGAAGGACTTGTTCGTTATGTTGTTCGTGACTTCCCTGTTGTTGGCGGACAAAAAGCAGCTGAAGCTTCTCGTTGTGCAGCAGACCAAGGAAAGTTCTGGGAAATGCACGAATTGCTCTTTAGCAACCAACAAAGTAGTGAAACACAGTATAAGGCATGGGCTGGAGAACTTGGCCTTAACCAAGCTGAATTCGATAACTGTCTTGACAGTGGAGAAAAAGCAAGTGCTGTGCAAGCTGACTTTAGTGCTGGACAACAAGCAGGTGTTACTGGAACCCCAGGCTTCTTTGTAAATGGCGTGAAAGTGAACGGAGCGCAACCATACGCTGTGTTTGAAAACGCTATTAACCAAGCGCTTGAGAACTAAAACTTTTTTTAACTATTTTTTTATGAGTAAATTTTTAAAGAAATAATAAGTACATTTTTTATGTATAAAGTACTTGATTGTTTGTGTTCATTAGCTGATAATTCTTATACTGGAGTTGAACTATTATCCTTTGACGAAGGTTTTTCTCTTAGACATGTATCAGATAGTAAGACTAGCATGTATTTTAGTAACAGATTTCATAAAAAAATAGAAAGAGATTCAGAATTAATTATTGTTGAGAGAGGTAATCAAGTTAACGAATTTTATTTTGATTTCTTAGGTTTTTTTTATGGTACTAGTTGGAAAACTGACAGAAGTAGTTTTTCTATACCTGTATCTTCCGAACAATATCCTCAGATGGGTGATTTTATGAATGAGAATTTCAGAACTTTTCTTGAAAACAATCTTAAAAATAGCATGGAATGGTGTTCTCTCGAATACAAGCGACTCAATGTTGACAAATACAAGAGTCTTATTCCAACTTCCCCATCGTGACTGTCGCGTATCGTTGTTCGTAAGGAATTTCGAGGAGTAAGTCGTCTGTTGTTTCTTGCTCGTCACCGGTGTAGTCAAGCCATACGCGAGTCCCCCACAAACTCAGTCCGTGAGCGTATTCGTCTTCTGAATCAACTTGGAGTTTTTGGTTCCAAAGAGAGTCTCTAAGTGGTAAGCGAACAAAAAACCCGTTGTCATAACCTACTTGCACGATTAGCTCTTCTTTATTAAGTGCTCCAAGGTAATCTCTTCTCTGGTTAGTATTCTTATAGCCTGATTCTAATGTGATATTAATCGTTCCTTGACTTATATTTTCAGGAAGTTCATCGATTGTTATCTCAAGGTTTTCAAAAAGCAAAGGAACTATTTCTCCGCTAATTCGTCTATCACCATCGAGATCTATTGCAAGACCATCAGTTACATTTACGAAGCTACCATTCTCAAGTTCTTGTGTGCTATTAATTGCATGAACAAGATATTCCCTGTCAAGAAAAGGAAGTATTGCTCGCATATCACGCCCCACCCAATCGACACTTACGCGCTCTGTTGTCTCAACATCCCGAAAAATAATTTTTCTTTCTTCTTCATCAATTCCTGCAACACGTAACATTCTCGTAACAAGTTTTCCATCGACCATTGCTTGAATGACAAAAGAATCATCGTCTCGTATACAAGCATCTCGTCTGTCTTCGCATTCTTGAAAATGAACTTTTCTGTCATTACCGTATCGCAAAAGCCCTTGCTCGTCTTTCACAAGAAGTGGAATAGTCAAATCATTTACTGAGAGCACAATATCATCATCGTCAGCATCAAACACAATTGTATTCCCTACAAAAGAGTCAATTCCTTCATAGCGCAGATCAAAGACGCCAAGAAAAGCATCTTCTTGAAAATCTTCTGCAAGTCGTTCTCTGAGTGTCTCTTGCGGTCGCAAGTTCATAGAATCATCATTAATATCTGGAGCGCTAAGCCAGTAACGAAAAGCAAGTCCATTATAATCCACTTCACTCGAGATTATTTTGTCATTTGTTTGGAAACGTTTTTTATCTTCGATACGAAAAAATTGTTCTATATCCACCCCATTAAGAAGTAGAGTTATATCAGTTGCTTCCATAATACGATATTCTCGTCCAAGTAGAAGAACATCACTTCCAAGAAGAACAGGATCAAAGAAAGGTCTTCCATCCATGAGAAGTTCGTAAGCAAAAAATCGCTCATCTTCATCATATTTTAACACTGTTCCAATGTACTCAGGATCTCGGTCTTCATCGACGACAAAAGTTACGTTCCCTGTCTTGTTACTGAAAATAATGTGTTGTCTGTAACCTCGGAACCTGTTATCTCCTGTTTGTATTGCTGCGGGACGCAATAGAGGAAGTTCGTTTAAGGTTATAAGAGGATAATTTTTTCCCAATGACCAGCCAATTGGCACTTTAAAGCTTGTTGATTGCTCGCTCGCAGTGATGAATACTGATTGATTATTTTGTGGATTCTCACTCGAATTGACTATTTCTCGATTATCTTCAGGTTCTGGCAATTCTGTTCGATTAAAGACTGGCCTATTATCATTTTCTTCAACAATAAAGTCTCTTTGTACAGTATCAATAATTTGTGAATCATTACAAGCAGTAAGAAGAATAAGGAAGAGTAAAAAGGATAATATTTGTTTCATCAGTCTTTTTTATTCATTTGTTGTTTTTAAGTATTTACATAAACATTTATATATTCTCAGGGGCTTAAAACTGATATGAGAGAATCTTGGCGTAAAATGCAAGTGCCTATTTTTGGGATAGTCGGCATTTTGCTTATTTTTGTGATTATTGCGTTTAAGCTCGGTGCAACTACTGACGAGTATGTCTCAGGCGGTTATGCTCATCTTGTTCCTCTTGATGTTATTAGTGGCGAAGCTTGCAGTAATCAGTACGATCCTGTGTGTTGTAGCGATGGGGTTACGTATGATAATTTGTGTTTGTGTAAAGAAACTGGCGCGACTCCTGAATATCAAGGAATATGTCGATAAGGGTGTGTTATGACTGTTGATAGAGTATTTTCGAATGTTTTGTTTTACGGATTACTAACAATTATTCTTGCTCTCTTCATTTTTTATTTATGGATTCTTTAACTTCGAGAAGACCTTTGATTTTTTCAATTGATTGTGAAGTTTTTATTGCGTTTCCTTCATAATGCACAATACTTGCTTCTTTACCAAGAATATCAAGCAATATTTCTTTCTTAATAGGTCCTATTTCTTTTTGTAATTCATTGAGTTGATGATAGTGTCCTGGTTGCTCAAGACTGTTTTCTGAATGCAGGATTTTGAAAAATGAAATATAATTATTAAACCGTTCAGAATTTTTAATTTGTACAAGCATCTTCTCAATAGTTGTTGTATCACAAAGTGCACCAAGCCATAGAG
>CAZDJS010000006.1:0-31750 GCA_964505795.1 uncultured Methanosarcinales archaeon
CAGTGATAAAAACCTGGCCTTGACTATGAGCATCGCTAATTAAAACATTCCCTGCATAGCCCGCCAGCAAGCCAGCATTCATGTGAGCCGTGACCGTTCCTGAAACTATAAGATCTTGCACAACCACACCGCTACTTGTCGAACTTCCTAACATCGCGAACAAACCCGCTCCGCCGACCGACTGTGTTACCTGCAATCCACTTATCATATGCCCTTGACCGTCCAGAGAGCCAAGGAAGGGTTCGTTATCCGGATTTGGTGTGCCAACAAAATCACCCGCAGGACTATAAGAACCATAATATGATCCTATTGGATCGAAAGAAAAGCCTGAGCAATCAATATCATTCGCCAGCGCGTAATGTGCAGTCAGATCATTTTCAATATCTTGGAGTTCTTGACATGTTGAGATGAGATAAGGGTCCGATGGCGTTCCGCTGCCAGTACCTGTTTCCCGATTTGCAGTGCAAGTGGCATCAGCTCCACCATTCAGACCTTCACAAGTCCATGTTACGCTAGAACCCTGAACAGGGAAACCAGGAGAAGAAGGATTAGAAGAACCAGAACTACAAAAAACACCATCCCAATCAGAAGCACCAGAAGAAAAAGTCTTATTATTAGAACCACAAACACCATCAATAGGAGCAAAACCCTCCCTCTGCGCACCACAAGTCACATCAACACCACCATGCTCGCCCAAACAATCCCAAGAAACACTAGCCCCTTCATCAGGAAAAACAGGAGGAAAACCATCAAGAGAACCTAAATTACAAAAACCAGATGATGGATTGTTCCAATCAGAATCACCAACAGCATAATCATCAGCATTCACACCACAAACAGCATCAACACCACAATCCTCACAGTCAACACGAGCATGATGCCACAAATCAGTCTTTAATTCATTATCATCAAAACCAGCAACACCACACAAATACTGCAGTTCATCATCAAAAACAGAAGTAATCATATCAGCCTCATCAGAAGACCAACTCTGCTGAGCAAGAACATCACTCTGATTATACAAACGACAAACAAAAACAGCAACATGATACTCATCAAAAGGAACATCAATAGTAGCCTCAGCAGAACCACGAATCCAAGAATCATTCCAAAGACCATCCTGAGAAACATCAGAACTTGTCGATTCTAACTCAACCTCAGTCCAAAAATTACGACCGTAATACGCTTTCTTATACACAAAAACATCGCCAAAACCTCCATTAACAACAATAGACAAAGCATCATCATAAGACGTTGTTAAGGTCTGATAATTATAAAAGAACTCATCAGAATTCGCATAACCGGGAACGTCTGTAGCACCTCCAACAACATCAAAACCAAAATCAAGAGTGAAAAAACCAAGAGCTAAAACAACTAGAACAACAAGCAAAGGAAACATAAACTTATACATAGAACAAAATGAAGAAAAGGAATTTATAAGCTTTTAGAAAAAAGCCTTAATAATAGGAACAAAGAGCAACACAATCAACAAGATAAGAACTATTTTTGAAACTTGCATCCAGTGCTTTTCACCTTTTTCTTTTCCCCAAAGACTCACAAAGAATGTTCTGAGCATCTGGCCACCGTCAACTGGACCGAGTGGTAAGAGGTTTGCAAGACCAATACCTAAGTTAAGAATGAAAAGCCAAGTAATGAATTCCTGCACTAAAAGAAGTAAGGTAAATAACCATCCATACCCTTCGTTTGCTTCAAGGTCTTGTCTGAAGCTAATTCCTAAGATTCCTTTATCAGTTCTCTCATCAGCATCAGGACGAGCAGTCACAAGGTATTCTCCCTTATCAGTTTGTAAGTTAATTTGTTCACCTTCACGAACAGTACTTAATGCTGCAATAAGATCTTCTTGCGTGTTTATTGGGATTCCTTTTGCTTCGACTAAGACCATGTCAGCTTCAAGACCTGCCATTGCCGCTGGTGATTCTACAGTAACGGTGTCAAGTATAACTCCACCAGGTGCTGCGACAAGGCCAATTGCTAAAGAAACAAAGAACCCTACTATAAGCGTCACTCCTGCTGCAAGGATATTACTGAAAGGTCCTGCTGCAAAAATACTATATTGAACAACATCAGAAGCTTTCTTGAGTTTTTTTTCGTTTGGTTCAACAAATGCGCCAAGGATCGGACCAAAAACGAGCAATCCGCTACTCTCAATAGGAATTTTATGTGCCTTGCTAACAACACCGTGACTGAATTCGTGAACGACGATCACGACAAAGAGCGCGAGCCAACCGATAACGAGTGGCACTTCAATACCCACTCCGGGAATGTTAAACCCGGGAATAACTGGTGCGACAACAGCGGGTGCTGACGGGTCAGTAAGAAGTTGCCAAAAGCCCCATACGAGCATCCACACAATAGCAAACATTCCTGTAAAGCCAACACCCATACCAACGTATCCGAGCCAGCGAAAGAGTGGTCCGTGCTTGTCAGCGAGCTTTTGCATGAGTGAAACGCCGACTTTCGTCTTGTACATTCCGGCGATTCCTTGCCATTCTAGCTTTTTTCGATTAAGAACGACGATGAGAATGACTGTTAAGTAAAATATGAGTGGCACTTTATTTGCTACAACCCATGCGATGAATCCTTCAAACATAGAGCTATTGAACCTGCCGCCTTTAAAAGAATTACGCATAATTTTTGTTCTAGTTCGGAACGTTTTCGTATTTTAAACGACAACACAAAAAGTTATATTTTTATATAACTAAAATATTTGGAGGAGTATGGTTGTGGAAGTCAAACTAAAAAAATGGGGTAGTAGTATCGGTTGCGTCATTCCAAAGGAAATTATTGAAAAAAACCATTTGAAAGAAAAAGATACAATTTTTTTGACAATTAGTAAAAAAAAGGATTTGAGCGATGTGTTCGGCACAATGCAACTTGGTGATGCACAAAAGAATAAGGACTTTGTTCGACGAGGATCACTATGACCTTCTTTTTAGATACCTATGCTCTTGTTGAAATACTAAAGGGAAGTAATAACTATAACGAAGTTGCTCAAAAACCCTGTGTTATGACAAAGCTCAATTTATTAGAGTTGCATCATGTTATTTTACGAGAACACAATTCGAAAAAAGCAGATGAAGTGTTTGAACAATTACTCAATAATTGCGTTAGCGTAGAATATGTTGATTTTCTTACTGCAAGCAAAATGCGTTTTAATCTAAAAAAACAAAATGTATCATTTATTGATTGTGTCGGTTATGTCATAGCTCAAAGAATGAAAGTCCCTTTTGTGACAGGCGATAAAGAATTTGAAAACGTAGAAAATGTTCTGTTCATCAAATAAGAAAAGTATAAGGAAGCTTTAGAAAAAAGAATTCCGAAAAATCAGTTTTAAACAGCAAATAAGGCAGAATGAAACAAATAGAAAGAAATTAAAAGATAATTCCAAAAACAAAAGGTATGATAATACGAGAAGCTGAACAAACAGATGCAAATGAATTAGTGATGATCCTGAGCGATTTCAAAGAATCTCTTACTGCCTACGAACCAGAAGATATGAGAGAATTTCGAAAGGAACATAAGAGCGATCAGGAGATCAAAGAGAAAGTGCTGGATATGATAAAAAACAAACAGAAGCCAGTTCTCATAGCTGATGATAATGACATAGTGGGATTCATAATCGGAGAATACAAGAAGAATGATCATTTAATCTTCAAGACAGTACCCTACGGTCTCCTTGAACAACTATGGGTTAGGGAAGATCGGCGAGAGAAAGGCATCGCCTCAAGATTAAAAGAGGAGCTATTCTTACTCTTTCGTGCCCAGAACTGTCGATATGTGAAACTGTTCGTTCTGGATCGCAACCCTGCAATACGAATCTACAAGAGATGGGGCTTCGAACAAGTGCTGGATTCGATGCAGAAAAGGCTTTGAGAGTTTGATTTCACTTCTTTCGCTTGACTCTGAGTTTCTTGGTTGAGCATTGTCTACAAGAGACTTTTCCTGCAAGAACTTTAAGAATTGGTGCTTTCATCTTGCTTTTACATCGTCGGCATACGAAGGTGTTCTTGAACATTCTATTATCAGCTTCTGCAAATTTTCCCATCTTATGCCTCCTTATTTGTTACTTGCTTAATGACTTTGTCATCGAGAATTTCCCAGTAAAGAACAACGTCTCCTTCACTTACTTGCCCTTGGAGATCTTCAGGAATTTCTAAATCAAGTGTTTCATATGTTTCCATGTCCATAATATTAGCGTGATTTCCCGTAACACTGAGTACTTGTGCGTTCTTTTTCCCAATAATTGGACAGTCGATTTGATCGTGACCAGGCATAACAATTTCTCGTGTTTTTCCATCGAGGATTCCTGTTGCTTGCATTCTAACTTTTGCGTGACCGTGTTTTCCTGGTCTGCTCGTTTGCGTGGATTTGACTATTGAGGCAACGCCATCAACGACGACATAATTGCCTTTTTGCAAACTTCCTACGCTTTTCTTTTTTATCTCGCCCATATTTTCACTTTGCTTTCTTGAATCGTGCTGTTGTTTCTACGAGGTCAACATGACCGAGGAAGATGCTTCGGCAACAGAATCGCTCAAGTCCGAGTTCATCCATGACTTTTTTGCGTTCTTCTCCTTTTTGGGTTCTTTTTTGGTATTCTTCCCAAAGGTGTCCGATTGGTTTTCCGCAGCTAAAACAACGAATTGGTATAATCATAGGGTGTCGAAAACTCAATCTCCTTATAAATATTAGGGTTTGTGAGCGAGAAAGAATTAATTATTTTCTATATAGTTATTATTTAATGTGTGTTTTTGGAATACTTATTTCTAATTCGTCATTTTTTTCAAACATCGAATCAACGAGCTTTGAAAGGTGTGCTTTTTTCCCAATAATCATCAAAATATGCTTTAAAGGTTCTTGCAACTTCAAGACAATCAATTTCAATAGCTAAGTCTCTTTCTTGTAGAAAAATACAAGCTACAGAACCATACACGAGCACCCAAGAATCTGTAGGAACCTCAACAGGCATGTAACGAGCATCACTATTCTCGTAACTATTACGATTTTGCAATATTTTTGCATCAGTTCTTCTATCAAAAAGCATACGAGAGCCAATTCCTAATCCTACCCGTTCTTCGTGGTGTCGTCGCCAAAATAAGTCGTAGTGTTTCTCCATTCCTGGACTTATGGCGTAAATATAGTAATTTTCACCTTGTTTCAGATAGTTTTTATAATGATTAAACGCGGTTTGTACACCTTTAAAACCTTCATAGACTCTCACTTGCACTTCATTTTTGCTGTTTTGTAATACTGAAAGTTGAGGAAGAATGGCCGATAATGAATTTTTGTTTTTTTCAATTTGTTCTTGTTGTTGATCCATGTATTCTAGGAGTTTTTGTGGATCTGATGCTTGATAATAATTAGTTCTGTCTTTTGTAATATAAGAAACAATTCCTTTTTCAATAAGGCGATCGAGAATCTGATAGACTATAGAACGATTCACACCTGATTTTTCAATAATCGGACCTGTCGTTTGAGAACCAAGCTCTAATAATGCCAAATAAACTTTTGATTCTCCTTCAGTAAGATTTGCTCGTTTCAAGGCATCTAAGAGAGGAATTGAAGATTCATCCATTTTACATACTATGACTGGTAAGGCAGTATTTATATACTTTGTTTCATGTAGTAGTAACAAAAAAGCAATTATTGCTTTTGAGGTGAGAAAATGAATACATTACAAGAAAAATTAGGACAAATGGAAGAACAATACGGCCAATCCCCAAGCATCTTACGAAGCCAACCGACAATATATGAGCAAGACCAACACGACAAAGTAATTCAAGCATACAGTGAAGCAGAAACTGTTGAAAGAATTCCTCAAAAAGAAGGAATCACAATCGATACTGTTTTTGATGACTTTGAGAAAAGAACAAAAAAAACACCCTACAACCCAGAAGAGCACGTGAATAACTTAGTCGCGTTCGGAAATAAATGGAATAGAGATAGTAAGTACTTCACACCAAGAGAGTTCGAAGTTGCACAGAAGATGCTTGACCGAGAAATGCGAGAAGACGACGACATAAGAGACCCATTTTACCGACTTAAATTTGCATCGGCAATTGTAAATGCATATACCTATGAAAATGGAGAGACCGCAGTTGATACGACACAGTATAAAGCTCTCAAACAACAAGTATTTGCTCGAGAGTTAGAAATGATGGTTAAGAAGTTCCAGGATGAGTATAAAACTGAAATAACACAAGAAGACCTTCCTGAAGTATTAATCAAATAAGAGAGAACTCTCTTTCATGATGTGCCGTACGCCACAACTTCAAGAAATACTGGTGCATTGCCTGAGCGAGATCCTCATCTTCAACCGCAAGATTAACTCGCTCAGACAATTCTTTTTTCTTGAGTGTAATTTTACAACGATTCGCATCTGAAACCACAATGGAGAGAAAGCCAGTCTTTACGAAACGATAAGGAATTTGCTCTTTATCAAGAAATTCACGAAGCAACACCCCTGAAGTTGTTTTGTACGTGAATAAGAAGCGAACATCAACTCCTTTTTTCTTTAATGGGCGCACCATCTTAATAACTTCAAAAACGCTCTTTTTATGATTCAAATTCCAACCAAGAACAAAAAACGAATGTTTTGTTTTTGAAACCAAGTCATTGCTAAATGTAATTGATTGCTCCTTGCCTTGAGATAAGCGAATAGGCGTGTGAATAATTTCTTGTTGTTGTTTTATTGTAGAAAGCTCTTTTGTTACAGCGTCTTTTGTTTGTTCAAACTCCTTCATCTTTTGCGACACTAAATGACTCAGAGCTGTTTTGGGTTCTATTGCTTCGAAACGTTGAATCGAACCATCAACTCGTTGCACAAAACCTTGTTCTTCTAGTTGTTGCACATTAGGATAAATCGCCGTTTGCGGAACGCCGGAGCGTTTCGATAGCTCTTTAGCAGATGATGAGCCATAGGCTAAAAGTGCTTTGTAAATCTTTTCCCCGTAGAGCGTTATTCCCAACTTTTGCAAAGACATTAATTATTAATAATTAATAATAATATATAATACTTACTGTTGTTTTTCTTACTTCATGAATCAAACAATACTTGTTGATATGGATGGAGTGCTGGCTGATTATAGTGGTGAGTTCAAAAGACGATGGGATTGCAAGCACCCTGATAAGCCACTTGCTAACTGGGAAAATAGGCAATATCATGACATCGATAAAAATTATCCGCAATATACACAATTCATTAATAACATATTAATGAGTGAAGACTTTTTTCACACTCTACAACCAATACCTAGAGCAATACAAGGACTTGAACGTCTAGCACAAAAGCACCCTGTGGTGATATGTACTGCACCATCTTTACGAAACAAAGCTTGCGTTCCAGGAAAATATTCTTGGATAGAAAAAAACTTAGGATACGAATGGGTTGCAAGGACAATCATCACTAAAGACAAAACCCTAGCAGTTGGGCGTTATTTACTTGATGACAAACCAGAAGTGAACGGCGCTCAAATACCAAGTTGGGAACACCTTGTCTTCACACAACCATACAACAGACACATAACAAACAAGAGAAGAGTTTCTTGGGATTCAATAGATAAAATAATACACTAATTCTTTAATACACTAATTACTCTTTCTGAGCGCGCATCGTGCCACGACAACTTGGAGTTCCACACAAACAAGTAAGATCTTCATCATCCTCAGCAACAACACAATAATCATAAACTATTTCTTCATCTTTTTTGATGTCATGAAGTGCTTTGATAAAAATTCGACCTTCGTCCTCTTCAGTCTCGCAATTCGGTTCACAAGAATGGTTCATATACTTCTCAGGAATTTCATCAGGGTCGATGCAAGTATTATCTTCGAGCATAAAAATGTAAAACATCTCAGCCTCAGCATAACGCTCATCAGCTTCTTCACCACTAATACGATCACCAATGTACTCGCCAACCACTTCGTCTTTTTTGAAGTCGCGAGCCGCATAACAGCCAAGACCCTTGATGCTTGATTTTGCTGTGTATAAGTCAGACATGAAAGCACAAGATAAACAAAGTGTATTTAAATGTGACGGCACAACAAATAAACATGAAACTCGGGCTTATTCTTGGCGACCAACTATTTCCAGAACCAGTAGAAGCAGAGCATTACTTGATGATTGAATCGCAAGACTTAGCAACACACTACAAATATCACAAACACAAAATCATCCTGTTTTTTGCCGCAATGAGAAGCTACGCCGATTCGCTTAAAGAACAAGGAAAAGTAACGTATGGAGAATTAGCGAATAAGAAATACACCGAGGTCCTAGAAGGATTTCTCAAAAAAAACAAGGTTACTGAAATCATCACTTACGAAATCGAAGACGAGTTTTTCGAAAAAGAAATCAAAGAATTCTGCAAAAAAAATACTATCACACTCACCATCAAAACAAGTCCTGGCTTTCTTACCACAAGAAAAGAATTTTCTTCGTGGCGCGAACAAAACAAACTTTTTATGGCGACATTTTATGAGTGGCAACGAAAACGACTGAAGATACTCATTAAAGATGGTAAGCCAGAAGGGGGAAAGTGGAGTTTTGACGAAGAAAACAGAAAAAAACTTCCGAAAAATCATACAACACCAAAACTCACCTTACCAAAGCCAACACGGCATGTTGAAGAAGTCAACAAACTCGTGGAGAAGAAGTTCTTCGAACATCCGGGAACAAGTGAAAATTTTTGTTATCCGACAACCCGCGAGCAAGCACTTGATTGGCTCCAAGAATTTTTAGAAAAACGTTTTGAGCACTTTGGCGATTATGAAGACGCAATAGAAGAACAAGAACAATTCATGTATCATTCAGTCTTAAGTCCTTTACTCAATCTAGGACTGCTCACTCCAAAAGAAGTTGTTGACAAAGCGCTCCAGTGCGACGTACCGCTTAATTGCAAGGAAGGGTTTGTTCGACAAATAATAGGCTGGCGAGAATTCGTACGAGGGTGTTATCATACAAGCAACTACGAAGGTCTTAATCACTTCAACCACGAAAATACTTTGACAAAAAGTTGGTACGATGGAACGACAGGAATCGTCCCACTTGATGACACAATAAAAAAAACACTCAAGTTCGGTTACGCACATCATATTGAACGGCTCATGATAGTCGGAAATATTATGCTCCTCTCAGAGATCCACCCTGATGAAGTCAATAAATGGTTCATGGAATTATTTGTTGATAGCGCTGATTGGGTTATGGCACCGAACGTGTATAGTATGAGTCAATTTGCTGATGGCGGACAACAAGGCGGTGGTTTTGCAACAAAGCCATACGTTTGCGGCTCCAACTACATTCGTAAAATGAGCCATTACAAAGAAGGCGAATGGTGTGATGTAATGGATGGGTTATACTGGCGATTCATCCGAAAGAATCAAAAGACATTTTCAAAAAACCCTCGTATGGCAATGATGGCTAAAATGGCTCTTAGTGAGAAACACGACGAAAAAATTACTAAAGCAGAAGAGTGGTTGAAAGAAAATACTTTATAAATAAAATATCTTTTCTTCTTATTATGAGTTCGGTACGCAAAGTAGGATCATAATTATTCATTATACGTATTGTAACTTTTTTTCTCAACCACTGCGCTCGCAGCCATGCATTCAATAATCTCGTTCACACGATTTTTTGATCAAAATAATACATAATGCAGCGAAGCTCGCTTGGCAGTGGTGCAAACGGAGGACTACTATGAACTATTACGAAAATATTCAAGATAAAGCAGTCAAACAAAACATTAGTATAGAACACCACCCGAGCATCCAAGGCTACGATCACACCCAAGAATTTAGTCTTGCAAAACTCATTGAAGCGCAAGCAACCACGGGAATACAAGCAAGCAACCTCGCAAAAGCAGTTCACATAATCAGGAACATGCGAGAAGCAGGAGCAACAATATTCCTTAGTTACACAAGTAATATGGTTAGTAGTGGCGTTCGTGAAAGCATACGATGGCTCGTAGAGAATAAACTTGTTGATGTACTTTGTACAACAGCAGGAGCAATAGAAGAAGACTACATCAAAACGTTTCACGATTTTAAAATGGGAGACTTTAGCGCAGCAGGAAGAATGCTCAGTGAAGGAGGAATACAAAGAATAGGAAACATCTTCGTACCGATCGATCGCTATACTGTATTCGAACAGCACTTCGCACCACTGCTTGACAAATTAGGAGAAGGAGTGATAACAACAAAAGACTTACTCAAAGAAATGGGATTACATCTTGCAGGAGAATATCCTAACCTGAGTGACAAAACACCAAAAAATCCAGAAAGTAGCATCTTATATTGGGCGGCAAAAAACAACATTCCATATTTTTGTCCAGCACCAACTGATGGAGCACTTGGTGATATGATATACTTTGCAAAACAACGCAACAAAGAGTTCGTTCTAGACATCAGCGCTGATATGAAAGCAATCGTTGACATCTCACTCAATGCGAAAAAAACAGGAATCATCTGTCTCGGAGGTGGTGTTGCAAAACATCACGTGCTCAACGCAATGATTTTTCGCGACGGAGCAGACTACGCAGTCTATGTCAATACTGGTGACGAGCTTGACGCGAGCGACAGCGGAGCGAACACGCAAGAAGCAATTAGTTGGAACAAGATACGAGTAGACGCAGAGCACACAAAAATCAAATGTGACGCAAGCCTAGTCTTTCCATTACTCGTGGAGAGTGCTTTCAAATAAAACCGGATTACACGAGGAAAAACATATAAATAATCGTACTTTATCGTACGTTTATGAGTAAACAAATCAGCATCACAATTCCTCAGAACATCTATGAAGAAACGAGTAAACAATATGATGAACTCGGATTTCGTAGCGTGCAAGAATATATTCTTGACTCTCATAGAAGAAGACTTTTAGCACATAAGAGACATAAAGATATCCTTAACGAACTCAAAAAGAACGGGAAAAGACTTTCACAAAAAGAGGCAATGGAGTATCTCGAAAGACTTACGGAAAAAATCGCATAATCATTCTAAAAAGAACAAATCTACTATCTGTGCATGGCTTACTCATTTGTTTTTAGCAAGGAACTAGAACAATCATTAAAGAAACTATATAAAAAAGACCACCTGTTATTCAAACGAGTTAAGAAAAAAATAAAAGAAATCATCATACAACCCGAACACTACAAACCACTCAAAAACAAACTAAAAGGTTTTCGTAGAGCGCACATAGGACATTTTGTTCTTGTTTACACAATCCAAAAAGAAACTGTTTATTTCATTTCACTTGACCATCATGACAAAGCATATTAATAAGGACAATAGAACCTCAGCATGAGCTTCACAACTTATGCTACACTCTTTGTTTTGATGATGGTCGAAGGACCAATCACTACTATTGTTGCTTCTTTTCTTGCTAGTCAAGAAGTTTTGAATATGATGATTGTTTTTCTTCTTGCAGTCTTAGGAGATATTGTAGCAGACATTATTCTTTTTTACATGGGAAAAAGCAGTAAACACAAATTCTTTGATAAGATAAAAAAAAGAAAGCACATTGGGAAAGAACAAATTAACAAAATCAAAGAAAAAGTACAGGAAAAGCCATTTCAAACAATATTTATCATTAAAGCTACAGCTTTAATTGCAACAGTTGGATTAATTATTGTAGGTTCGAGTAAAATAAAAACAGTTCATTTTCTTTTTTATGCTACACTAGCATCACTCATCAACAAAACAGTCTATGCGTCTATTGGTTTTTTTGGTGGATTAACAATCGTAAGTTTTCTTAGAGGAAATGAGTTCGCGCAATTTAGCATTCCATTTCTTATATTAATAATCATAGCGTTTATTTTCATAATAATATGGTTAAAAAGAAGACTAATGAAAATGTACAAACTGAATTGATACGATTTTAAAAACACTAAAATAATATGAAAAAATATTTACAAGTCTTACTGAAACAAATACCAACAATAGAAATTCTTTTTTTAGCGAGCAGTCTCATAATTTATTTAGCAAACAATTTAAATTAACAGAATATCTTGATAATAGGTTTATAATATGACGCTCATTGATAGAATACAAGAAATGTACAGAAGAACACCTTCTTACAAAAGCACCCTTGGAGTACAATATTTTGGAAGACCTATTTCTGAAGAAGAAATAAAAGAAAAACGAACTCTCGCACGACCAACTAATCACCTTCCAGGACTGCACCTTGAAAATTCAAGATATGCTACAGAAACAAAGATTGCAAAAAGAAGAGAAGCGGTCTGTTCATATGATTACGAATTATAAAAATTAGTCAAACCCTTTCTTCTCAATTTCGTGTGCTAGTTCTGGCCCTCCTTCTTGCACAATCTTTCCTTTTTTTAAGATATAAACTCTGTCTGGTTCAATATATTGTAGTATTCTCGGATAGTGTGTTATTATGAGAAAAGCATTTTCTTGTGTTTTAGCAGTTTTTACTCCCTCTCCCACGACACGCAAAGCATCAACATCCAAACCACTATCAGTTTCATCAAGTATGGCAAGCTTTGGGTTAAGCATAAGTAATTGGAGGATTTCTGCTTTCTTCTTCTCACCACCACTAAACCCTGTTGCTCTATTAATAAAAGACTCATCAATTTTTAATTGCTCAAGAGCAGTTGAAAGTTTTTTGTTGAATTCTGACGGTCGGGCTTTTACTGCTGTTTTAAGTAAGGTTTTCAGCGTCACACCTGGAATCTCAGGAGGGTTTTGAAAACTCATAAAAAGTCCTTTTTTAGCACGCTCATCAGTGCTTAATTCCTTTATTGAAACTCCTTCTAAAAGTATATCTCCTTGTGTTGTAAACGCTTCATTGCCTAAAAGAACATTTGCAAGCGTTGATTTCCCTGAACCATTTGGCCCCATAAGTACAACAACTTCGCCTTTGTTAATGGTAATATTTACTCCTTTGAGTATTTCTGTGTCTTCTACTTTTGCATGTAAATTTTGTACGGTTAACATATGATCACCCAACTATTTTTTTCAATGATATAATGAATTTTTTCGCATCATCTAGTGTATTGTATACACCAAAACTAACTCTTAAACTGTCTTTAATATTTAATTCTTGATGCAAAGGATCTGCACAATGCCTTCCACTGCGCACGGCAATTCCTTGTAAATC
This sequence comes from uncultured Methanosarcinales archaeon, assembly GCA_964505795.1. Taxonomy (GTDB): domain Archaea; phylum Nanobdellota; class Nanobdellia; order Woesearchaeales; family UBA525; genus CAZDJS01. The sequence continues at coordinate 13,133 of CAZDJS010000006.1, forward strand.
TAACAATACTGCGATGTCGTTTGTGTTCATTTCTTGAACTACAAAACTAATAATACCAGGGCCTGGACCGATAATCTTTACTTTTGGTATTTTCTCAAGTTCTTGTATTGTGTAGTTTGTGAGTTCTTGCTCGTGAGACTGAATATTTTCTAAACCAAGGGAAGAAACATATTTTATTGCGGCTTCCAAACCCACAGCACCAGCAACGTTAGGCGTTCCTGCTTCAAAACACCAGGGCTTTTGTGTTAGAGAATGTTCTTGTTGCGTTACTGTCTCAATCATTCCTCCGCCATAAATTCTTGGCACAAAATTTATTTCTTGATTAATTTTTAGCACCCCTATTCCCATAGGACCATAAATTTTGTGAGCGCTAAATACTGCAAAGTCAGGAAGTGAAGCGTCTACTTTTTTGTGAGCTATTGTTTGAGCATAGTCGACAAGAGTGAATGCGTTTTTTTTGTTTTTTACTATTTCTTCTATTGGATTATGAGCGCCGAACACATTACTTGTCGCACTCACGCTTATTATTCTTGTTTTTTGAGAAACCTTTTTCTTATAATCTTCCAGATCAATCATTCCATTTTTTGAGTTAATAAAAATAATTTTTGCGCCAGTTTTTTTCGCGACGATTTGCCAAGGAATAATATTGGAATGATGTTCGAGAGTGCTTAAAAGTATTTCATCATCCTTTTGTATCCATTCTTGAACCCAAGAAGCAACCATATTCATTCCATACGTTGCGCTCGGAACAAAAACAACTTCTTCAAATTCTGCTCCTATAAACTCTGCAACTGTCTTTCTTGCGTCTTCGTAAATATTTGTTGCTTCTTCTGCGAGTGTGTGAACTCCGCGACTCACATTAGCATTGCTTGTCGTGTAAAAATTGTTCATTGCGTCAAGTACGCATTGTGGTTTTTGTGTCGTCGCTGCACTATCTAAATAAACAAGTGTTTTATCATGAATTGTTCTCGAAAAAATAGGAAAATCTTTTTTTACAAACATTTTACTCCTCCAATATTTGAGAAAGCAGCTCTTGGTTTTGAATAAGAGGCCATATTGCTGCTTGAATCATTAATTGTTGTGCTTTATCAAAAGGAATTCCTCTTGATTGTAAATAAAATATTTGCTCATAATTCATATTTGTACTTGTTGCTGCGTGCGAACAAATAACATCCTTATTGTCAATGAACAGTTGTGGGCTTTCTCGCATTTCAGAGTTTTTTGTTAAAAGAATGGCGTCTACTCTTTGATGCGCAACACTCTGAGAAGCATCAATTGGGATGTGAACTATTCCATCATAAATCGCTACTGCTTCATCAAGTATTGCTTTTGCTTCAAGAATCGATGTGCTATTTTTACGATGTTTTACATTTGGTCGTATATGAAGTGCGTCTCCTTTCTTTCCTATCATAATATTCTTGCTAGTAAAAACTCCATTCTCTTCTACAATGACGTCCATTGTGCTACGAGCAGATCCTTTGTTAATTTCTGTGTAGTTGAGTGTTCCACAAACTTTTGCAGTTGTCTCTCCAATGTAAGTTCCTTTTTGCATTCTTATATAATTGAGCGTTGCACTTTCACAAATATAAAAAGATAGTTTGTTCGTATGATTGTGAGGAATTTCTTCAATAATAGTTGCAGTAATTCCTTGTCGAATAATAACCTCTATTTTTTTGTGGGTGAACTCTTCATTTTCGTAACGTATATGTATAGGATTTTCTGGTTGCGTATCAATTTGTATTTGTAAATAATTATCTTTTTGCGAAAAAGAGTCGTGGCTTGTAGTTATCACTGCTTCTTTTTGTGTTGTGAGTGAGAGTTTATCATCCCAAACCCCTGTTGGTGTTTTTGTGAGAATCTCCATTTATCCTAGTGTACTCTCTATTTCTAATGCTATGAGTTTGTTGAGTTCCATCGCATATTCAAGTGGTAATTGCTTTGTAATGTCTCTCATGAAGCCGTTCACGATGAGTTCGATTGCTTCTTCTTCTGAGAGCCCACGACTCATAAGGTAGAAAATGTTCTCTTCGCTTATTTTTCCTACTCGGGCTTCGTGTACGATATTAGATGAGAACTCTTTGTTCTCAATAAATGGCATCGTATCTGTTTTTGACTCATCGTCAAATAATAATGCGTCGCAATCAACGCTTGATTTACAATTTGTCGCTCCAGGTTTTATGTAAATATGACCTCGATAATTTGTTCTTCCATTTCCTGCGCTGATACTCTTTGCTCGTATAGTGCTGCTCGTATTTGGTGCCAGATGATAGACTTTTGCACCAGCATCTTGGTCTTGATCATTACCCGCATAAGCAACACCTAAGTGTTCTGCATGAGCGCCTTCTCCTTTAAGCACAGAACAAGGGTAGAGCATGGTAACGCAACTTCCTAAGTTTCCTCCGACCCATTCGATGCGACCTCCTGCTTCTACTGTTGCACGTTTTGTGTTAAGATTATAGGTGTTTTTACTCCAGTTTTCTACACTGCTATATCTGCATGTTGCGTTTTTTCCAACAAAAATTTCAACGCCGCCTGCGTGCAAGCTGTTCGTATCATAACGTGGTGCGCTACATCCTTCAATATAATGTAATTCAGCATCTTCTTCCACTATGATGAGTGTGTGCTCGAATTGTCCCATTCCTTGAGTGTTCATTCGAAAGTATGCTTGCAATGGAATTTCTACTTTTGCTCCTTTCGGTACATAAATGAAGGTTCCTCCACTCCAGACCGTGTAATGAAGACTAATAAATTTGTGATCGCGAATATTGATGCATTTACTAAAATATTTTTTTACGAGTTCAGGGTATTTTTTTATTGCGACGTCAAGATCTTCAAAAATTACTCCTTGTTTTGCAATACTATCTTTCAAACTATGATAAACAGTTTCACTTTCGAATTGTGCTCCGACTCCTCCTAATGAAGTTCGTTCAGCTTCAGGAATGCCAAGTTTGTCAAATGTTTCTTTAATTTCTTTTGGAACGTCGTCCCAGCTGTGACTTTGTTCTGCTCCTGGACGCACATAATAAGTTATTGTGTCAAGATCGAGTGGTTGAATATTAGGTTGTTTAGGCCAATTAGGTAATGGTTTTTCTTTGAATTCCTTAAATGCTGCAAGTCGTATTTCTCTCATCCACTCAGGCTCGTTTTTGTCATTGCTCATTATGTGAACGAGTTCTTCTGAGAGTCCTGGCACTGACTGGTACTTTGGTTGTGAGAGTGTTGGCTCTTCATTTGTCCTCTTTATTTGTATGATTTCCATTGTTATCGTATAATTTTTTTACAGTGTTACCACCTAGCGAAACATACGCCTATACCATCGTTTCAGTTAGGGTCGCTACGGTGCCTGAAGTAAGCACATTGCGTGGATCGCGGCAACTTGCATAGTATGCTGCAAACTCGCTTGGCAGTAACCTCAAAGTTTATGGCACTCTGTACAATTATTTTTTGCGTGGTATTCAACAAGCTCAAGCAAATTTCCTGTGTTTTCGATTGGCGTGTTTTTTCCAAGACTGCAAATGATGTTTCTCCCATTTTTTTGCATGGAGATAATATGACATTTTGCAAGGTCTTTGAGCGCGTGACTCACTCGAGTTCGCTCGACATCAAGGGCTTTAGTAATTTCTAGGACTGTCTTTGGTCCTTCTCGTAAAGTCTTCACAATACTGAGTCGTAACTCGTTTGCAAATACTTCAATACATCCAGCGTGCGCTTGCATAGGTGAAAGAATCTTCACGTATTTTTAAAGTTGGCGGTATAGTCTCAAATAAAACTCAAGAACAAGATTGGAAAAAACAGATTTAACGATAACTCTTTTGTTTTTTTGCACGTGCTTTACCGTGACTGTTTGGTTTAGCAGGTTCTTTACGACGAACATCAGCAACTAAAAGCATACGATCATAATCAAGAAGAACCGGTTGTAACTTTTCATCAAGTTCTACAAGTGCTCGGCCAATCGCAAGACGAATAGCATCTGCTTGACCAGTAGGACCGCCACCCATAACATTCACTTGAATATCAATTGTGGCTGCGTGTTTTTTTGCAAGAATAAGAGGTTCTTGAATACGAAGACGAAGAATTTCTGAACCCCAAGCAGATAAAGGTCTGTGATTAATAAGAACATTACCAGTTCCTGGCTTGAGTGTTGCACGAGCAACAGCTGTTTTTCGCTTTCCACTTGTGTGAATAATTTTATTCTTCATACTTGCCACCTAAATATTTTACAAGGTCGCCAATACGCATATACTGCATACCAGGAATCTTTTCTACATTTGCTGATTCGAGAGGAAGAACAGTTCCTTTAAGTTCTGGATTTCCCGAATAACACATTATTCTCTTGTAGGCATCGCGACCACGAGGTTGCTTATAAGGAAGCATACCACGAATCATTTTACGAACGAAACGATCGGAAAGACGAGGAAAAAATGGTCCTTGACGTGGAGCGCCTCGAACAAACTTTTCGTTCCAGTGAGCAATAATAGCTTTTTTCTTTCCTGTAATGACAGCGTCTTTACAGTTAATAATCGCTACTTCTTCTCCAAGAAGAGCTTTTTTAGCTGCAACAGTTGCGAAGCGTCCTACAATTGCGTTTTTTGCATCAATAATTATCATAATATCAACCTAGTATCCTCACTTTTTTTCCTTGAGGATTTTCTTTCATGAGTTCAGGAATAGTCATTACTTTTCCACTCTTTGCAATTTTTTCACGAGCAGATTCGCTAAACTGGAATGCAGCAACAGTGATTTTCTTACTGAGTTCACCTTCTCCACAAACCTTACCTGGAACAAGTACTACTTCGCCATCTTTAGCGTATTTATCTAATTTATAGACGTTTACGAGGCGACGAGAGCGAGATGGTTTTTCAAGATCTGAAGCTATTCGCTTCCAGAGCTTACACTCTTTCTCTATGCTGAGCCTTTTGAGGCTTCTTACCAAGTTTTCAGTTTGTGTATTCATTTTCTTGTGAAATATAGTTTTTCGCCAAACTAGGGGACTGAGCAACGCGAACGTCGCCTGCCTTTGACCAGACTTTGGCAAAAGTCTGAGGGGGACGGGGTTCGAACCCGCGCAAGCACTAAGCTACTAGGCCCTCAACCTAGCCCGTTTGACCACTCCGGCACCCCCTCGTGGGTGGTGATTCTAAAGCAACAAGTCAAACTCTTTGAGGGATTTATTAAGCTCATCTAACGCGAGTATTAACATGTCAGTTGCTTCGAGTTGACCCCAAGCTTCGATACGAAAGTAGTAATGATTCGTTCGTGGCTCAAAATCTTTACTCGTCTCATCAATTTTCTCAAGTTCTTTAGCAAGGCCTCTTTCGTCTGCTACTGAGAGACTCTTTCCTTTAAACTTTGGAATTTCGTGATAATAAACGAGTCCAGGACTCCATTTGGAATGTTCTTTTCCTTTACCAAGGACGGCGGTGACTTCACATTCAATTTCTTGTCCTTCAAGGACTTTTGCAATTGGTGTTTCGGGATGTACAGGTTTTACTTTTGTGTCTTTAAACTTCAAATCTTTAGCGTAGACTGTACAAGGACCTTTTGCACTTAATGTTCCTTTTACTGATGATTTAGCGGAAAATTCTTGGTTTTCCATCTCTTCGGTTGAAGGAAGTGCATAATCTCCAATAGGAGTTGTGAGCGGGAGTAAACCAAGTCGATGAGCAATCATTTCATCATACATGATGCTATTATTTTTTCTCATCTCAACAAGCTCGATAGCAAGTGTTGTTGTTTCGTTCATGATTGCTCGACGAAGTGTATTCATATAAGCTGCTGAAGCATCTGTGAACTCGAGTTCGAGATTATTTCCTTTAGCACTAAGCTTTTTCACATTCACAGAAAATCACCTCTTGATTTTCGGGGAATTTCAAAAACTTCGTTTTCGAAATTCATACACGTCGACCTCTTCTTCCGCCTTTCTTACGACATCCACCATGAGGAATTGGCGTGACGTCTTCAATAAGACCGATGCGAATTCCTCTTCGTGATAATGAACGAATTGTTGCTTGACTGCCTGGACCTGGGTTCATAGGACCGTTGTGTCCACCAGGTGCTCGAACACGAATATGTAGTCCTCCGATACCTTTGTCTCGACAAATCTCAGCAATTTGGTTTGCTGCATTCATTGCTGTTGTTGGTGCACTTTTGAGGCGGTCGCTTTTCACGATTTGTCCACCGCTAACTCTTGCAATTGATTCGCTTCCTGTAATATCAGTAATATGAAGGATGGTATTATTATAAGAGGCATAAATGTGACAGATTGCCCAACGCATTTCTCTACTCATTCTTTTGCCTCCTTCTCAGATTTTTCCTCAGATTTTTCCTCAACCTTCAGATCAGATTCTTTAGGTTCGGCTTTTGTCACTTTCTCTACTGATGCCTTTGGTGCTGATTTGATATCGCTAGGTTTTACAGAAACTGCTTCTTCTGGATCTTCAAGATCTTCTTCTTTGTAAGCAAGAGGTGCTTCTTCATCATCCTCTTCTTTTTTACTTGCAGCCTTTGCTTTTTCTCTCTCTGCTTTGAGCGTGAGTTCTTCTTCACTAAATCGTTCAGGGTGTTGTTCATTATTGAAAGCACTACTTGCTCTAAAGGAGATTTTTGTTTCTTCTTCAATATCAACAATGTAACCAGGACTTGTAATAACAGAATTACCAACAGTTACGTGACCGTGACTGATAAGTTGTCGCGCTTGGTTTGGAGTTCTCGCTAAAAGACGTTTAACAAGAACTGTTTGTAACCTTCGATTCATTAAGTCAGTAACAGAAAGACCAAGAATATCATCAAGACCTGCTCCTGGCTTAATAAGTCCAAGGCTTATCATTTTACTTACCATTTGTTCTTGTTCTTTTTCTGCTTGGGAATCAACACGTGAAGAAAGCTGCTTAGCCTGATCCTTGAATCGCTTTAGAGCAGTCTCCATTTTATAGAGTTCTTTCTTGTTTTTTGTTCCGAAGGTTTTTCTTAGCTCACGCTCACTTTCAAGTCGTGAAGCGACCCAAGGATGGCCTGGGCCTTCATATTTTCTTCGAATTTTTTTAGGATCTCCCATGTATCATCACTTTCTAATTGTGGTTTTCTTCTTTTTAACAGCAGCTTTACCTTTGTTTCGACGAAAGTTACCTTGTGTTCTTTGTCCTCGTACAGGAAGTCCGACTGCGTGACGAACTCCTCGATAGGATTTAAGCTTACGCTGTGTTTTAATATCATTATCAACAGTGAAATCAATATCTCCGCCAAGAAGATGATGGTCTGCTCCTGTTTCAGGATCTTTTCTTCGGTTTAACATCCATGTAGGAACTCCGTTTGCTTCTGGTTCGAGAATTACTCTTGTAAGAACTTCATCAAATTTTGGGTCGATATCTCCCATTTTTTGTGAAGGATCAACGCCTGCAACTTTACAGAGAGCTTCAGAGAGGGATTCTCCTACTCCTTTAATTTTTCGTAAAGCTAAACGCGCTTGCTTTTCACCTTTTAAATCAGTGTTTGCTATTCTTACAATGTGTCTGAAATTTGCCATTTTAGTATCGAATTTACGCGATATGCATGTTTTTGCGTAGAAGTGTTTTGCGTCCTCTACGCTTGCACTCGGACGTAAGGCAAAGAATCAACAAGGGCTTTATAAAAGTATGGGTTGTGTCAACAATCCATACTTGTGAACGACAGTGAACAAAGTATGGGTTCGAAACTGTTAGCACTCAAGCATACTTTTATTAGTGGAAAAGAATCTCCAAAAGTATGGGAAATGCAGTATTTAGTGGACCTTTGTCAAAAGAAGAATTTCTTAATCAAGAATTAGGCAGACTTTATTATCCGAATGGAACCTGTCGAGTACGAAAAGAAACACGTTCAGTTCTAGAAGAATTATTGCAAGGAGGATATGAAGATGTCCCTTTTTTTATTGATCTCAAAAAAGTCCAGTCACAACTAACTATGCAAGATATTTATGGAATTGTCGCCATTGGTTCGGCAATAGATGATCGAAGACGACAACCAAAAGATGCTGATTTGGTTGTGATTACTGGACAAGAATATGTCAATGCTGCCGTATCAGGAGATAGTTCAACGGGAGTATATTCTCGAGCAACAATTGTTCATGAAGGCGGAATTCATCTTTTGAACATGACACTTGAGAGACTTGAAGAAATTGAAAATCGTGAAGGAAGTAAACCCGCTAGAGAAATAGTGCCTCAGTTGTACAGACGAGGTGATGACTCTGAAGCACGTTTTTGTTTTGATATTTTGTCAGGTGTTCCTATAGTAACAAGTCCAGAATATACTGCTTTGAGTAGTAATTACATGACACGAAACCATGAACTCTTATGGAAACAAAAGGATCAATTACATGGAAAAATCTCAAGAAATACGACTTGAAGGATATCTCACTATTGATACAGCAATTCGCGAGAACGAGCCTGAACTTGTAATAGAAGGATACGTTTTGCTTGCAAGCAATAATATTTTTGACACAATGACTGAAATTGGCGGTTTATACATACAAAGTCAAGGTCCTTGGAGAACAAGCGTATGGGAACAAACACAGCAATACACAGGAGCAGGACCTGTGGGACTTCTTTCACATATTGTACGTTTACAAATGAGTTACAAGAGACCTGTTGAAAGCGTTATTGCAATATATGAATCTTTAAGAGATGGTTTTCAGGATGAAGATGTACAATAATATGCTTGTTGTGCCTGTAACGCACTTCCTTTTGAAATCTCACGATGTTTCAGGCCTGTTCTTGACGAAATTGAAAAAAGTAAAAAAAAGTAAAAAAAGTTATTTCTTCTTAGCTGGTTTTTTTGTCTTACACCAATTCTTGCACACTGTTTCGTCAAGACTGTACTTTCCTGGTCCTCTAGCAAAGATTGCTGCGTAGATTAAGAAGTACAAGGCTGCTGCTTCTCCACCATTAAGTGTAGGGAACCATGCAGGATGTGCTGCTAGATATGCCATCACCATAAGTACTGCTGATGCGAGTGCTGCCCATCTCGTCCATAAACCAACGACTAATAGTAATCCACCGACAACTTCGATGACACCGGCAAGCCACAGCATATTGAGACCGACATCGACTCCAAAAAAACCCATTCCGCCAAAAACTGGTTGCGCTGCTCGCTCACCCCAACCAAAGAGTTTTGGCCATCCGTGAGTTATGAACATGAGACTCGTAAGAACTCGTAATAAAAGCCACGTCCAAGGCTCACTCTTGTTTGCAAAATTGTTTAACCACTTACACATAAAAATACCCCCTTGTATTGTTTGTAAACTATTCTTATCAGTTGGTATTCATATAGTTTTCGTGTATAATGCGGTTTTTCGGCCATACTCGCCATCTTTTATTCCTGTCATTCTAAAAGGAAATCCTTCAAAAATATCATCAATACTCTTTTTCACCAGAAGCCCGTTCTCATCTTGCTCAAAAATTTCGGAACCTTCTGTATGTGAACAAATATCTTCGAAAGAAATATTTGCTGCTATTTGTTCAGGAAGCACTTGCCAAGCAAAGAAGCCTCCGGGTTTGAGAACTCGGTATCCTTCACTTAAGGCCGTAAGAACATCAGGTACGTATTTGAGCGTTTGATGAGAATATCCGAAATCAATCATGTTTGAAGGCAAGGGAAGGTTTTGCGCGTCGCCACGAATGAATTCAATAGCTCCCTCTGTTCTTGATTCGATGGTCGGATCTACTCCGTAGGCTCGTGTAGTTGGGTACTTATTTACTAATTCTTGCAATGTATATCCTTGTGCGCAACCAACATCAAGTATGGTGTATGTGTCAGACTGTGCCTGAGAGTTAAGATAGTCTTGTGTTTTTCGAGGGAGATTTTCCACAACATTACGCCACGATTGTCGCATCTTTCTTGCTCGCTCATACACATCCATGATCTTACAGAAGAGAAAAACAGTTTAAAAAGATATTCTTTTTTACTACTCATTAGTGATTTTTATTGATTGTTTTTGTTCTCGTAAGCCTTAAAAACCTAATAAATAACAATCACCTTATGAACTTAGGAGAACACAGGCCGCAAAGAAACGCATTCGTCACGTGGTGGAGCATTCAAGTCAGTGTTTTCTTCATACCACTTATTCTCATCACACTCATCATCACAGCATATCAACCACTCACTCTCATCGCAACAACATTGCTCGCCATAATTTACGCTTTACTCCTTGTAAACCGAAGAGCACAGTTCAAAAAAACAAAATATGTGTTTTTCAAAGAGAGAATCGTCGTGTATTCAGGAGGTCTTTTGAGCAATAAAGAAAGCGAGCTCGTTCTCAAAAACATTACGCACGTCAAACTCATTCGACCGTGGATTGAAAACAAAATATACAAAACAGGAAATGTAGCTATTCATAGTGCAGGATCCTCAGGAGCAGAAGCAAGCCTCATAAGCGTTGCCAATTCAGAAAAATTTTACGAATACATCGAAGAATTGCTTGAAAAAAGAGGGTTCACGCTCAGCGATACAGTCATCAGAGAAGAAGAACCAGCAAAAATAGGAATAGTGCTCAACATCATAGGAACTTTTGGCCTTATTGGTTTTTTCGCCTTGTTTTTCGGAGTCCCGACACTCATTGCAGGACTCATAATAAACCCAGTATTAGCAACAATAGCAGTAATAGGAATTCTGATAGTGGGAAGTCTTTTTGGATTCGGAGTGTGGGTTAGTTACCAAGACTTACGAAGAAGAAAATATTACTTGTGTAAAGGAGTTGTTCGTTACAAAGAAGGATTTCTCACACGAAGAGACGCGTTCATCCCTGTGCAAAACATTACTGACGCGACACAAACACAAGGAATTATTGATCGTATTCTCAAACTCTACAGCGTTTCAATTAGTTGTCAAGGAGCAGGACAAGAAGTGGCGTTTCTTTACATGCGAAACGGAGAAGAACTCGCACAAGAAATCGATACGCAACTCTCGCAAAGAAAAGATTTACCTAGCACAACCATATCTCAAGATTCAAAAAAAACAAAACCAAGCTATGACAAAGAATTTACTGCTGAGTACAAACCTTCATTATTGCGTGCAGCAATCCCTAGCCTATTATTGCTCCCTTTTATCATAATCGCAGGAATAATTGGTTTTTTCTTTCCTGCAAGTTTTGCAATCATCGCACAAGTACTCTTTTTTGGAGCTATTGCTCTTGGAACAGTCATCTTTAACGCAGCAATAACGAGTTTTAGTGTCGGAAAAGAGAGCATACGACAAAAAACCGAATTCATTTCGAAAAAGACACAAGAGTTCACTCTCGATAAAGTCACAGGAGTCGTGTATAAAGAAAGTCCTTTTGACAGATGGCTCAATACAGGAACGGCACTCTTTTGGAGTATTGGAAGTAGCTCTTCAATCAATTTCTTTCATGTGAAAAACTTGAAAGGCACACTACCAAAGCTTCTCGCCAAAACAGGAATTCAAAAAGAGGACGTTACAGAAGAAATTCGTGTTGCGTTTAATCCTTTTGCAATGATTTTCGCCAACCTCTTTCTTTTTGCACTCTTTATTCTTGTTACTATTGCTCTCGGTATTTTCGAGCCAATAATCACGAGCATCCCGATAGTGCTACTTCTATTAGTGGTCTTTTTACGTGCATGGTCGTACTCAAAGTATAAGTTACAATTACACAAATCACATCTTATGTTCACAAAAGGAATTTTTTGGAAAGAATACTATTATGTTCGTTACGACGATATCAAAGATATCGAATCAGTACGATATCCCGTCATCAACAAAGGAACCTTGCATGTGAACGTAGCTGGAGAACAAGTTGTTAAGACTGATAAAAATCAAAGCATTGTCTCAAACGGTTTTAGCATTCCTTACTTGAAAGACGTGCAAGAAGTACACAATCACTTTGATAACATTCTCGGATCGAACAATAAAATAATTATTGAAGATAAAGAAACGCTTGCAAATAGCATTCCAGGAATTATTTTCTTTCTCCTCGTACTTACCATAGGAAGCATTGCAGCATTCAAGATATTTCATATTCCTTATGTTCAAGTTATTATTCCTATGCTTTCCTTACTTGTTGCAATGCTCACTATAGTTGCAATCACAAAAGTACGTTATGAAGTGCAAGAAGGACGCGTTGTGAAAAAGTCAGGAATTTTTTATAAGAAAATGAAAAGCATTGACTTTTCTCGCATTAATTACGTTGGAAAATCACAAGGAGCGTTTAACAAGCTCTTCAAGAACGGGAACATCAGCATCCACACGACAGGCTCTACAAGCGATGCACAACCAGAGATTACTTTGAAAAACTCAAAGAAATACATCGATTTGTACCAAGTAATTAAGTACGAGTGAACGAAAGCAAATTTTCTAACTCACCATTTTGTGCGAGTTCAGTAATAATATCGCAACCACCAACAAGCTTTTGCTTCACCCATAATTGCGGAAAAGTTGGCCAGTTCGCAAATTCCTTAAGTGCTTCTTTGTCGTGATCAAAAATATTTATTGCAGTGAAGTCAACGCCGAGCTCTCGCAAGATAAAAACGACTTGAGCGCTAAAGCCACATTGCGGACTGTCAGGTGTTCCTTTCATAAATAATACTACATCATCACTAATTAATTGGTTAAATTCGTCTTGGTTCATACGCTTGAGAAGAACGCAGTCCTTTTTAGCTTTTGTGCTCATCCGGCAGAAACATGTCGTTTTGAGATTACATCGCATCAATTTTCTTTTTGAGCAAAAAACCAATTTTTATAAAAGAAAAAAATCAAATAGAATCATGCGACGAGAATTGCTTATTATGCTCTTATTATTGAGTGTTCCTCAAGTGTCAGCAGGGTTGTTCGACTTCTTTGAATCGAAGCCCGAGATCGAAGGACGATTCATAGGAACATATACGACCACTGATATTTATATCGACAATATCAACGAAGCAGTGGCGAGCCGATCAATCAGTTTTGCTGACGACCCTGAAGATTATGCGACAGAAGCGTTTATGATACAAGTATCGGAAAATGCTGCTTTTGTCAATATGGATGGAGAGAAAATCGCAGGAAGCATTGTCAGAGACTCCAATGTAAAGATTGAGTTAGAAGAAGGAAATTATGGCTACAGCGGTTTGCCAGTACAGTATTTTTTAGAAGGACGATATGAAGATAAGAAAATTGTTGGAACTTTCTACGGAGTGTTAAGCACAGGAAAAAAAGAACTTGAAGGAACATTTCAAGTTAGTAAAAACGCTGGAGCACTGCTTGGAATTACAAAAGATTTTATTTCAGAAAAAAGCGAAGTTCCTGAAACAGATTGTGAGTTTGATGAAAAATGGAATGGGAAAGAGTGCATTCCTGATGAAGAAGTCCTTCCGAACCAGTATGAAATCATGTATACGAGCGACGGAGAAAAAATAATTCACTTTGTTGATGCCTATGGAAATGATAAATACACAAAAGACGCAAAGAACTATTACGATAGTTATGGGCAAGCAGCAGTCGATAATCCTTTACGAAACGGTTGGCAGACAATTAAAGAAACACCAGGAAACGTATGGGATTTCTTTTTCAAGACGGAACTAGAAGATAAGGAAAAAGAATTGCAAAGAGATATTGCGCGGGAAACGATACGAGAAGACCCTTCAGACACTGAAAAGATTAATGAAAAATATACTTCTGTCGTGGAAAAAATAGGTGAGAAAGTAAGCCCTGCAAAAGATCTTATGAGTGTTCCTGCAGATTCGGTAAAACAATTTGCTAAGGAAGCAAAAGAGACTGAATTCGCCGAAGGCGCTATGATATATATTGAAGAAAGAGAATCTGGAGGAAGTGCAGAACAACTTTATCAAGATTCTCCAGAAGAATTACTATTCGGAGGAATAGGAGGAGGTGTTGCGGCAGGTCTGAACACGCAATATTCGAAAGCATTATTATTCTCTAAATACGAAGAAGCATACGCGAGATATAAAATCGCAAAGGAAGTGGGTCGGAAACAATCTTGAACGCTCGGAAAGTTTTTATTATCTAAAGCTCAAAGAAGAAGTATGTCCGGAGAACTTCGTGAAATCATCGCTTCTTTTAGCGAAGGAATTTTTAAGGCAGGCTACACTGTAAAATCACAGGTTGCCTGTGAAATATACTGAACAATTAACAAGGACATATGACACCTACAGAATTCTTGAAGACAGACTAGATAGTACTGGAAGAAGAATTATGGAAAGAGAAGTTGAAGGGCTTGTTCAAAACATGAGAGAATTTACAGAAGCTCTACATATTGCAAGAACAATCTCACCACCGCAAATGGATTCTATGATTGCAAGTCTTGAAGAAAGAATCACTCACTACGAGTCTGCAAGCGAAGCGCGTGAACCTTCGTCTTGAGGTCTTCCTTAAGTACGTCGTGCACCATCTGGTGTTGCTCGACTAAAGACTTGTCTGCAAAGTCACTCCAAACAACAGTGACGGCAATATTATAGAGTGCGTTGTGCGATTCGTGACCAGCAGAAGTGTCAACGACTTCAACTTCTGCTCCAGGAAAAGCATCTTCTAATTTTTTTACAATATCTTCGTGCATAAAGACTATTGTTACGGCTTTGTTTAGAAAGTTTTCGGAGAAGCCAGCATAACAATCATAAAACATAAAAGTATCTAACCATATACGACAGGAGTGGTAAATATCGAAGCTATTCAAGAAGAAGTCAAGAAACTACGAGAGGACGTTGATCGTCTCAAACGTATTGTTGACGATGAAGGGGAACTCACAGAAGAAACCCTTCGATCTATCGAAGATGCTCGGAGAACACCTGAGTCCGAATATGTCGAACTCGAATGAAAATCAAGTATCATCCAAGAGTCAGTAAATTCTTAGACAAACTCGAACCAAAAATACATACGAGAATCATAAACAAACTCAAAGAACTCAAGAATAACCCTTTTCGTTATCTCACAGCAGTACAGGGAACGAGTGCATTAAAAATGAGAATTGGCGACTACCGAGCATTCGTTGATGTGGATTCAAACAGAGATATAGTTCTTATTCGTGAGATTCGACACAGACGCAACGCCTACAAACGCTAATACGCCCTCGCAAAATATACCTTGTACGCTGCTTTCTTACCACATTTGATGCAGGTTCCTTTGACGTTTTCATCTTGAATAACTCTTGTTGTGGCTTTAGTGTCTTCCTTGATTGCTGCTTCGCACTCTTCTTCGCCGCAGTGTAAACTAAGGTTCACTTTTCTTTCAACAATATTTTTTTTGAACTCTTCATAATTTTTTGGTTCAAGAATGAGTTCATGCATAGTTTTTTTTGCTTTTTCAAACATGTCTTTGTGCATTGCCTCAAGGAGTTGTTCAACAACTTTCTTGACGTCTTTTCGTTTTACTGCTTTCTTCTCACTCGTGTCTCTGCGAGCAATAATTACTTCATCGTTTTCTAAGTCACGAGGTCCTACTTCTATTCGTAAAGGAACTCCTTCGAGTTCATACTTTCCGAACTTGAAACCTGCACTATAACTATCACTCGTATCAACTATTGGATTGAATTCCTTAAGTTCTTCTCCGAGCTTTTCAGCTTCTGGTATTGCAATAGTATTATCTTTAAACACTATAGGAACTATTGCAAGTTTGTGTTTTGCAACTCGTGGTGGAAGAACAAGGCCTTTGTCATCTCCGTGTGTCATGACGACTGCTCCTATCATTCTTGTCGAAATTCCCCAGCTGTTCGTCCAAGGTCGTTGTTTGTCACCCTCGCGCCCTTGAAATTCAATATCAAATGCTTTAGCGAAGTTTTGTCCAAGATCATGGCTCGTTCCCATTTGCAATGCTTTTCCGTCTGGCATGATTGATTCTATACCATAGGTTTCGTTTGCTCCCGCGAATCGTTCGCGAGCAGTCTTTCTTCCGAGTAAAAGCGGTACTGCAAGCAAGTCTTCGCCGATTTGTCGATAGCGTTCAAGAAAATGTAGTGTTTGTTCGTGACACTCTTTTTGGCTTTCATACACGCAATGCCCTTCTTGCCATAAAAACTCTCTTGTCCGTAAAAACACTTTACAATCTTGCACTTCCCAACGAATAATGTTTGCCCACTGGTTTATTTTATACGGAAGATCACGCCAGCTTCGTATCCATTGGCTAAACGAGTCGTTAATGATTGTTTCGCTCGTTGGTCTGAGTGCGAGTCGTTCTGAGCCTGAGTCAGCTTTTTTTTCTATCCAAGCAACTTCTGGCGCGAAGCCTTCTGCGTGCTCCGATTCTTTTTTGAAAAATGATTCAGGAATAAATAATGGGAAATAAGCATTTTGAACCTTGTCTTCATCAAGATAATCATTGAATTGTTTTTGAATACCTTCCCAAATAGCATAAACGTTTGGTTTGATAATCATGCAACCTTTAATCGGGCTGTTTTCTGCAAGTCCTGCTTTTTTACAGACTTGGTCGTACCACTCAGGCATGTCATCAAACTTTTTTACAGTTATACCCTTTGTGTCTTTCATTATGTAAAAAGTAAAGAAAGTTAGTTTAAAAGGGTGTCGACTGTTACAAAGTTAAAGATAAATACGAACTAAAATCATATCCTGAGTCTTCTCCGACATCCACAACATCATAACAAGTCACTGGAAAATGTAAATCATCAGGTGTGATAAAAATTACATAAACGAAAAGAACTCGTTAAGAATCAAACGATAAAATGAAATTTTATTTCTGAGAATCAAAAATGTTTTTAATAAAAGATAATTTTTTAATATGGTCTTGAGACATTTTATTATTAAAGTAAACAACCTTAATTCTGCTGGGTTTTTTATCAAGTAAATGGAAAATAGGAGCTTTTGAGAAATTATAACGTATTTTTCCTGGATTCTTACCTGCTTTAAGAACATCTGAACCATAAACTGAATGTAAAGCACCATTAGGCATGCATAGAAGGTTTATGTTTAAAATATCTAAATCTGTTTCATCATATAATATTGTAATAAAATAAGTCAAACAAGGCTTTGGGTTTCCACTATTCGAATAAACTATGGGAAGCGCCGCACCAGAATATTTTCTTATTTTTTCACCTCTAAGAGAGATGTCTCCTAAATAACTATTTTGATTATCACCAACAAATATATCATTAGAAAAATCCCCGATATTTTTAGTTTGAACAGTCTTCAAATCAATATGAATAAATGCATCATCAGTTTCAAAAAATAAATCAGAACCTACAGGTGAAGAGTTTGGCTGACCAAATCCATGAGCATTGAATAAAGCATAAACTATTCTTTCAGCCCCTGTCGCAAAACTAGATATTCCTTTCCCTTCACCATCAGGATTCCACTTATGTATCCAATCTTCACGAATTTTTTCTTTAGTATCAAACCCTTTCAACATCCTCCTTTCTACGAATTTCAAAAAATGATAAAACTCTTCTAGATATCGATGTTCAAGAGATTCTATTTTTTTGAGTTCAACTTCAACCATTGTATCGTACTTTTTTCAAAGATTTTTTTATTTCTTTAGCTACTTTCTGAGCAAGCAATACAGGAACTGCATTACCGATTTGTTTATACATCGAACCCAGGCTTCCTTCAAATACAAAATCATCAGGAAATGTCTGGATGATAGCACATTCTCTTACAGACATCCTTCTTTTTTTGTTAGGATGTATCTCTGGACCAGTAGCCGTGATAGTGTCTGAAGGCTCATCCCAATTATTTATTCTTAATGACTGCTCAAATTTTATTTCTTTTAATTCTAACTCAGTTACTTGTTTATCAAACTTGTTATCAAAACCGAGGAGTTTCTTTAACTCCCGCCAGTCCTCTGGTTTAGGAATACTTCCAGAGCCATTATCTTTTCTAAACCAATGGCCTGCAGTGTGTTTATAACCAAAGTGTTTATCAATATCTTTGACACTAATGCCTTTTTTTATACGCCAGTACTTCAAATAGTCACAAATTTCGAACTGATCAACCTTATGTCTTCTCCCCCAGAATTTATCATGAACATTTGTTCTAGCTATATGATTATGAATTTTTGAATCTTTAACCGATAATGAATCATAAGAAATTCTTATGTTCGATAAATGTTGAGCTGCTTCTTTTACTGAAACATAAGGTTTTAATTTAAGGCTTGGATTATTTTTCAAATTTTCCAAAGATGTGTGTGTCGCTTTTGGAAATGTATTTTCCAAACCAAATCTATTACCAATAATAAAAACTCTTTCTCTTTGTTGTGGTACACCATAATCAGCTGAATTAAGAACTTTATAATCAACAGTGTAACCTAACTCTTCAAAATCTTTAACAATCATTTTGATAATTTTTCCTTTTTCCATCGATAATAACCCTTTAACATTTTCAGCTACAAAAATAGCGGGTTTTTTATCTTTAACAACTCTTAACATCTCTTTATAAAGAAAATTCCTTTCATCCTTCATACTTCTTTTTTTATTAGCAATAGAAAACCCTTGACAAGGAAAACCTCCAAGAAGAACCTCGAAACCATCAGGAATTTGAGAACTCTTAATTTCAGTTATATCTCCTAGAATAATATGATCACTAATGTTTCGTTTATATGTTTCAACTGAATCAGCGTCAAAATCATTTGCCCAAATTACTTCAAAACCTTCTTTTAAAAAACCAAGGTCCAGACCACCACAACCACTGAAAAGACCAACAA
>CAZDJS010000007.1:0-2725 GCA_964505795.1 uncultured Methanosarcinales archaeon
GTGATAAGGGTTTTATAGGAGCAAGAATACTTGAGAAAATACCTGATGCCTTTGCGTTTTCAGAATATAGTAAGAACATTTTGGATGACTGGGTTGATGTAGTGCCTACAGTAGACTTTGTCGTACATTGTGCCGCAAAAACTCCTCCTGCAGATGACTTCTCAGTGAATATAGAAGGAACAAAAAAAGTTATTGAATACTGTAAAAAAACAGGAGCAAAAATGATTTTTTTAAGTACAAACGTTTATGGAGTTCCAGAAGAATTACCTGTCAGTGAGAATCACTCCCTTAAACCAGAGAACCCTTACACAAAAAGCAAACTAGAAGCTGAAAAAATCATAATGAACTCAGGTATAAGTGGCTTCATTCTTCGTCTTTCTAATGTCTATGGTCCTGGACAAAAAGAAGGAATGCTCATTCCAAATATTCTAAAAAAGAAGACTCCTAAAATCAGTGCTTTAGACATCAGACGAGATTATATTTATGTTGATGATGTAATATCAGCTATTTTCCTTGCAATGTCAAAAGATGATAATGCTCTTCACACTCTGAATATTGGTTCAGGAGTGGGTGTAAGCACACGACAAGTTTTAACTGAAATAAAGAAAAATAAAGATATTAACGAAGAAATAGATGATGGAATAAATAAAGGAGTTGAAAACATATATTACGATATTTCTCTCGCGAATAAAGTGTTAGACTGGAAACCAAAAACTGATTTTTCTGAAGGAATTAGAAAAACATGCTCAAAGTATTAGCTATTTTTCAGATATTGCTTAAAATACTCAATTGTCCTAACCAATCCTTCATCCAGCGAAACTTTTGGTTCCCAAGATAATTTTTCTTTAGCTAAAGATATATCAGGTTTTCTTCTACAAGGATCGTCAACAGGCAACTCTTTGAAGACCAACTTAGATTTTGAACCCGTGAGCTGTATCGTTCTTTCTGCAAGTTCTTTTATCGTGAATTCCTTTGGATTACCAATGTTAATTGGACCTATATATTCTTGATTCATAGCTTTGACCATCGCGCTAATAAGATCATCTATGTATTGGAAGCTTCTTGACTGAGTCCCATCTCCATAAATAGTTATATCTTCCCCTCTAAGTGCCTGTAAAATAAAATTAGAAACCACACGTCCATCATTAGGATCCATCTGAGGACCATAAGTGTTAAAAATTCTTACAATACGAATGTCAACACCTCTTTCTCTATGATAATCCATGAAAAGAGTCTCTGCTGCTCTTTTACCTTCATCATAGCACGCTCGAGGACCAAGAGGATTTACATTCCCCCTATATTTTTCAGTCTGAGGATGCTCTAGAGGGTCCCCGTAAACTTCTGACGTGGAAGAGAAAAGGATTCTCGCCTTACAGCGCTGAGCTGTCTCAAGAACGTTAATACTGCCCATAACATTTGCTTTAAGAGTGCGTATTTTATCGAACTGGTAGTTTGGAGGACTTGCAGGACACGCAAGATGATAAATAAAATCCACTTCAAGGTCGATAGGATTGATAATATCGTGCCTAATCACCTCAAACATCGGATTAGCTAACAGACTTTGAATATTCTTTTTTCGACCAGTAAAAAAATTATCGAGACAGAGAACTTCATGACCATCATCAAGCAATCTTTTACAAAGATGCGATCCGATAAAGCCAGCTCCTCCTGTAACTAAAATTCTCATAGTAATATGAAAAAAGAACCCTTAATAAAGGTATTGTTTGAAGCAAATTTCTCAATTGTGATTGTTAATAATAGTATTAATTGAATTGGCAAATTCATTCCCGTGACTTTTCCAACTTTTGTGTTCCATTTGCTTTAGAGCTGAAAGCCCCATTTCTTTTACCTTTTGCCTATTTTTGTAGAAATATGTAATTTTTTCACTCATTTTCTTTGCATCACGTATGGGGATGATGAAACCATCCTTACCGTCTCGAACGTATGAGCCACTATTAGTTGTTACCACACAAGGAAGGCCACAGGACATAGCTTCCATTATTGAGAGTGCGGAGCCTTCAGTTAGACTGGGAAATACGAAAAGGTCTGACTTTTTAAGAATCGACACAGGGTCAGTGTGTCCATGAAATATTACTTTTTTGTTTAAGTACTTTTTTAAGACTTGCTTGGTTTCAGGAGTGATTGAACCCACAATATGTAATTCTGCATTTTTAAGATTCGCAATCTCCCAAGCTTCTAGCAAATAAGGTATACCTTTGAGAAGACTCACACTACCCACAAAAATAACTTTGAAAGTTCCCGATTTTTCATACTTTTCTTTTGGGAAAAATCGATCTTTATCAACACCAAAAGGAATTAATAAAAGCTTTTTTTTAGAAACACCTTCTGCGACAAAAGAATCATAGACAAACTGGGATGGTACTTTAATGTAGTTTGCTAATTCTAATTCTCTAAGTGATTTTTCATATATTTTTTTTGAACCGAGTTTAATTGGAGCGTTCCATCTTTTATACTCTTGAGATATGAGCCTTCTTTGCTGTAGTGGGTGCTGTGAAGCGCACTCAATAATGGTTGTAGCGCCCATTTTAATGGCTTTTTTTAGCTGCATTTCACTCATTCCCATCCAGCCGTAAAAGACTTGACATTTGCGCATCTGTATTGATATAGCAAAATCAAAAAGATTGTTTGAAATATCGTATTGAGGGATTTTGGGAAAAAATCTTGTTCTAATAAAACCGAGAGCAAGATTACAAAATTGTAAAAT
>CAZDJS010000007.1:2735-25209 GCA_964505795.1 uncultured Methanosarcinales archaeon
GACTGTGAATATATCTTGTAGGAATTTTTTTTGCTTGGTTTGACAAACAATATACGTTCACTTCGTGACCTCCTCTCCACAAACCTTCAGTTGCATGATATGCTACTAATCCAATGCTAGGTTTTCCAAAAACACTTGAAATACTTGATACGATTTTCATATATTAATTTAGTTTGGTTCTATATTTAATGTTTTTTGAATTAGCGCCAAGTTTTTATAGCTCTCAAATTCTCATTATTTTTGTGAATAATACAAAACTAGCAGTTATTGGAACTTTATGGGTAGGTGCGGGCGTTTTTTTAGCTCAAATACTAGGCTATCTAACTCGACTGTTACTTTCTCGAGAGCTAACTGTGTCTGAATATGGTGCAGTATATAGTGTCATAACTCTTTTTGCGCTTATGGGCTTAGTTCAGACCATGGGTCTGAGTGGCTCACTCACACCATTTATCGCTAAGTATCTTGCCAAAAACGATTTGCCAAAGGCAGCTCAAGTAATTAAGCTTTCTTTTTTAGTAATTGGAGCCATAAGTCTTCTTCTCTTTGTCTTGGTTTTTATCTTTGCAGAATTCATAGCAGCACAATATTTGGGTGAAGTATCATATACTCCATTAATCAGAATTTTTAGCATAGCATTCTTGCTTTCTGCTCCAGAACTTTTGGTACAACCTCTCGTCCAAGGATTTCAAAGAATGGATTGGAGCGCAACAGTTGAGTTCCTGAGGGCTGCTATGCTGCTTAGTTTTACTTTCTTGTTCTTAAAATTGGACTACGGTGTTTTAGCACCGCTTATGGCTTACTCTCCAACCTACTTAGTGCTTGCTATTATCGGCCTCTTGTTTGTAATTAACAAATTACCCAAGCTTATGAATGCACACATAGAAAAACAAGTGGCAAAACCTTTTCTTCACTATAGCTTACTTATAATATTTGGAGGATTAGGCGGACTTATATTAAACTATACAGATACTTTTCTATTGACGGTGTTTACAAACCTAGAACAAGTTGGTTTGTATCAAGCTGCTCTTCCAACCGCTAATATTCTTAAAATTCCAAACGCTCTTGTTTATACAGTGATGCTTCCCTTGATTGCTGCTTTGTGGTCAAGAGGTCAGAAAAAAACTCTTTTAGCAGCTTCAGCAGAACTACGTTTATATCTCTTTATTGTCATGCTTCCTCTTTGCATTGGTGTTTTTGTATTTCCTCAAACAATTCTTACTTTGTTGTTTGGAGGGGCATTCATTCAGGCAGCTTTAATTTTACAAATATTAGCTATATCAAGCGTATTCTATATTTTTGTAGCTCTCAATTGGATGTTTTTTATAGGTATTGAGTCTCCTAAAATGTATTCAAAAACGATACTTGAGGGAGCGGTGCTCAACCTTTTTCTTAATTTATTGTTTATATCAAATTTTCAAGCAGTAGGTGTGGCTTTGGCAACATTGCTAGCAATGATATATATGTTTGTTCGATCTGAATTTCTGCTTAAACGTCAACTCGCCAGTAAGCATCCATTTAGAGGTTATGCAGGCGCACTAATATCTTCAATAGGTTTTGGTCTGTCTTTATGGTTTGTGAGGGATGCATTTACATTTTCAAACCAATTAATTAACCCAATTATTGCAGCAGCGATAGGTTTTAGTGTCTATTTGTGTTTGCTTTTCTTAACTCGAACAGTTACCATTGTAAAAATCACTACATTCCTGAAAAGACTCGTCTAATTTTTAAATAGTTGGTGCTTTAAGGAATGCATGAGAGTTGTAATACCTTTGGCTGGTCTAGACAAAAGATTTTCCGATCTTGGTTTTCCAAAACCATTAGCACCAGTTGAAGATACTACTTTGATACAACATTGCCTTTCAAAACACAAATGGCTCTTAGAACATGAATTGCATTTTATTGTGCATGTGGCTGATGAAAAATATTCTCTTTCTGAAAAACTTGCAAAGAGTTTTCCACAATCACATATTCATGTTATTTCTGAGAAAACTGAAGGCGCTGCATGCACAGTTCTTCTCTTGAAAGATATTATAAATGATACGCAGGAGTTGATAGTATATCTAGCAGATATTGATTTTAGAGGTGAATTGCAGGAATTCATAACACATAATGAACAGTTTGATGGAATAATTCCTACTTTCACAAGTACTAAAAAAAAATACAGTTATGCAAAAACAAAAAATAATTTGATTATAGAAGTAGCAGAGAAAAAAGTAATTTCTTCAGATGCGAGTGCAGGATTCTATTACTTTCGCAAAGGAGAATGTTTTGTAAGAGGAGCTGAATCGATGATTAATAAAAATCTCAGAGTGAACAATGCTTTCTTTATCTGCCCAGTATACAATGAGCTTATTGAGATGGGTCTTACATGCACTATATTTCCCGTACAATTCAAGAAAGATCTTGGGGATGCTCTTTTTATTCGCGAGCTCGAGCAGACAAATCCCTGATTTCTTCAGGATAATCAGTACAAATCAAATCAGGTTTGAGATCTATGATTTCTTTGACTCTTTTCATAAGAACGTCCTTATTGATTGCGTCAGGATGTTTTTCGCCACCAAGTAAACAAGGACTAGTTCTATGTAATTCAGGTGACACAAGGGCAATTTTTAACCCAAGCTGTTTACAATAGTCAAAAGTAGTTTTGTTGTATAAGGTTTTGCTCCCATTCTCATCTAACAAATCCCACTCGTCAAGCCACACCCAAGAAAAAAACTCTTTTTGAGTTGATATATCCTCAAGAGTGTAGAGTGTTTTACCTGTTACTTCATTAAATCTCGTTTTATCAAAAGGGTGAACAACTGATGGAGCTAGCATGATGGTGGGCAGCTTTTCACATAAGAATTTAGCAGATTCAAACGTAGTGTCAAAGATAAGTATTTTAAAAGCTGCGTCTTCGTACTTTTCTAGTGTTTTAATCAATTTTGTAAGAGTGTTTTGGTCTTGCAGATGACTTTTTAGATGAAGAGCGCACAAACAGTCATGATCTCTGATTAATTCCAACATCTCTTCTAGAGTTGGAATGGTACCAGGGTTTAAATTAATTTTTTTGAGCTCATCTACACCTAAAAAACGAACGGCTCTTTTGTCTTTTCCCTTCGTAATGCGTTCGAGGCTCGTATCATGCATGACAACAAAACCATCTTTACACATAACAGGATCAAACTCGAGACCAAAGCCTCGAGATATCTGATTTTTAAAAGCCTCCAGACTACTTTCTGCAAAAAATTTTTTTTTGTTTGGCTCAAGTCCTCTATGCGTTATTATTTTCATACGCTTGTTCCGAATTTAAAACACCTCAAAATGGTGAATTATTAACTTATTTTAGCAAAATCGTAGTGTTTAAATAAAGTTTTTATTTTCGTCTTATAAAATGATTGATAAAAAAGACTGTGTGCTTGTTCTTAATCTGGGGCTCCGAAGTATTAGGACTGTTGTTTTTGATGAAAAAGGCAATAAGATCGCACATGAATGGCTTCCCGTTCGTAGCTATGTACACCACCATCAAGTAGAGCAAGATCCTGAGGAGTGGTGGAAATTAGCCTTACGAACTATTAAAGAAACAACAATTGACCCTGAAATAAGGAAAAGGATCGGTTATATCACTGCAACCAGTAGTAGTTGTAACTTAGTATTGCTTGATAGCGGTGGAAAATGTCTTGGACGAAGTTTAATGGTTTCTGATAAGAGGTCGCATGTTCAGGCAAATGAGTTTAAGGAAGACAAGGAATTTTCATACCTCTTTTCACACCCTAATCTATTACCTGTTGCTAGTTTTATTCCTCCCAAAATTCTTTGGCTCCGTAAACACGAGAATGAAAGATTCAAAAAAACACGTTGGTTTTTACCATCAGATAGTTTTCTTTTGTACAAGTTTTGTGATGTCATTGCAACTGATTCTCTCAATGCTGAAAAAATGTACTATGATACGAGAGAAGGCAATTATTCGCAAGGGCTTCTAGAGAAGCTCGGTCTTGGCAAGGAACAACTCCCTCCCGTACTTGATGTGGGAACAATACTTGGAGATACAACAGATGAGTTTACGAAACAAACAGGCATCCGTGCCAAAGTAGTACTCACAACTTACGATGCTCTAGCTGCTTTTTGGGGTACAGGAGTCACAGAACCAGGACAAGCTTGTATTGTTTGTGGTACTTGTTCATCGGTGAGAGTGTATTCAAATAATCCTCTTGAGAAAAAAGCAAACGAGCTACTCTCACAGTACTTCTCACATAATGACAGTCATGTAGTTGGTGGCTCGAATAATTTAGAAGGAGGCCTTCTTGAATGGGCGAAAGAAGCTCTATATCCTGATAGCTACACTCAGGATGACAATTATTTATTCTCACTTATGGAACGAGAAGCATCAGAGAGTACAGTGGGGGCGAATGGACTTGTATTTTTACCATACCTGCTCGGTGAGAGAGCTCCTTTTTACGATCAAGATGTGAGAGGGATTTTTTTCGGACTCGACAGATCACATAATAGAAAAGATATGATAAGGGCAGTTTTTGAAGCAATTGGTTACTTGTCAAAAGACATGATTTCAGCACTTGAATCTCAAGGTACACCTGTAAATGAACTCAGGCTTAGTGGCGGTCTTGGTAAAACTGAGCTTATATCTCAAATAAAAGCAGATATTACTGGGAAAAAAGTTCTATTACTAGAAGAGGCTGAATCAACGGCTCTAGGTTGTTTTTTACTCGTGGCGCACGCAACCGGAGCTGATATTCAAATCAGTGATCTCGTTAAGGTTAAGAAATCTTTTGTTCCTAACGAAGACAATCATCTGAACTACCAAAAAATTTATAGTCTTTTCAAACAGATTTATGATTCGAATAAAGAAAACTTTGCTTTGCGAGCAAGATTGCTCAAAGAGATGTCAAGTGACACACTTAAAGAGATAAAGAATTTGTAACATGAAAATATTAATACCACTAGCAGGAAGAGGTTCACGATTCAAAGAAATTGGATTTACTAAACCTAAATCTCTTTTGCCAATCATTGATAAGAGTATGATAGAATGGTCTACAATGAATATACCCGTTGATAGCTCAGATATTATTTTTTTAATACTTAAAGACGATGTAAAAAAATATTCTTTAGATGCGGAACTACTCAAAATATTTGGTAGCAAAATAACAATAATTCAGATTCCAAAAGTTACAGATGGCGCTCCTCAGACGTTACTTTACGCAAAAGACCTTATTAATACTTCAGAAGAGATTATTATTTGGAACGGAGACCAAGTTGTTTTAGATGATGTTGGTAAAATGATAGAACAATTACCTGAAAATATTGATGGTTTGATTCCAGTATTTCACTCAAATCTCACAAAATTCAGTTATGTGAGAGTAGATGATGAAATGAATGTTCTTGAAACGGCTGAAAAAATTCCGATATCTGAATATGCAACAATAGGGCTTTATTATTTTCGTAAAGGAAAAGATTTTGTTAGAGCAGCAGAATCTATGATTGAGAAAGACATACGTAGAGGTAATGAGTTTTTTGTTTGTCCAGTATATAATGAATTAATAGAAGAAGGAAAGAAAATAAAGGCAACAGTAGTAGATACGGCCTGGCCTCTTGGAACTCCAGAAGACGTAGAGCAATTTAAAAAATATTATCGGGAATAAATTATGAAAAAAAAAATAAATGTTATTATGCCAATAGCAGGACTAGGTTCTCGTTTCTCAAACGTAGGAATAACAACACCAAAACCACTTATATCATTACTAGGAAAACATATGGTTGAGTGGGCTGCTGACTCACTTCCATTTATTGAAAGAAAAAATTTTATTTTTATTGTTCGCAAAGAGCATATTGATTCGCATAAGATTGATCAAGAACTCAAACGATTATTTCATCCAGAAGTTAAAATTATTGTTATTGACCATTTAACAGAAGGAGCTGCATGCACTGTCTTGCTTGCAAAAAACTTGATCAACAACCAAACGCCACTTATTATCACGGATTGTGATCATTATTTTGAAAGCAAATTATATGAACAGTTCATTAACGATCCAACAATTGACGGGGTGATTCCTGTTAAAGATGTTGATCCGGAACCAAAATGGAGTTTTTGTCGAACAAATAGTGACATGAAAGTAATTGAAATCGCTGAGAAAAAACCAATTTCTAGATATGCAAACATAGGTGCTTATTACTTTAAAACAGGAGAGTATTTTGTACATGCAGCAGAACGTATGATTGCAGAAGATCGTAGAGTAAACGGTGAATTTTACATAGCACCCGTCTATGAAATGCTGATTGAGGAAGGAAAACACATTAAAGCCGCTCTCTGTGATAGAGGTTGGTGGATAGGAACCCCGGAAGATGTTGAAGTCTTTCTGAAAGATTATTCTCAGAAATAATATATTTCTATAGTTTTTGTGGTTTTGTCAATTTCAATAACTTGATTGTTCTTCGGAGAGAATTCCACTGCTTCCTTATTAGAACACCCACTTACTAATTTGTAAATATTCCTACATACTCCAAGGTGAGATACGATAAGTACAGGACTATCCTCTTCCTTTAAAGATTCAAAAAAATTTTTTGCACGGTTAAAAGCGTTTTTATAACTTTCTCCTTTAACTCCTTTATACGAACCAGGATGGATGAACGCATATTTGTTTTTCTCCCGAAGAGGCCAAAGTTCTTCTTTCTTAAGCTCTTCTTTTGATAATCCTTCCCAAGACCCATAACAAATTTCTTTTAATTGCTCATCAATAAAAATTTCAATATTGTTTCTTACACTAACTTCTTGTGCAGTAAATAATGCTCTTTTCAAAGGACTGCTATATACTTTTTTGATTTTTTTTTTTAAAGCATACTCTGCAAGTTTTTGTGCGTGAAATAATCCTTTTTCTGTCAGTGGTGAGTTGCTCATTCCTTGAAGTACATTGTTCTTATTATATTCTGTCTCTCCATGACGAACAACATAGACTTTCATAAATTATAAGAAAACAACTAGTATTTTTAAAAACAACCAAAAGGTATATAAGTTGCTAAAAACGAATTTTTTTATGAAATTAACAATAGCAATACCTTCATTTAATCGCTTAGAAGACCTCAAAAGAACTCTCGCAAGCGTACAATCTTTGCCAAAAAAGGCAAGCTTTTCTTACGAAATTCTCGTTATTGATAATTGTTCTGACGATGGATCTTATGAATATACTTGCTCGCTTCAAAAAAAAGACTCTCGAATACGAGTTGTAAAGAATAAAAAAAACCTTGGAAGAATAGGTAATTGGAACGAATGCTTTAAATTAGCAAAAGGGGAGTATGTGTTATTACTTTTTACTGGTGATTGTCTGAAAGCCCGAGCAGAAATTTCACAAGGTATAACTTATCTTGATAAATATCAAGATATTGGTGCTGTTTGGTATGCAAATAACGAGTTAGTGGATGATAGATGTAAACCTCATCGACGGCAACCTTTGGTGTCGATGGAAAAGAAATTTTTACTAAATTACGATTCAATCATCAAGATTTATGAACAAGGGATGGTTTATTTTACACCACCTCAAGCATTTATTTTTCGGAAAAAAACTATTCAAGAGAGTAAGGTCAAATACATTGAATCTTTACCATATGTATCTGATGCTGTTTTTATAGCTGAGTTGTTTATTAAATCAAAGAAAAAGCTCTTAATTATGCCTCAAGGAATATTTGATTTTTATTATACTGCTCATCAGTTTAGACCGAAAAATAAACAAATCACAAAAGAACTGGTCGATATATTTCCTTATTTGAAGAATCTTCGACCTGAATTACAGGCTCGAAAATATTATAGTTTCTTACCTCTTACTTTACGAATGATAAAACAACCAAAACTAACACTGAAAGTTCTACTCAAATACAAAATTATAATAACACCTAATATTTTATTTTTAAAAGCAATCTTAAAGAAACCATTTTCGAGAAGAAGAAATATCTATGTCAACGATTTGTTCAAAAAGTTATCAGAGGTAGTAGAATGAAGAAGTCATTTGAGTACTATACTAGAAATATGAATGATTATAGAACGTTTTTTGGAGCATGGAGTATTTATATATTTCTCAGCAAATATGTTAGAAAAGGAAGTAAGATCTTGAACCTAGGCTCATTTTGGGGAAGGGACTACTTCTTTCTTAAAGACAAAGGCTATGATGTAATAAATGTAGATATTGCAGATAATCTAGACTTGCCAAAAATAAAAGCAGATGTGACTAAAGGGATTCCTGTCAAAACTAAAACTTATGATGTCGTTATTGCTGCAGAAATATTAGAACATGTCTTAGAAGATGCGTTTGTTCTCAAAGAGATTCGACGAGTATTAAAACCTAAAGGATTCTTAGTTGTGACTATTCCATTTTTTAATGATGAACCCGAATATCACTTACGTATTCATTCTCCAAAAACTATTAGGCGGTTGTTAGAGGCTTCGGGTTTTGACATCTTGCAAATAGCTCATAGAGGAGGTCCTTTTCTTTCCACAACGCCATACGGCCTAAATTTGCTTTTCAAACTCTTTCTTAGCGTGGGCGTGGATATTCGCTCAAAAGTTGCAAGTTTTGAATTATTTCTTGGCCAAACTCCTTTTAAGAAATTTTTCAGGATATCGCCTTATTCTGGAGCTACTATTATAGCACAAAAGAGTAAGAAAAAAGACTTTGTAAAAATGAATGCGGAGGAATTCGGCAAGAATTACTAAAAATGAAGGCATCAATTGTTCTAGCAACCTACAATCGCTTACCGAAGCTTAAGAAGTGTCTGAAGCGGTTACTCAATCAAGATTTTAATGGCTATGAGCTTATCATAACTGATGACGGAAGCAGTGATGGAACTTGGAAGTATCTTGAAGTAATGTCAAAGAAGTACAAAAAATTAAAAGTCTTTCGCCAGAAAAATCAAGGGCCTGCAGTGGCAAGAAACAAATCAGTTCGTGCAGCCAAGGGAGAATATGTTTTTTTCACGGATGATGATGTGCTCATGCCGTCGAACTGGTTGAGTTCATTTGTAAAAGTCTTAGAGGAAAATCCCAGAGTTGCTGCCGTAGGAGGAGTTCAGATGCCTTCAAAAAAGAAACAAAAAGAAAGTATTTTTGCAAGGTACGAAGCTTTCAAGAGTAAATATGTGTACCATCAGCCTGAAAGCCTCTACATTGGAGGATTTGAAACTTATGGTTGTGTTACTAATAACGCAGCTTATAGAAGAAAGGTGTTAGAGGAAGTGGAACTTTTTGATGAATCATTTCCAGTACCAGGAGGTGAAGACGCCGATCTCAAGCTAAGAGTGGTTAAAAAAGGACACAAATTAGCTTTCTATCCAATAATAGGAGAACATATTCAAGACTACTCACTAAAAGGTTTTGCTAGACAGCAATTCACACGGGGTATAGGTTCAAAACATTTCAGTCAAAAACATCGAAATACAAATTTTCAACATAATAAAAATTCTGTAAAAGCACCAGTAAATTTGTGGTTACCACACATTATTTCAATTCTTTTTTTTTACTTAGGTACGATTAAATACAGGTATTATAAAAAATAAGTTTAAAAAGAAACAAAATTTTCTTGTAATATGAGATATGCTTTATTTTCCAAATTTACGTTTCATATAAAATCATTATTAGGTAAGTTTCCTGGTTCAAGTAATTATTGGGAAGAAAGGTACCGTGCAGGTGGGACCTCTGGAGTGGGCTCTTATGGTAAATTAGCAGAGTTCAAAGCTGATTTTCTAAATGATTTTGTTAAAAAGAAAAAGATAAAATCTGTAATCGAGTTTGGTTGTGGTGATTCAAATCAAATAACCTTATTCAAGTTTTCCAGATATTTTGGTCTTGATGTATCAAAAACTGCTGTGGAGCAATGTATAGAAAAATTTTCTAAAGATACAAATAAGAGTTTTATGATTTACAGTCCTTTTCACTTTAAAGATTCAGCAGATTTTCTGAAAGCAGATTTGACTCTTTCATTAGATGTTATTTATCATTTAGTTGAAGATAAAGTGTTTGATAAGTACATGCAGGACTTATTTAATTCAGCAGAGAAATATGTTATTATATATTCGAACAAACAATCTTCTTCTCAAAAATATCACGTCAGGAGCAGAAACTTTACACATTGGATTTCGAAGAATGCTCCTTCTTGGAAGTTTGTAAAGAAGGTTAAAAATCCTCATTCTTCTTTATCTTGGGCAGATTTTTATATATATAAAAAATCACTTAATCGCGATAACTAGAAGGTCTAATCCTTTTTCAGAATCATTTTCCACTAAGAAATCGTCTGTGCTGAATGAGCTTTTATCAAACGATGTGGCTTTTTTCCCTCTGATTACTTGAACAATCATACGTTTCACGAATTCTGGTAATAACTTTCTCAGACCTAACTTATCTTTTTTGCTTAAATCAACAGTTTTACGTATGTTTTCAACACGTTTCTTTTCAACAGAATCTATCTCCTTTGTTCCGTGAATGCCCTTTATGTGTACCTTGGAAAAAACTTTCAGAATATCTTTTTCTAAACTATTTTTATCATACTCTCTTAGATGGAAAGGGTTCCAAGGTTTTTCATTTTTACCAAGACGATAATTTCTATTTGGAGTAGTGATGAAAACTCTGCCGCCTTTTTTAAGCACTCTTTTTATTTCTTTAAGATAATTTTGAACATCTTTAACATGTTCAATGACTTGAAATGAAACTACAGCATCAAAAGTATTATCTTTAAAAGGAATTTTTACACCATCATATTCTCTGAAATCACATTTTTTATGGTGTGATTTCGCATGAGCAACAGTTTCAGAATCAATATCAATCCCTATAATTTTTTTAATTTTTGAACTATTATTAAGCATTTCAGTTCCATATCCATCACCAAAACCAACTTCTAATATTTTACTGTTATGCGGTATTTTTTCTTCTGCATACTCATAAGCAAACACGTGACGCAAATATGATAAGAACTCTTCTTTAGATTTAATATGAAATGGTAAGATTCTTTCTCCTGTTTCTTTCATTGGGCAACCTCACAATATATTTTTTCAAGTTTTTTTATCGATCTATTCCAAGTAAACTTCTTTGCTCTTTTTTCTCCTTTTAAAACCATTTGTTTTCGCAGTTTAGAATTTTCAACTAATTCTTCTGTTGCTTTGTTGATTTCTTGTTGACTTTGAGGATTTACTAAAATACCTGCATCTCCTACAACCTCAGGTAATGAAGACGTGTTTCCAGCTATAACTGCACAGCCAGAGGCCATAGCTTCCAGAGGGGGCCAACCAAATCCTTCATAGATGCTTGGAAATAAAAGTATGTCTGAAGATGCATACAATTCTTTTACTTTCTCGTCGCTTGCAAACCCTTCATGTTTTACTATTTGTTCAATCCCTAATTTTTTGATTAGCTCTTCTTCTGTTTTTGTTTTTCTTCCAACTCTTACAAGTGTAAACCTGAATCCTTTATTTTTTAGATATTTTGCTGCTTTAAGAACTCGTGGAATATTCTTATAATATGAGCTTCCTATAGAGAGGATAGTAGGTTTCTTCTGTACCTTTCTTTTGTTAGGTTTCCAATTTAAACCATTATAGACAACAGATACATTTTGATTTCCTAGTGCTTTTTCGATGTCTTTCTTAGTACTTTCAGAAACCGCCACTATTTTTCTGGCTTTTGACATTCCTTTTATAGAAAAAAAGAAAAGAATTCTTGTAAACCACTTTGTCACTTGCGGATATTTGATTGGGATGAGATCATGACAAGTAACAACTGTTTTTTGTCTTGGTAAGGTAAATACAAGATGACCATAGCTGTGGTCGATTATGTGGTATACGTCAGCTTTTACTTTTCTTGCTTGTAAAGGATAGAGTATATATCGATGGATCATTCTTGCAAACTTGAATGGTAGAAACTTAACCACATTAGGTTCGAATATTTTGACTTCACATGATAAATTATTTTCTAAAGCTTTTCTATATTGCAACATACTGATGCTATCATCTTCTTGCAACCTTCCTAAAAGGCAAACTTTCATTTTATAATCCTCAGATATTCATAAATGTAGTTAGCATGTATTGCTTTTGTCTTTTTAGCTGTTTGTATTGCTTTACTGAAAGTGCTTGCAACAGGGGTTGCCACAGTACCACCTACCAATTCTGTCACTTCTTTTAGCCCTCCTTTTCCGCTTGATACCACTGCGCAACCGTTTGCAGCAGCTTCTAACACTACTCTTCCCATTGGTTCTTCCCAAAGAGAAGGCACAATTAAGACGTCTGCCGCTCGATAATAATCTTTTATCTTATTCACTGGTAAATAGCCCTTATTTAAGATGTTTTTACCTTTTATCATAGTTTTACAAGGACCATCACCTATAGTGATGAATAAACTTTCTGGTATTCGTTTCGCGATTTCAGGTATTATCATAACGCCTTTTTTTTGTGTGAGTGAACCGACATATAAAATCACTTTTCCTTTTGGTATTTTGAGTTTTTTTCTTGCTTCTTGTTTTGTCAAATCTGAAATCATATTATTAGAGACTGGGTTGTATATTACTTCTGCGTCTTCAATCAACCTTTGCTTTTGATATTGTTCCTTCACAAACTTACTTATTGCAATTATCTTATCAAAATCATCTAGTATTTGCTGACGATTAAGCATCAAACGAATAATTCTCTCATTAAAGTTACGAGGTTTTTTGTTTAAGTGAGGACAACCATAACAATCTTCTTTCTGCAATCCTCTATTTGTACATAAGAGCGCAAAATCTCTAAGATGTGCTACTTTCTTGGCCTTTGTTCTTAATTTACTAACGGCAAGAATGCTTTCATAATTATTCGCCCCAATAACATCAAACGTGTTGTCTAATTTCTTAATAGCTCTTCGCAAACTCCAAGCAGACCACCAAGAATACAAAATAATAACTAAATAGAATAACGAACTTGATTTTTCTTCAATTTTTCTTGTGGTTTTTTTCCGGTTCTGAAATAAGAACTTTCTTACGCTACGAAAACGAATTACTTTAACCCCTCTTTCTTGCTTCGTTTCTGTTTTGAATTTGTTATAATTTGGAGTTAGCACTGTAACTTCGTGTTTTTTAGCCAATTCCTCTACAAGTGTTTGTCCGCTAATTTCTGCACCACCCATGACGGTAGGAGGATAATATTCCATAACGTACAGAAACCTCATTTAACATACACTCTCTCTATGTTTTCAACCATTTGCTTTGTACTAAAGTTGGTAAGCACTCGTTTTTTCATTCGTTCTCCCATTTGTTTGTCTTTAAGTGCTTGCTGTATTCCTTCTCGTAGCGCCTTCGGGTTTCTTTTTGTCAAAACCCCCGTTTCTTGCGTGATTATATCTTCCACTCCTGTGCCTTCGTACGCAACTGAAGGAACGTCACAAGCCCCTGCTTCAGCTATGACCAGTCCTAATCCTTCTCTCGTTGATGGTAGAACAAGAACTTTGCTTTTTTTAATCTCTTTGATGACATCAGAATATTTTTCAAGCCTTCCTATGAATTCAACATTGTTTTTTTCACATTCTCCTCGTATTTGTTTCTCTAAAGGTCCTGAGCCTATAATTGCTGCTCGTAATCCTTTGGTTGCTTTTATGAAGTCCATTGGATGTTTGTGTTTTACGAGTCTTCCAACAAAAATACAGTCTCTTGTTTTCTTTAAAGGACTGCCGACGTTCGTATCAATTCCGTTATGAACAACAATTATCCTCTCGGTTTTAATTCCATACTGTTTCACAAGTTGTTTTTTTACAAAATGACTCACGGTAATGATTCTTTTATAAGGAATTTTGTAAATTATTTTTTCAAGTAATGAACTGCCACCTGTCGTCCATTGATCCTTTTCAACACTTGCAACATCATGGATTGTAGCAAACATTTTTTGTCGAGTAATAAGTGTTGCAAGCCATACAGGAGGTAACGGGCTAAAGGTTTGAGCGTCAACAACATCATATCGATGAAAAACAAAGTGAAAAAATAATGCTATCATGTAGTGGATGAATTGAAAGGAACTTCTGTGTGGAGGATTCTTTATCTTTGGCCCGATTTGCAATAAGTTGATACCATCAAGTTCTCTCTTCTTTCCTTGACGCATACAAACCCAAGTCACATCATGACCTTTTGCAACGAGCCCTTTTGCTACTTCATAATATCTCTGTTCACCACCACCAGCAAAAAAAGGCACGCAAAACTCTGAGACAATAGCTATTTTCATAGTAATCCCTCGTAAATCTTCTCTAGTTTGCTTGTTTGCCAGGGCCACTTCTTGAGGGGCTTTGTTGTGTACTTCTTTTTTTGCACCATTTTTACTCCTTCGACTATTGCTGAGGATGATCGTGGTTTAATAAGAACGTACTTGCCCGAAATCACTTCCGGAATGCTCCCAGCGCGTGTCGCGACAAGCGGTGTTCCAACAGCGTTCGTTTCAACAACGGCATAACCAAAGCCCTCACACAAGGAAGGAACGACAACGCAGTCTGCTGCTTTGACGTAGGCAGGCAATTTATTATACGGTGTGCTTCCTAAGACAATAACTTCTTCAGGTAATTTTTTTACTAATTCTTGACGTTTCTTGTGCGTGTGCTTATTCTCAGGAAGGATCATAACAACTTTAGTTTTAGGTAATCGTACTAATTTCCGACAAGCCTCGACGAAATACTCGAAGCCCTTGCTCGGTCCTGGACGACCATAGGTAAAAACAAGAAACTCGTCTTTAACATTTAACTTCTTCCTAATAGCATCTCCTTTCGTAACAGCTGACCATTGTTTCTCATCAAAACCATTATGGAGAACAGAAATGCGATCATGAAGTTTTGAAGGAAGCACTCCTCGTAATTGCGAAGCTGTAGACTCAGACACGGGCAAGTACTGAGAATACCGAAGCCACCAGATAGGTCTTTCCAAAGCTTCAAAAAGCCAAGTCTTCCAAACAGGTAGAATAGTATACTTCTTCCACTGTCCAAGCCAGGTTTCATGAACGGTAATCACAACAGGCTTGCGTTTTAATAAACCAAGCAACCAAGCCGCTGGAGCGCCGTTATAGGTTGTCGTGTGAATAACATCAAAAGATTGGAAAAGTCCCTTAAAACAAGCTAGAAACGTGAATACGTGACGGTTCCAACCAATACGAACGACGGAAACGCCATTCATCACTTCAGAAGAAGGAGTGCCAGGAATACGATGCGTCAAAACAGTCACAGAATGACTTTTCGCAAGCCGTTCAGCATAATTCTTGAACACGACCTCAGCACCACCCATGTGAGGAGGATAATTCTCAATAACAAAAAGGATGTTCATAATGAAAACAAAGAAATATTGATTTATAAAATGCTTTGTAGTTTCTTAATCACAGCAATTATTTTCTCTTCGTTATTCTCAAGCCACTCTTTTGTGATGTTGAATCCTTCGTATGCGATTTTATTTCTTTTTTCGCGAAGATTTTGTAAAAAACGTCTCTCTCCTTCCGATAAGGCCACATAATTAATTAATTCTCTGTGCGCACCTTCTCCTTTGATTTTCACTCCTTGCAGTGCAGTTATTGCTTCAAGAAGTTGGTGAATGCTATCGTAATAATCAATAAGGCTGTGGGAAGGAAACTCTAAAGTGTCAAATTTGTTTAGTCTCTCTAACGTCAAAGATGACATTTTGATGAGTGCTTTTGCTTTTTGAATATCTGGCCTCAATGAAACGCCTCAAGGAATCCACTTAAAACAACTCCATTGACGATATTATTTCTTAACTCAACAGGGAGTTTTGTGAACTCTTCAGCAAAATGAAGCTCAATCTTCCTATTTAACTGCTTCTCGAACGTGTCGAGTGCTATTTCTTGCTCTTTTGCAACAAGAAATAAGTCGATATCGCTTGTTTCATCGTCCTCTCCTTGCTCGTAGCTCCCGAATAACACGATGGCCTGTGCTCCTGTTATTTCTTCAAGAAATGAAATGAGTTTTGTTCGTCGCAACTCAAACAGATTGCTTAGTCGTTTATGTTCTTGAAAAACCTCATTCCTTGTCGCTTGGTAGAGGGGGAACGATCGTGATCCGCGAAGCTCTTCGTGTCGAACAATGAGTCCTTCTTTCTCAAGGGTTTCTAATTCTCGTTTTATTGTTGTGTGAGCAAGCCCTAATTCTCTGCTCAGGCCAATTAAATAGTGTTTTTTTGTAGGGAATTGCGCAAAATGCTCAAACAACAACCATGTATTACTATTTTGTAACATATCTTACTAAAATGTAATATGCATATTTAAGGCTTTGTATTAAGTCCCAAAAACGGCCTCTGGACATGGTCGCGCAGAGTATTTAAACATAAACAAATAACTAAATGTTATGAAGCCTGAAGACAAACTCGTAGTTTTTCAAGACAAAAAAATCAGACGAAAATGGCATGATAATGAGTGGTATTTCTCAATAGTTGATATAATCTCAGTTCTAACTGAAAGTGTTGACCCAACTGCATATTGGAGGAAATTAAAACAACGTCTCAAAGAGGAAGGAAACGAAACCGTGACAAATTGTCACGCTTTGAAAATGCCCTCTGTAGATGGCAAAAGCAGACTAACAGATGTGGGGACGACAAAAGAGATTTTCAGACTCATCCAATCTATTCCTTCAAAAAAAGCAGAACCATTCAAACAATGGCTCGCACAAGTAGGCTACGAGCGAGTAGAAGAAATAGAGGATCCAGAATTAGGGCAAGATAGAATCAAAGAATATTACGAACTTAAGGGCTATCCTAAAGAATGGATTGACAAACGTCTAAGAGGAATTGCTGTTCGTCAAGAACTAACAGACGAATGGAAACACAGAGAAATTAAAACAAAAAAAGAGTTCGCAATACTCACAAACGAAATTAGTAAAGCAACATTTGGTAAAACAGTAGGAGAATATAAAGACTTCAAAGGGCTTCAAAAAGAGAACTTACGAGATCATATGAACGACTTAGAACTCATTTTTACCATGCTTGGAGAAGCTTCAACGACAAGAATAGCACAAGATACTGATGCGCAAGGCTTTGACGAAAATAAAGACGCAGCACGAGAAGGAGGAAGCGTTGCAGGAGTTGCTCGAGAAGCACTAGAGAAAAAAAGCAAGCAACAAGTCTCAACAAGAAAAAATCATCGTGATAAACAGCTCTCAGATAAGTAATACTGTACGTTAAATAACTGACAGTGTTGCTTTGTCGAATTTTTTCCGGATGCAGAAACTTTCTTGAAACTTGTTTCTCTAAATAAAATTGAGTGACACACAAAGTTTAAATATTTAGACGTATTACACGTAATATACGAGGTAGTTTTTATGGTAAGTGTAACTCTTGCAATCCCAAAAGAAATGAAACAAGCAATGGATGAACATCCGGAAATGAACTGGTCAGAAATAGCAAGACAAGCGTTTAAAGAAAAAATGGCTGATATGCAATTCCTCAAAGAATTCAAGAAAAATAGCACATTAACACAAAAAGAGGCAAACACGTTAGCAAAACAAGCGAGTGGTCAAGCAAGTAAAAAATTACGTGAACAATATGAAACTAGTAGTCGACGCAAACATTCTCTTCTCAGCACTCATAAAAAATGACTACACATACAAAAAATTCTTTGATAAAAAACTCATTTTATACACTCCGCAAACAATCTTTGAAGAATTCAACAAACACAAAGAACTACTGTTGAAAAAAACAAAACGAACTGAAAATGAGTTCCTGACAGCATATACTATACTGCTAGAAAAAATAACAATAATTCCCACACAACAACTAATTTCTTATGTTGAGCAAGCAGAAGAAATAAGTCCTGATCCTGATGATATGATTTATTTTGCACTCGCTCTCAAATTACGTTGTGGAATCTGGACAAATGATAAACTCCTGAAAAATCAGAACCAAGTGCCAATCTATCACACTCATGAGTTATGATTGGTTATTTGAACTTTGTACAAAAACTTTCTAAGATACTTTTATAAATATCATATACTTTATGATATGTATGTATCAAATAATATATGAAATTGTGTTGTCACTCAACAAAAAACCACAACATCTCAGTGCACTCGCACGAACGTTCAAACAAAATGCGATGACGCTGAGAAGAAGACTCAAGGAATTAGAAGAAAGAAACGTTCTCGACCATGAACGACAAGGAAAAAACGACATCTATATGGTCAAAAGAACGCTTGAAGCAGACACCTACCTAAAAATAGCAGAACACGAGCGTTTCATTCGCACAATACAAGATCCGACACTGCGAGAACTCGCACAAACAATAGCTCAAGACGAGAGAATCAAACTAGCAATACTCTTTGGAAGCAGAGCACGAGGAGATCACACGCCCGATTCAGACATTGATTTATACATCAATACAAAAAAAGTAAAAGATGAGTACGAGAAAAGATTTTCGGGACTCGCCGTAAAAACAGGGGAATTCTCAAGAAAAAGCCCTTTAATACGAGAAATCATCAAACACCATGTCATCCTCAAAGGCGTCGACGAATATTTTGCGAAAAGCAAGACTGCAACCTCCGAGCGATGACGTCGCACAAGCATATCTTAACAAAGCAAGAACATCACTTCTCTCAGCAAAAGCACTTCTTGAGATGAAACACTACGAAGACGCAATAGCATTAGCATATTATGTCATGTATTATTGCGCAACTGCAATTCTCG
Source organism: uncultured Methanosarcinales archaeon (assembly GCA_964505795.1). Classification (GTDB taxonomy): domain Archaea; phylum Nanobdellota; class Nanobdellia; order Woesearchaeales; family UBA525; genus CAZDJS01. The sequence continues at coordinate 21,377 of CAZDJS010000007.1, forward strand.
CAAAAATAGGAATCAAATCAGAAAACCACACAGCAACAATAATTCTGTTAGAAAAACTTCTGAACATAGAAACAACAAGCCTCAAAAAGGCAAAAGAAGAGAGAATACAAAAACAATATTATATTGAACATGAAAAGTTAACAGAACCAACGCTAACAATAATTCAAGACGCAGAACAATTTCTTAGCATCATAAACGCACGAATAGAAACAATGCAAAGAAACGAAAGAGAACAAGCAAGAAAAGAATTTCTGAAATTTACGCAGAAAGCTTCTTGAAACTTTTTTCTTTAACTCTTACAAACATAAAAATTAAATAAGATTAACTTTACTTAATTGGTGATTGTTCATGGTATTAAAAACATTCAATGTCGAAGAAAAAACGCACAAAAAGTTTTCAAAACTCTGCAAAGAAAACGGAATCAGCATGAGTAAACAAATCGACTTCTTCATGAAATCAATAGTCGAAGAACCCGAAGTAAGAGCTGAGTACATTGAAAAAATTAACAGGATACGGCAAGAAAAATCACTTCCAATAGGAGGGATTACAGACTTCAAAAAACGATACGGGTGAAATGTACACTCTTGCAATAAAACCTCATGTGGATAAAACATTCTCAAAGTTAAGCAAGAAAAACCCAAAACAACTACAAATAATCTCGAAAAAAATAGAACAAATACTCAAAGACCCTTATCATTTCAAACCATTACGGGGAAATCTACACGGAGTAAGAAGAGTGCACATCGACAAATCTTTCGTTCTCACATACGAAATACAAGATACAACAGTTACCCTTCTTGATTACGATCATCACGACGCAATTTATTGATTCTTGAAAACGTTTGGATTATGTAAAGAAACCTTCTTGAAACTCATCCAAATACCTAAGATATCCTGAAACCTCATTTCTGATAAAGATTAACGTCAAAAAGATGAAAAATAAATCGTATTTTCTTTTTTTCTACAAGTGTAAAACGCTTTTGAATGATCTTATCGAGTTGTTTCACATTGTAATAATGTTTCCCAGCTCCTGGACCTGACTCTTGAGAAAAAGTCCCTTTCGTAACTAAACGACCAAGTTTATACCAAAAACTCTCAACAGGACCACTCAAAATAAAATAACCACTCTTTGTCATGATTTTCTCGATTTCATCAAGAATCGTATCAACATCTTCAAAATGCTCAATAACATCCAAACAAGTGACGACATCAAACTTTTCTTTTATTGAAAGATTGAACATATCGTCTCGTTTGAAAGTAATTCCTTTGAATTTTTTGTTAAGTTTTTCAGTATGTACGTTGTAATCTACACCAACAATTTTTGCTTTAGGAAGAGTTTTTTTGATTTTTTTTTGTAAAAAGTCCATCACCACAACCTAAGTCAATCACAGAAATTGGATTAACTTTTTTCAAATATTCAAGTGCAATTTCGTGACGTTTGAAAAAAATATTTTGTATGTGTTTATTTTTTGAATAATATTCAGGAACTATTTGTTCGAGTTCAATGTCAAAATGTTGTTTTTCATCCATATATTCACCTTTTTAAGAGTAGAAACCCAGGACTTTGTTGTTCAAGACGAAAGAGTCCCGACGTTCCCATATCAGTAACTAATGTTTGCACTTTTTCTTGCTCACAAGCAGTATCAATAATAAGAAGTTGATAACCTTTTTCTGAGAGAAAATCATGCACGCTTTGCGCAGTCCAATCAGATTCTCTGAAGATTTTTTCATCAGGGTCCCAAGGAGTTGCAAGTTGATTAAAACCAATCACATAAGAGGGAAGACCACACAAAGTAAAAATTTTTGTTGGCTCAAGCTCTTTTAAGGAAATATAACCTGCAAGTTGTTCACCACTCGTCCAACCAACACCAGGAGGCCATGTAGCGTGTTGAACAGCAAAACGAGCAGGAAGGAGCGTGGCAAGAACAAGAACAACAATAAGAGCAATCACACCGATACGAACCAAATGCTTTTTCTTAACCGTTACAAAATGCAAAGCAGCAACAACTAATAAGGCACAGGCAATTGCTAAAAATACCCAGAAACGATGAGGAAACAACTTCACAGGAAACGCATTTCCCATAGTGCCAAGAATACTAATCACTAAGAACACGAGCGAAAACTGCAAAGGAACATTTTTTGCAAGCTTCTTATGATGTTTCAAAGAAACAAAAACCGCAAACACAACAAGCAAAATAACAAGCCAACCGATACCCGTTGCTTGATCAATCTTGCTCGACATCGCAGGAAATAAGAAATTAGAAAGTGAATAGATAACGCCACCAGAAGTGTCTGCATTATCAGCAGTAAAAATAGAGCTTGAACTCACAACCACACTAAAGAATCTTTCATAGCCATGAACGATTAATAAAAACAACCAATGAAAAAAGCTCAGAATTCCGCCGCCAACAATTGAGTACTGCACTTGAGAAAGCTTTTTCTCTCTCACCAAAGTAAGAACACCAAAGATAACAAATAACAAAGCAAAAATAACAGCAGTTGATTGTTGAATAATAGTAGAACTAAAAACCAACAAAGCAGTAACAATCATTTTTTCACGACTAGGATTAAGACGAAGCTCGTTCAAAGCCCACAAAGTAATCAAAAACACAGGAATAGCGAGCGTTTGCGACCAGATGAAATGACTCATGTATCCAGGAATCGCTGCAAGAATAATTGCTCCACCAAGAGCAGAGTATTCATCAAAATAACTTCTGAAGACATAAAACGCAGCAACAGCACTCAAACCAATAATAAGAGCGTTCACAAATTTCAAAATAAATTGTAAGTCAGAACTAAAAGAATGTAAGACACCCATCATCGCAGTATAATAAGGAGGATACGGCTCCAAATACCGAGTGAAAGGCGTTGGCTGAACAACTGATTGTTCAAGAGCGACATAATGAGCACCAGCAGCATGATTCCAAGGATCATCGTTCTCCAAATAAGGATATTGCATTGCACCAACATACATGAACCAAGTAAAAAGAGCAACCACAACAAAAATAAGTATTAAGGAAGGATTGAAAGAAAATTCGAAGGTTCTTTTTTTTAAAATATCGTAACTAATGTATCCCAGCCCTGGTAAGAGCACGAAAAAATAAGTGATAGGAATGTGCAGAACCCGTAAAACAAAAAGAACAATTGGAAGAGCAGCAAGACCAAGCACAAGAGACAGAGCAATCGTCTCATAAAGATTCTTCGTGAAAAAACGAGCAAAAGAATAACCAAGAACTAATACGAGAACCAAGAACAAGAGAATTATCTCAATCACGAAACCACCCTATACTTAATCAACGTCCAAATCGCTTGCACACCATCGCGCCAATTAATCTTTTTTCCCTCATCAACACTGCGAGGATAATACCGAATCGGTACTTCATGAATGCGAATTCCTTGTTTGCGAATCTTCGCTAAAACTTCGGGCTCCCACTCAAAACGTTCACCCTTAATAGTAACCCCTTCAATTACCTCGCGACGAAACACTTTATAGCAAGTCGCTTCGTCAGTGATGATTTGAAAATATAAGATTGAAGCAAGAACATTCAACGTAATTCCTCCAAGATAAAAGGAAAGATGAGAATATTTATCACTATTTTTTCCTTTTGATCGCGAACCATAGACGACTTGAGCTCCTTTTTTGAAAGGAAGAAGCAATGCAGGATAATCCTTTGGCTCATACTCTAAATCAGCGTCCTGAATCAAAAAGATATCACCAGTTGCGTGTTTGAAACCTGTCTTGACAGCACCACCCTTGCCACGATTCTTCTTATGAAAAAACACTTTATGCTTCTTGAGTTTCTTCAAATACTCACGAGTCCCATCAGTACTGC
>CAZDJS010000008.1:0-14864 GCA_964505795.1 uncultured Methanosarcinales archaeon
TTGTACGACGATGCCCAGAATGTGGCAGCATAAATTTACAAATCAATCATGATAAGGGAGAAGTTATTTGTCGCGATTGCGGTCTTGTTCTTGAAGATAAAATGGTTGATTTTGACCAAGAATGGCGAGAATTCGATTCAGATTCGGCAGCAAAACGACGACGAACAGGAGCACCAATGAGTTATACACAGTTCGATCAAGGTCTTGGAACTGATGTCGGACGAAAAGGCGATTTATTCACGCTTGGTGGAAAGAGTAAGAGTAAGTATTTTCGATTACGAAAATGGCAAGCGCGTATTAGTACAGCAATTGAGCGAAATTTGAAGCTTGCATTAAGCGAACTTAAACGAGTAAGTAGTTTTCTCAAATTACCACGATCCGTCGAGGAAGAAGCGAGCAGAATCTACACGCTTGCAGTGCAAAAAGGACTCGTTCGTGGACGGTCAATGGAGTCGGTCGTCGCAGGTGCGCTTTACGCCGCGTGTCGAAGACACGACGTTCCAAGAACACTCGATGAGCTCTCAGAAGCGAGTAGCATTGAGAAGAAAGAAATCGGACGAACTTACCGTTTTATCACGCGAGAACTTGGGATTAAGATTTTGCCGTCAAATCCTGCTGATTATATTGCACGATTTGCTTCTGCGCTTAAACTCAATCCTGAGACGCAATCAAAATCTGTTGAGATTATCGAGCGCGCTCAAGAAGTCGAACTTACTTCAGGTCGTGGTCCAACAGGAATTGCTGCTGCTGCTCTTTATGTCGCTGCTCTTATTAACGGTGAGAAACGCACACAACGAGAAGTGGCTGACGTTGCAGGAGTAACAGAAGTTACTATTCGAAACCGCTATAAGGAACTCTTGAACGAACTTGAGCTTGAAAAAGAGATTAAGAAATCAAAGAAGAAAGAGTAACTAATTTTCGTTCATTATTTTTTCTCTTATATTGTTGATTTTTTTACGAGTGCTTTCGCTTTTTTCTGGAAGTTGTAATAATTCTTTTCTGTTTTTAGGACTTCTTACTAATGCTTCGGTAAGGCTGAGTTGATCTCCGAAACGAATATGATTTGGAGTATCTTTAGCAATTTCTTGTAAAGCAATACTACTATGTTCTACTAAAATTATTGAACCCAGGGATGTTTGTGCATATTCTGAAAGAAACTGTGCAAAAGCAAGGTGGTATGATTCCGAAATACCTAACAATGGTTCATCTAATAATATTGTGTGTCCAGGAGGTTGCTGTTGAGCACCTTCAAGACCTTGTAGAACTAAATGAATGGAATTCTCTCCAGTTGAGCTCATATCTTCAGGAGGTAAAGAAAAATAATGTTCTGAAAATCTATCTGCATAGCTCGCGTTACGGTGTACCATCCCTGCATGAAATAGAGGGATTTTCTCTTCTAAAAGTCTTTTTCGTAATAAGTTCACAAAAAAACTCTTCCACTAGCATTATCTCCTGTGCATAGATAGAGGTTAGACTTGCTTTTCTCCCATGTATTGGTAATTGGCGCTTTGACATCTAAGAGTTCGCAATTCCTTTGCGAGTACTTATTCTTAAAATATGGTTGTGAAAGAATAAATTCTATATGTTCATCCATGTTGAAGAGATAGTACTTTAGTTTTTAATGTTTAGCTTTAAATGAAAAGGTATGTTTTTCAAAATTTTTTATCTTCAGTATACCTTTCTCAAATTCGATTCCTTCTTCTTCAAGTATTGCTTTCTTCTGTGCTATCTTTGGTCCTGTGCGCATGCCAAAAAAACCACCTATTGTTCCGTCTGATGCGACAACTCGATGACAGGGTATTCTAGGTGAAAATGCATTTTTCTTGAGCGTCTGGCCAATTGAGCGGTATGCACGAGTGCCAAGAGCGTGCGCTATGAGTTTGTAGGTTGTGATTTTGCCTTTTGGGACTTGTGCAACGCAATCAAGAACTTTTTCGTGAAAGGATTCTGGTTTGCGAATTGTACAACCAATATGTTGTAAAATTTGAGTAAAAGCCTTTTTTTCTAGATTTTGCTTATATTTTTTACTTAATTCTTGTATTTTTATAATATTTATCTTTATTTTTTTTCTTTTGAACAATTCTTGCATTCTTCCTCGAGAAAGACATTGCAAAAACTGCGTAACATTCTTCGGACTTTGAGTTCTACGACAACGCTCAAAATCAATTTGCACAACATCACCAATCTTACGAAAAGTACTGTTCTGGGTAATAACAAGAATATGCTTATACGGACGAGTCATCTCAAACTTATTAATGCCAAGTAAATCTAAAGTTCTACACTGATATAAAACTTCTTCAATAACGCGTAATACTTCTTCTTTATTTTTGTCTTGCAAGTACTCAAGAAACTCCTTACCTTCAAGAAACTCACGTATCAACTGGTTCCTTTCAAGCTTAAAAAAATGAGGACCAATACCATGTTGGTTAAGCAATTGCAACATAGTTGCTTCATTACGAATAGTATCAACACTTGAATCAGGGTTCTTTTCTTTAATGAGTGCAGGTTTATTACGAAAAGTAGTCAAATATATAAGGCCTCGTTTTCCTTTTGCAAAAGGCTCCATTTCTTCACTCATTTTTTAGCCTCTGTAACTGATACACATACAAACCTTCAAAGAATAGACCTTCATAGGCTTTTTCTTCAGCGAAAAAACCATTTTCAGAAATTGCTTTCATGACATTTGCAAGACCAGTTTGTGTGCTAAAAAGTAAAAGAATGCATCCGCCTTCTTTCAAATGACTTCTTGACTGCCCAAGAAAATTTTCAACGAGTTCATGACCTTGCTCGCCACCATCAAGAGCAATATCAGGGTCTCTTGTATCATCAGGGAGGTAGGGGGCATTAAAAATAATAACATCAAAGAATTCATCTTTTGAAAATTCTTCGAATAAATCAGAATGCCGTGTTCGAATGGTAGGATATTTTTTTTCTTGAATGACTTTTATAACATAGTCAAGAGCTTCTAAATCAATATCAACAGCAAGAACCGTGCGCGCACCCGAATCACTAGCAGCAAAAGCCTGAATACCAGAACCAGTACCCATATCGCACACAATCATACCAGGTTTAACAACTTCCCTTACGACTTTTTCGAGAAGGTAACTGTCATCTTCAGGAAAATACATAGAACTTGTAAATGATATTTTGTTTAAATGACTTACCACTTTTTTATTTCTTCAAGAAAACTCTATCAACTTCAGCAACATACTCCTTTACACGCTTTAAGATACTATCAAGAAAATATTCCTCAATAGACTCGGTAAAAATAGTAGAAATTTTTGAGTTCTCACGAATACGATAATTATTTTTGACTTTCTCAACAATAAAAAGATCACGAAGCCGCAATAGTTGACGACGAATATTTGATGGAGCAACACCGAGCATCTGTAAGTTCTGTTCTTCACGCTTCTTTTTCACACGATGCTCAACATCAGTACTTGTTAATTCTTCTTCAGCTTCAAGAACAACTTGCAGAACATCAACAACAATATCACGAGAATCGCCCGGTTGTAATAATCCTAAGCTCAAACAAAGTTTTCGAACAAGCTCTCGCTCATCCTTGCTTGTCGGCTTTTCATATTTACGTAGCGTAATTTCAGCTAATGGTGTATCTATACTAATCCGCTTAACCAACGGTAACCCCCCAATAAAACAATGATATTTTAGTATTTTATAAATGTTTCTGAAAACCTTTAAGCAACAAACAAATAACTTAATAACTCTTAAATACTCATATCAAAAAATAAAGATATGAAAAACGCGATTCTCGTCTTTAAAGAAAAACGATACTTACTGTTCGCAATCGCAATAGCATTCACATTTTACATATTTAATGCAATTCTAAGAAACATCAAACCCTTTTTCAGCTCATTTACACAAGGAACAAATGGCTTTCTCTTCGATTTATATCTTATCCTTTTTTATCACGAAACAATATCCTTACACGCAGTCATACTCCTTAGTATTACAAGTTTACTCTTTGGAACACTCGTTGCCTTGCTCGTTTACAAAGCAAGGCACGTCGGAGCCACAACAGGAATCTTCGCAACAATAGGAGCTGTACTCGGAGTACTCGGACCAACATGCGCTGCTTGTGGTGTAGGATTATTCGCAATTTTTGGCGTGACTTCTTTAGGATTTCTTCCTTTCAATGGAATAGAAATCGCATACTTAGGAATTATCTTCTTACTCATAGGACTCTATTTTGTCGAAAGAGACTTACTCACTTGCGGATTAAAGAAAGGAAAAACTTCTCGCCGCGAATAACAACTTCCTCAGCGTCGTCATGTTTTTTAAAAGTAACTGAAGCGCCACATTTTTCTTCTAAAAACTCAGAAAAACTACTAATTCGTTCAAGAAGGTTGTCAGGACAACCAATGAATAAGTCAATACGATCTTTCTTTTGCAATCCAGCGTCTTTTCGCATATTTTGTACGCGACGACTCAGCTCACGAACAAAACCTTCTGCTTCAAGTTCAGCAGAAAGAGCAGTAGGAACAGCAATAAGAGCGCCAGAGACTTGTGCAACAGCAAAACCATCATCTGCTTCATGAGAAACCTGCAAGTGAGCCTTATTAATTGTAAATCCTTCAACTGTAAGCTCTTCAACACCAGTCGCAAGAACTTCAGCAATTGTTTCGGCATCGTCAATAATTGCTTTAGCAACAGTAGCAGTATCTTTTCCAAATTCTTTACCAAGCGCCTTATAATTAGGTTTAATTAATAAACGAACAGGAACGTTCTCAAAAGAAATATCTTTAACGTTCGTTTGTTGCATAATGATGCTGCGAAGATTTTTTACAGAAGAAGAAATCTCTGATTTTTGTGTTTCTATAATTGCTTTTTGTAAAGGCCAACGAACACCAATATTTGCTTGTTCACGCGCAGCAAGAACACCGCTAATTATTGATTGAGTTATTTTGAACTCTTTTTCAAGATCCTCATCAATAAAAGACTCATTAAACTCAGGCCACTCTTCATGATGAATGCTCTCTTTTGTAAAACCAAAAACTTTGAGGTTTTCATACATCTTCTCAGAAATAAAAGGAGCAACAGTAGCAAACATCACAAGACAATTCTTGAATGTGGTGCTTGCGGTATAAAGAACAACGTCACGATGCTCTTCATCTCTTGCCTTATCACGAACAAGTTGAATATAAGTTCTGCTTAATTCCATCAAACACTCCTCGATAAGGCGAGGGATTTCGTTTAAACGATATTCTTCAAAAGCATTTGTTACATCACGAGTTGTCCTATGTAAAACACTTAAGATGTATTTTTCTTCAATACTTTTTATACCATCTTTTGCTTGAGCACCATTTTCCTTCATATCAAGAATAAACATATGAACATTCCAAAAAACATGAAGATTACGATGTTTTAATTCAATATCATCAAAATTATAATTCATGTCAAGGCCTGGATTTGCTGCACCAATCATATAATAACGCATAGTATCAGCACCGTATTTTTCCACAACTTCATTAGGAGAAATAGTGTTTCCTAGACTCTTACTCATTTTTCTTCCCTTTGCGTCATTGACAAACCCGTGCATATAACAATTTTCAAAACTTGGTTTACCATATCCAATCATGCTTGCAATGTGCAAAAGATTGAACCAACCACGAATTTGGTCTTTTCCCTCAAGAATAAAGGTTGCAGGAAAGAATTTGTCAATAAGTTTTTTATCATTGTATAGGCAATTCCAACTAGTTGTTCCTGCATCAACCCAAACATCAAGAACATCAGGAACTCTTTCATACACTTTGTTATCTTTTTTAATAAGGATTTTATCAACTGTTGAGATGTGTAAATCATCAATTTTCTTCTCGCTTAATTCTTCGAGCTCTTGAGCACTCCCAATAACAAGATAATCTTCAGGGTCTTCTTTATTGCGCCAAATAGGTACGGGACAACCCCAAAATCGTTGTTTAGAAATACTATTATCGCGAAGATTTTTTAACCAACTATCAAAAGCGCGATACGCTGCTTGAGGAATCCAAGAAATAGAATCATTTTCTTTAATTAATTCTTCTTTCAAATCCTCAATCTTAAAGAACCATTGTTTTGTTGTGCGAAAAACAACAGGTTCATGATATCGCCAATCGTGAGGGTATTCGTGTTCAAGAACTGAAGTTGCAACAAGACAACCATTTTCTTTAAGAATCTTAATAAATTTTTTATCATCAATACGAGCAGTAAGATTTGCAAAAGGCCCCATGGATTCAGGAAAGATACCCTTAGTCGAAATAGTGTTAAAAGCAGGAACGCCATTCTTATATCCTACCTCATAATCCTCAGGACCACAACCAGGAGCACAATGAACAAGACCAGAACCAGCGCTTGTATCAACATGGTCTTTTGAGAGAAGAATACTAAATGCATTCTTTGATTCTTGCTCAATAGTCTGATATTGTTCTTCTAGTTCATCATAAAATGGGTGCTTATACTTAATACCAGCAAGGTCTTTTCCTTTCATCTCATCAACTAGTTCATATTTAATGTCAACAACAGCTAAGAAATCGCCAACAAGTTCTTTTGCAAGATACCAAAACTGTTCCTCGCCTTCATAAGTAACTTTTACTTTTACATATTCGATATCAGGCCCTGCCATAATGGCAAGATTAAAAGGAATAGTCCAAGGAGTTGTCGTCCAAATAATAAAAAATTCGTTTTCTTTTTCAAGAAGTGGAAATTTCACAAAAATACTCTCATCAGTAACGGTCTTGTATTCAATTTCGTGTTTTGCAAGTGCAGACTCAGTATTACGACACCAAGTCATCGTGCGAAGTCCTTCATACAATCGCCCTTCCTCATGAGCGCGTTTAATAAGCCACCATTCACCAGACATAAAATCCTTTGTGATTGATTGATACGCATCATCAAAGTCCATCCACACACCAAGTCGTTGAAAATCATCATTCATACAAGAAAGATTTTCAAGACATAACTTACGACATTCATCAATAAACTTGTCAAGACCAAAAGCAAAAATGTCTTCGTTTGTCTTCAGACCAAGCTTTTTCATAGTGGCGTTTTCAGTGGGAAGACCGTGCATGTCATATCCTGCCCGATCCCAAACATCATCACCAATCATTCGACGATACCGTAAAACCATATCTTTTAATGACTTATTCCAAGCAGTACCTAAATGGATTTTTCCAGAAGTATAAGGTGGTCCATCAAGAAAATAAAAAGGCTTTCCACCTTGTTTTCTTGCTTTTTCATAGGTCTTTTCACGAGCCCATTTAACAAGGACTTCATTCTCAATAACTAAAGGATCATATTTCATTATTTTAAGAGCCACTTTGGTATTCATAAGGGTTTCGCCCCTAAGGGCTCCGTAGAAAATCTTCGTCAGCACCTAGATTGAGACCTAATTGACAACGTCAATCTAGGTCTTGGTCCGACGAAAGTGCTCTTGGTTGCCACACAAAGTGTGGTGAGCACTGGAGTAGGAGATTTTCTACTTACCCGCCCCTAAGTTTATAAATATGTTTTTCTCTACTGTCATTATGAATTGCCCTGTGTGTCAACGAGAAGTTACTCGCGTTCCCAAAGGATATCATTGCAGCTCTTGTCAGCTTATATTCTCAGCTCATGTTTCTAAACACAGAAAAAGAAAATCCTTGATTAACCACCACTTTGGTGAACGAGAATGAGGTGGCCTGGGCGAGTTCCTCCCTACTGGCTCGGCATGCTTATTGCAGTATCATTACTTATCATAGGGATTGCAGGGCTTGTTCTTCCTCTCTTACAAGGGATGTTATTTATTGCTCTTGGGATTCTACTTATTATGGAATATCATCATATTCCTTTCCTTGAAAAATACCGGAAGATTTTCAAAAAGAAATACGAACGTTGGAAGCGAAGTCGATAAAATTTTTAAAGCAGACTTCAAACAGACTATTAGGTGATAATTATGGCAGAGGAATTAACAGATAAAAATTTTCAAGAAAAAATAGCACAGGGAAACGTCGCAGTTGATTTCTGGGCTCCATGGTGTGGACCTTGTAAACAAATGGGTCCTGAATACGCAGCAGCAGCCGAAGAAGCAGAAGGTATGACGCTCTACAAACTCAATGTTGATGAAAGCCCTGATGCTGCAGGCGGTCAAGGAATTCGAGGTATCCCAACGGTTATTTTCTTTAAGGATGGGAAAGAAGTCGGACGCTTTTCAGGAGCAAGAGACAAAGCAGCCATTCTCGAAGAAGCAGAAAAGGCTTTCAACTAATTTTATCTGTTTTTTGTGAACACTTTTAAAGTAATTTAGAGTTCTTTCTATATGTTATTCCCCGAAATTCATAGGCGACCGCCGGTCGTTTGTGAAGGTAGATTGTTAGAATATTTACAAGAACTGGGTTATGAGAATGCTCCTGTCAATCGAAGTTTAGAAACAATTGATTTGACAAATCATTCTCCAATGAGGTATCATGATCATGAAACAGTTTCTTATTTTGAAGGACATCTTGCACCTGTAGCTTTGTGTTATGCAGAACACTATATTCGAAATGAAGGAACTATCCCTCTTTTTAGAGATCTTGAACTCGCATTTTCACACGATTCTTTAGAGGACGTTATTAAAGGAAATCCAGCTTTTGGTCGGGAAAGAATGACTCAACATATTAAGGAGTATCATGATGATGAATTTTTTCGAGATGTTTTGCTAATGAGTACAGATATTGGCAATGAAATAAATGATTATGAAAAACTACAGCGTTTTGAAGGAAACCCACGACTCGCTAATATGAAATATTGTGATCGACTGATTGGGTTTAGGGCAAAGCCCATTACTCAGCAACGAGTCGAAACCTATCTTGAGATGAGTGAAAGATTACACATCTGCCCAACACTTGTTCAAGAATTACAACAGGAGCTTAATATCCACTAGGTTTAAATAATGAGAATAATTAAAATTTCTTATGATTGAACATACGCTCAGCCCAGAAATATTTTCGATAGGTCCTCTTGCTATTCGCTGGTACGGTCTCGTGTACGCGCTTGGCTTTCTCTTTGCGTATTGGTATTTGAGCAAAGCAGCAAAAGAAAAACGAATAAATATTACGCCACAACAAGCAGATGATTTTGTTACGAAGATGCTCATTCTCAGTATTCTCTTTGCACGACTTACTTACGTCTTCGTGTACAATCCTCTTTATTATTTTGCGAACCCACTTGATATTCTTGCAGTGTGGCAAGGAGGACTTTCTTTTCACGGAGGACTCTTAGGAGCCGCAATAGCACTTTTATGGACGCAAAAAAAAACAGGAGTACGATTTTATCAAATAGCAGATTTGCTTGTCATTCCTTTCGCGCTCGTTCTCGTCTTTGGCAGAATTGCAAATTTTATTAATGCTGAACTACCAGGAAGGATTACAACAGTAGCTTGGTGCTTCAACTTCGGCGACGGAGAATGCAGACACCCAAGTCAGCTTTATGCAGCAGGAAAGAACTTGCTTGTCTTCTTTTTTCTCTTAGGAATGGCATATTATGAACCGATAAAACAACGACTCAGAGAAGGAACGATATTTTGGATTTTTGTTTTGCTCTATGCCCTAGGAAGAATTATTGTTGATTTTTGGAGAGCACCAGATCCGACAGACCCAGTATTCTTCGGCATTTTACTCGGGCAATGGCTCAGCATAATCATGGTGGTGCTTGCAATAGGATTTCTCACAAGAATATATGCAAAGAAATAGTTTGTTCTGTAGACAATCTCTATTACTAATTATTTCATCACTTTCTCATACACTGCCTTGAGCAAACGAGCATCATGAAGTGCATGATGTTGTACGCCAGAAATTTCGATGTCGTACTTTCGTGCAGCAGCAGCTAATGAAAGAGGAGTTTGTTCCTTAGCAAAAAGAATACTCGCAAAATCAATAGGAAACCAATGGAAGGGAAGCTTACTCATCTCTTCAGGACTGTTAGCTTCAAATAATCGACAAACACCCATCCAATCGAACTGATTCACATAGGCAACAAGAACGGGCTTTGAGTCACCAACAAACTCTTCAATTTGTTTCTTTGCTTCTTCAACACTTACTTTTTCTCCAGACAAATAAGGAACAACATGCTCTTCAACCCAAGAACTTAGTTCGCCATCATACTCTAGTTCAAGATATAATTCCTCGCCCGATTCTTTAATGAGCGCAAGCGAAATAAGGTCAATACCATTGGGATGTAAACTCGCGAACTCTCCATCCATAAAAATAACTGACATATGTTCATGACTAATGGTTTCTTTATATGAGTTATCATAAGACTTATTAACAAGAAAAAAAGAAAGGCCTTATGGTAAAACCAATTATTATCGTGAACGCAAAGACTTATCCACAAACAACAGGGAAAAACCTTCACAAAGTTGCACAAGCCTGCGAAGAAACCGCAAAAAAAGGATATACTATCGGTCTGGCAGTACAGGCCTTTGATATCAAAGATGCTCTTACACTTACAAAAAAAACAAAAGTTTACGCGCAACATCTTGATTGTGGAGAGCCAGGAAAAAACACAGGTTATCTCCTAGTAAAAAATGTTAGGTCAATTGGCGTTAAACATACGATTCTCAATCACAGCGAACACAAAATATCCTTTACACAACTCAAAAAAATCGTTGCTGAGTGCAAACAACTCAAGATGACAATTATTCTCTGCGCTGACACGCCACGAGAAGCAAAAAAACTTAGCGCTCTTAAACCGAACTACATCGCTGTAGAACCCCCAGAACTTATTGGTACTGGTGTGAGCGTTTGTACAAAACCTGATGTTATTAAACGTTCAGTAAAGGCAGTTGGTGATATTCCTCTACTTGTAGGAGCAGGAATTTCAAAAGGAGAAGATATACAAACATCACTTGCTCTTGGTGCACGTGGAGTATTAGTTGCAAGCGGAGTAGTTCTTGCAAAAAACCCGAAGAAAGTCTTAGACTCGTTTATCGAATAATTATTTTATTGTAATCATAATTTGCAAAGGATCTGAATAAGGAACAAGGGCATCATCATCTTTATACTTTATAAGTATCTCGTAGCTGTAGGTTCCTCGAGGAAGACCTTTTTCAATATTAATATTAAACACTTTACTTGTAGTTCTCTCACCTGGAGAAAGAGTAATCGCTTCATCGTTATAAAACGCTTCAGGCATATCAATATCTGTGTTGTGATACAAAACAGCACCATCACTTTCAACTATTGTTTTTGGTATTATCGCGACTTGGAATTCTCGTTCTTGAGGAAGACTGTTTTGCAAGCCGAGGCCAAAAGTATAATCGCCAAAATTCCCTTGCTTGACGTTATCTGTAATGACGACTCGCTCGCCACGTTGAAGCTTCTCATCCAATTGCTCTTTTTGTGCTTCTTGAATATCTAGTAAGAGCGGCTCAGTCTCAGAAATGATTGACGTGATGAATGCGATTCCTCCGCCAACTACAAGTATGCCGAGAATGAGAACTACTAGCGTGTTAATGCTTAATTCCATCATTTCGCGTAATTATATTCTTTGACCAAAAGGAGCATGAAGAGTATGAGAAGTACTGCTCCGCTTAAGAGAATGGAGAGTCCGAACCATACGCTGTCATTTGCTTGGATGAGCTGATAAAAGCCATAACCAATGATAAAAACTCCGAGCCATAGGAATTTATCAAGGACGAGCTTGAGTATGTCAAATTCTTCTTGTCGTGTTAAATGTTTCTTCATTTTAGTTCACCTGTACGTGGAAGTCCTTACTACCGAAGAACTCATCAGCATTACTTCCGCTTTTATCAATGTCGCCATCATTATTAGAATCAATCCAAACTTCCGCAGTATAAATTACTCTTCCTCTACTATTACTTGAACTGAACACGACTTGAATTGTTTCTAAATCTCCCACAGCTATTCTTGTTGCTGTATCTTTGTAAAATGTTGTCAGGCCAAGAAAATCATCTGGATCATCTGAGGCTGCTTTCGTCTCTACTATGTCAACAAGGAATGGAGATGATGAGTCAAGTGAATTTAAAATTGCAACATTGATGTTTTCATCAGCGTTTTGTCCCATGACAAGTGTTCCTTCGTTAAGTCCTGACACAGAAAGTTTTTCTCCAGTCTGTTGTAATGTTGTTTTAATTCCTTCTTTTGCGTCAGCAGTAAGTCCTGAAAAATCTGTGACTTCGTCACGGACGCTATTAATGAAGAAAATGCCGACACCGAGCATTGCGATGGCCATGATAAGAATTACGATTGCGTTAATACTGAGTTGTAGGGATCCTTTTCTCACTTATTCACCTCTAATCTATTTTTTACAATTTGGTATTTAAATAAGTTTGCACAGAGCATTTAAATATTGAAACATTCTAAAAAGGTGTATGAATCAGGAATTAGTACACCGAGCACTCCTTGGCATTATAGTTTTAGTATTTTTTGTAGGTTTTGTTCTTGTTGCAGGACCAGGAATAACAGCAAATGTTGTTCAAGATGATGTTTGTAATTGCCTGCCTTCACAACCAGTATGTGCTGTAGTAAATGGTAGTGCTTATGATTATGCTAGTGCCTGCGAAGCGGAGTGCGAGGGTGCACGCATTATAGCAGAGGGTTATTGTGGAGAAATCTCTGCAAATAATTAGAAAATAATTATTAATTACTTTAAAGTAGTTAATAATGCAAACATTTATATACTTCTTTCTCCAAAAGAACATAGAGTGAAATAAATTTGGATGTTTGTAACCGAAAACAAGTGATAGCGAAAGATTTAAATACTCAAGATACCATAAATAGTATTCTTGAGTGATGATTTCATCACAGTTTTTGCCAGGGGGGCAAACATCATACAGTAAACAAGCTAGAGGGGGGAATTACATATGAAACAAATAACGGTACAAGATACGATATCAAAAGAGTTAATTGAAGAGGTAGTTGCAGAACTCGTAGGAGCACACGCACAAGCAATCATTGATTTTCTCAAAGGAAAAACAAGGATTAGCGAATTTATTATTGCTGAAGAACTCGATCTTGAGATTAACGAGACACGAAACATACTCTACAAATTACTTGAACACAATCTTGTGAGCTTTATTCGAAGAAAAGACAAGATTAAGGGATGGTATATTTGCTATTGGGACTTTAATGAGCATATGGTACCACAACTTAAAAAAAAGATTGTTGATGCAAAACTTGAAAAACTTCAAGAGCGACTCGAAGAAGAACAATCAAATCAGTTCTTTATGTGTCGCAATGCATGTAATCGAATGAACTTTGATAAGGCAATGGAATTTAACTTCAAATGTGCAGAATGCGGAAACATCATGAACGAGCAAGATAACGCTCGAACAATTGAGTTCCTCAAAGAACGCATTGAAGAACTCAGCTAATTTTTTTTAACTTTTATCTTTCTTTTAACATCTTCTTCACAACTTCAACTAACTCTGGGAATTCAGTTTGATTCACAAAATGTCCTTTATCTTCAAATTCAATAACTATATCAGGGTCTAGTTGTTCTTTAATATGATAGAATTCCTTTACGGGAATGACAAAATCATCTTTTGAATAAAGCAATGCAATTTTCTTCTGATTTTTCTTAATTATTTCCCAATCCCAAGGATTATCATACCAACCACTGATTCTTTCTTCTTCTGAACCCAAATCTGTGTAGCATGGAGAAATAAGTATTGAACCAAGAATCCTATTCTTCTCTGCGTATCTCATTGCAGCAGTTGCTCCCGAAGAATGCCCAATTAATAACGTGCCCTCATCTGCCTCAAGATAATCTTTTAAGAAAGGAAGCCAATATTTTGCTCTTGCGATGATCGAATCAGGAAATGTTTCAAAAACAAGTTTAACATCCAGTTTTTCAAGCTCTTTTTTTAGATAAAGACTCCAATGATCTTTCCAAGTCATTGTCTCATTTCCATGAATAAAGATAATTTTAACCATAAATTACCTCAAACAAGATAATTTAAATGCTTTTTGAGAATTTGAATAAAGTAAAAAAATTTAATCACGTTTGATAGCAATAGGAATAACTCCTTTTTCAAATTCTTGTTTTGCAATCTCAACAGGATTATACTTAAGTTCTTCAAATTGCTTTTTTGTAAACTTAATCATTAGAGGAGCGCCTTGACTGATTTGTAATGCACGACTTCCAATCAAACGAGCTTTTTCATACTTAGTGAATTTTTCCATCTTTATCCTCGAACTTCATTTTATTTATAAATATATAGGAAAAAAAGTTAGCAACAGTTTTCAATAATCTTTCTCACTTCCTTTCCTTTACTAATAGCAAGATCAATCATTGTATCAATGTCTTTTATTGTTAAAGGCATATTACCTGTTTTTTGTAAGCTGCAAACATCTCCTTTGTCTGTTGTGGTGATTGTAAGACGACAATCAATTGCTTTCTCTTCTTCAGCAGTTGGATCAACAAGATAATGAGGTCCTATTTTAGCCACTGAAATTGGTATTGGCGTTGTGCTCAAAGGAAGTCCATTTTTTGAGAGATTTTTATAGTCGGCTGCACCATCTTTTATGCTTGGGAATCGAGCAACTCGAATAGCTGCTGCTGCAGCAATACCACCAACATCAATAATGTTTCCATCAAAGTTGAGCGGGTATACATCGACATTCGCAATCCAAACTTTCTCACCAGGTTCGATGCATAGCTTTTTTTCATCTATACTTCCTGACTCGCGAATACCACGATCTATGACTCTGCTTGCTTCAATAGCATCAATTCCAGGCGGTCCTGCTTCAAAGTCAGGACTCGACATCGGAATAAGTTCAGCATTTACCATTAAGGCACCGTTTTCTGGCCTGTCAGGAAAAGGTTTTCCTAAAGTAAGCTTAACTCCTGCTAATATTTCTGTTTCTCCACAAAGAACTTTTGCACTTCCTTCA
>CAZDJS010000008.1:14874-25030 GCA_964505795.1 uncultured Methanosarcinales archaeon
GGCGCTGGATCAGCGACCCCCTCTCCGGGGATAAACCCATGGAATCCGACAGCCACCAACAGTTCCTGTCTCGATAGTAATTGGTCGCATTTCATCAAGCTTTCTTCCATCAAGACGAACACCTTGCGCTAATGCTTCTTCGATATGAGTTTTCATTTTTTGATTCATACTATCACTCCTTATATTTTGCGAGAAGAGCTTCTCGCATGGTGTCTGCCATTTTCTCAAAAGCTACTTTTCCAAATTCTATAGCTTCTAAGACTTCTTTCTTTGAAATTACTCCATCGAGTTGTAACAAGGTGATTTCTCCTGTGCTTGGAATCATAGCTACAGGAATGTCAACTGCATGTGCGCCCCAATCAGGGTTTTCTTCGATGTAGCTTAAGTCAACGATGAGTTGACCATCACATTTTCCAACGCCAACAGCAACAACCATATCTTTCATGGTAAACCCAGCATCTGCGAGTGCAATACTTGCTGCACAAATTCCTGCACAACGACTTCCAGCATCAGCGTCAGGTAATTCGATGAACACGTCAACTACCGCATTGGGAAATTCACTCAAATCAATAACTGGTTCGAGAGCTTGTGTTGTCACATAACTAATTTCTTTTGCTCTTCTGTTTGGACCAGGTCTGCTTCTTTCACCAGGACCAGCAAAAGGCATCATGTTGTAGCTGCAACGTAAAACGCCACTTTTTGGGTTTTGAAGGAAACGAGGGTGTAATTCTCGAGGTCCATATACTGCAGCGTAGGCTTCTGTATTTCCAATCTTGAAGTAGCCGCTTCCATCAGCTCGCTTAATAATTCCTGCTTTTGCGGTGATTTCTCGAGGTTCTTCGAATTTTCTTCCATCTACTCTTTTTTTGTATACCATATAATCACCTATTTGGAGATCTTGATTCTGTATCAAGTGCTATCTTTTTTCCAGTTTCTTTTTCAAGAAATGATTTTATTGTTTCAGTAAGGCCAGGCACGTGTGCCTTTGCTTCAACCATCTTGACTGTTTTGTAAGCTAAGGTTTCGTTTTTTGGATTTCCGCTAATCCAAACAAGTCCATTTTGTCCAACAACAATATCGCATTCTGTTGCTTGCTTAATCATCGTTACCATCGAACCTCGCTTTCCGATAAGACGAGGAACTTTGAGCGAATTAATTTTAATTACTCGTCCACCTTCAAGTTTTCGCAATCCAGGAGCACGAACAGTAACATCAATAAGGTTTTGTGAAGTGACTTGCGTTATTTTGACTGCTACGTATTCTCCAAGATCAAAATAATTTGTTAAATCTTCTCCTTTTCTGATATAATCCGCACTTGCATCTTTTAGAGGGAGAACTGCGCTGTAAGGTCCATTGAGACCAAGACGCCACCCACTCATAAGAATATCTTCTACTTTTGCAATAACAACATCATTAACTTTTGGAGCGTATTGTCCTGCTAAAGGAAGTGCTTTAAGCACTTTTCCATCAACAATGAGTAAACCCACTTGTTTTGCTCTGATGGTGTCATCAATTCTGTATGTTCCAAAGCTTGGAAGGTATTCCATACCTTTTGCCAATACTTGTCCTGGAACTACCACGTCTTTATCTTGTACTAGTAATTCACTTTTCATTTCTTTTCACCTTTTCTATTTCGGCATTTCCTTGTGTTTTTTCATTGAGCATATCAATAAATTCATTTTGTAAGCCAGCAGGGATTTCCACACGACATAACCATGAACCATCATTGAGCCATTCTTCTTGTTGCATGGTTCCAAACTTTTTTACGTCTCCATATGCTTTTTGAGCATTCTCTGCACTTAAATGAATCCGCATAATTGCTTGTTCAAAACGAATAGGTAAGATGACTTGCAATTTTTTTACAATATCTTTTATTTGTTCATCAATACTTTGCGTTTCACTAATTTTTATTTTTGCTTCTTCAAAAGCAAGTTCAATACGTTTTGCAGGATGAGGAAGACCAGTTTTAGGCTCAACTGCGTTTATACGAATTCTTTCCATAAGTCGTCGTTTTTTTTCTTCACGAATTCTTTCTCTATGTTCTGCAGTAAGCTGAATTTCTCCTTCTTTGAGAATTTTTTTTGCAATTTCAAGGACATCAATTGTGTTAAAGAGTGATTGCATATGCTCTTCACTTGCAAGAAGTCCTTTTTTCGCGTCAGAAAATACTTTTTCTGCTTTAAGAACGTCTTTGAGAGCAACATCCTTTCCTTCAATATAATTGATTGCAAGGTCAGGGTCAATAACAACTTCAAACATTTCACCGCCTTTTTTGAGCTTAGCAAGATTAAAGCTGACTTTTTCCTGATCAAATGTTTGTCCGATTCTCATGTTATCACAATAATTTTTTGATGTCGCTCATAGCCACATCAACCATTTTACCTTCATCATTGACAGTCATAGCATCGACTCTTTCTGGTGAAAAAGAGTCGCCAAGTGCTTCACGCAATGCTTTAATTGCAAGGCCTAGTCCTTCTTGTGTTGTCATTGATTCTTTGTATTCTTTTTGTAAGATTGGTTCGATAATATCTTCTCCTTCTCCAATCACAACTGCTCGGTATTCATGGTATGAGCCTGTAGGGTCTGTTTGATAGACTTTTTTCCCTGTTTCATCAACACCTGCTACAAGCATGCTCACGCCAAAAGGACGAAGACCTCCTGACTGCGTACAAAATTGTTTCAAATCTGCCAAGTCTTTTACAACTGTAAGAACATCAATAGGACTGTCATAAGTGATTCTGTAGCTTTGTGCTTTTTCTCGTGATCGTTCGACAAGAACACGTGCATCTGCCATTATTCCTGCTGCTGTTGCCATAATATGGTCATCGACAATAAAGATTTTTTCGATGGATTCGGAAACAACAAGTCTACTCGCGACTCGCTTATCTGTAACTAGGAGAACTCCGTCTTTACAAGCCATTCCTATCGCGGTATTGCCTAAACGTACTGTTTTTTTTGCATATTCTACTTGTAAAAGTCTTCCGTCTGGACTAAACATGGTTATTGCTCGATCATATCCCATCATTTGGTGTTGCATTGGTTGCATTTACTGTACCTCCATAAACTCATCAGTTTTTTTGAGTATTCCTGTTATTTTATGTATTCTGATTCTGCATTCTTTTTCTTGAATGTTCTTAATCATAGTGATTGCTGCTCGAACGTGAGGGAGCGCTGCTAAGCTAACACGAAGAACTCCTTTATTGTGAGAAAATTTGATACTTTGTAAGCCTGCTCTTGCACTCTCAAAAACTCCGAGAATTTTTTGTATCTCTTTAATGATTAAATGTTTTTGAATGCTTGAGTTTGTTTCGAGAGTATACATAATATATCTTTTTTTCTCTTTCAGCGTGGGCGTTAACGGTTTCATAGAAGCCCCCTTCGTTTTTTCTTCTCTAGTTGTCGACAGCGGGGGGATATTTATAAATGTGATGGATTCAGTGCTACTTGTTTTGAATTAGTTTCTCCATCATTTCTGTTTTTTCCTTAAGAATTCTCTGATTATCTGCCTCAAGATTCAGTCGTAGTAATGGTTCTGTATTGCTTGAGCGAAGACTAAACCACCAATTCTCGAATTCCATTTTTAAACCATCAATTTTTGTAACTTTAAGAGGATTCTCAAAGCTTTTTTCAACTAATTCCATAACTTTGTTTGCATCTTCAACAGTATAATTAGTTTCAGAAATACTCACATACTTTCTGAGCTCTTGAACTTTTTCACTTAATTGATTGTTTTCAAGAAGGTTCATCATTCGCAAAAGAGGAATTATTTCACTTTCACAGTATTCCATTTCTTCATGATACATATGTCCTGAGACTTCTGCTCCAAAAGCAATCTTTTGTTCTCGCATAGTATTTTTAATAAATGCGTGTCCTACTCTACTCTCGATTGCTTGCGCTCCTAATTCTTCAACACGTTCTTTGAATATTTTACTCGAACGTAAGTCATAGAGGATTTTCTTTTTTCCTTTTTTAATAAGCTCTTCCGAAATAAGCGTTGCGCTAAGTGCCGAGTCCACAACATTTCCTTCATTATCAACAAACATGACTCTGTCAGCATCACCATCAATTGCAATACCAAAATCTGCTTTTTCTTCAAGAATTTTTTCTTGTAATGATTTTAGTGTTTCGTATTTGAGAGGGTTCGCTTCGTGATTAGGAAAAGTTCCATCCAACTCCCAATACAATGGTATGAATTCAATATTTTTAGGTATTTGTTGAGTTAATTCAGTATAAGTATGACCACCCATACCATTTGCAGTGTCAACAACAACACGAAAAGGTTTTTTAGTGCTGAGAAAACTCAAACAAAAAGCAACATAGTCTTGTAAATAGTTCTTAGTTTTTACCGTTCCTTTTTTTGTAACAGCAGGGAATTCTTGTGTGAGAACAAGTTCTTTAATTTCTTCCATTCCACTTCCTTGACCTATTGGTGTTGCTTTTTCCCGACAAAGTTTAAAACCATTATATTGTTTGGGATTGTGACTTGCAGTTACCATAATTCCTGCTTCGTATTTTTGTGTTGAAAAATAAAACATTGGAGTACTGCACAAATCAGTATCAACAACATCAGCCCCTTGATCAGTAAGTCCTTGAATCAAGGCTTCTTTGAGTGGTTCGCTACTATTTCGCATATCATTTCCCACAAGAACGCGTTTTGCTTTTGTGTATGTAATGAATGCTCTTCCTATTAAGTATGCCATTCCTTGATCTATTTCTTCAGGAAATAGTCCTCGTATATCATATGCTTTGAATATCATTTGTTCCATTCCTCCTCTGCTTTTTTTCTTTCTTCTTTAGTGTTAAGACTAAACCATTGTCCACTAAATGGGTAACCGTAGAGTTTTTGTTCTCGAGCAAGTTTTGGAAAAACTTCTTGTTCAAGCATAGCAAAACCTTCAGGAATGCTCTTGATGACTTCGGGTTCGATAATGTATAATCCTGAATTTACAAGAAAACTTCGTGACTCTTTTGGCTTTTCTTCAAATCGTAAAATATGATTTCCATCAAGCACTGCAACACCGTATCCTTGAGGATTATTCACCGTCGTTAAAGCAATTGTTGCGCTCGCTTCATAAGAGTTATGTGCTTGAAAAAATTTTTGTAAATTAATATCTTTGAGTTCATCACCATTAAGCATAATAAAAGGTTCCTTAAGGTCAAGATACTGCAAACACCCTGCTGTTCCTAAGGGTTCTTGTTCTTCAAAATATTCGATGTGAATGCTGCTCTTTTTTATTTTCTTAATAACTGAATTTGGCTTAATTGTGATGAATACTTTTTTCACTCCTGCTCTTTGCAACAAATCTATGTTGTGTTCAAGAACTGTTTTTTCTCTGACTTTTTGTAAGCAGGCTTTTTCATCTCCTCCAGCGAGTATGACTGCACTTTCAGGAATATCTCCTCGAAGAGTTGTTCGCAATAATAATTCTACAGCATGACTGCGATTTTTTATTGTTTCTTTGTCAATTCGTGCATCAACTTGTGCGAGCAAATCAGAATCAATGGTTAAGGTCACTCTCTCTTTCATATGACGTATGATTATTGGTTTGTATAAAAACTTTTTGCAGCTTTAGGGTAAGTAGAAAATCTTCGTCAGCATCTGAGACCGGATTGCCAAAGCAATCTAGGTCTTGGTCCGACGAAAGCGCTCTTGGTTACCACACAGCGTGTGGTGTTCAAGACACTGGAGTAGGAGATTTTTTATTTACCCACAGCTTTAATGTTGTGTGCTAGAATGAAGACTGAAATCTCTGCAATTACTTCGCTTCACTCTGCAAAGGCACAATATCTATTAGAACTTGTTATATTGACGATGGCTTTTTTGCCAAGTAATGATTGGTCTTTCGTACTTATTTGCAAATAATTCGAACTTCGCCCAAGCACAGCCCCAGTTTTTCCTTTTCCAGTAAAAAGAACTTCACATTCTCCTTGCAAATGTGAGTAAGGGTTTTGCGACTCAATCCATTGATGAAGTCTTTGTGAGCGTTCTTTGACAATATGAGTTTGCACAGGCTTCATCTGAGCAGCAGGAGTTCCTGGTCGGGCATAAAATTTACTGCTGTTTACAACTGGAAACTTGTACTTTTCAAGAACACGCATCGTCGCTTCGAAATCTTCTTGTGTTTCACCAGGAAAACCAACTATTACATCCGTTGCAATAGTGATTGTGGGAATTGCTGTTTTGAGTCTTGTTACAAGTTCTTCAAACTTTTCAACATGATATTCTCGTTTCATAGCATCAAGCACCTTATTTGAACCTGATTGCAAGGGAATATGAATGAATTTGTAACACTTTGGGTGTTTAAGAACTTCAATTAATCCCTCAATACAATCAAACATCAAAGGAGGGTTGGCCATCCCTAAACGTATTTTAAAATCACCTGGAAGATTGAGAAGTTGTTGTGCTAATGAGACGATATTTGTTCCAATATCTCGCCCGTAGGCTCCAAGATCTTCTGAAGTGAGCCATAGCTCTTTTACTCCTTGAGAGAGTGCGTTTTTAGCTTTAGTTATTATTTCTTCTTCTTGCCAGCTACTCAAATGTCCCCGCGCATGTTTTGTTTTACAAAAAGTGCATCGACCAAGACAGCCACTATTCACAGGAATTATTTCGATAAGAGGATTATTTCTTTTTGTTGGAAGAAGCAAAGGCGCATTAATGGGAGTTTTCTTAAGCTCTTGCACTGTTTCTCCTTGAGCAGTCTTTTCGACGACAGCGACTACTTTGTGAATTTGTTTTGTTCCTATGGCAGAAATGTTTTTGAGTGCGTTGTTATTTGGTTCTCCTTGAGGGACGCATCCTGCAACCACTACTTTTTTTCTTTTTTGAGCTTCTTGTACTTCATGAAAAAAACGTTTTTGACTTGGATCTTTCACAGTGCAGCTGTTAAAAAGAACAAGGTCTGCTTCTTCTTCTTTTGTTACGAGGTGATGTCCTGCTTCTTCAAGCTGTCCCGCCATCATTTCACTATCTGCTTGATTGTGAGCGCAACCAAATGTTCGAATAAAAATCTTCATGATTTTTGAGTAATGAGGTGTTTTTTTAAATAGTTCGATTCTCTAATTGCTCTCTTTTGACATAGAAAGCTTTATATACGTCTGAGAATCGTTACTATTAGGAGGATATACTTATGGCAATCTTTGACTTCCGAAGACTAAAAAAAACAACATACGATGACAATACGGAGGTAGAGGATGAGTACGTCGAGCTCAACGCAGAACCTGACTTCTCATCTGGCGACTCACAAGTAATGGTGAGGCCCTTCACAATAGAAGACTTTTCTGATGTAAAACCAGTTCTTGATGTTCTACGAGAAGGATATACTATCTGCTTACTCAATATTGAACCACTCAAGGAAAAAGACTTGGTTGAACTCAAACGAGCAATCAATAAGATAAAGAAGACTTGTGATGCTATTGAAGGAGATGTTGCAGGGTTTGGAAATGATTACATTGTTGTAACTCCAAGTTTTGCTAAAATCTACCGAAAGACTGAGTAAGTTTTTTAAACTCTTTTTGTTTGTTGAATTCTTATGGATGATTATGACCAAATTACTGGAGAAACTTGTCCGATTTGCGGAGAAAAAACCTTAACACTTACAGAGATGTCTCGTGAGATTCCCTTTTTCGGAGTTTGTTATATTTTTAGTATGGACTGCACAAGCTGTAAATACCATAAAGCTGACGTCGAAGCAGAAGAAAATCATGGCAAGGCAACATTTACTATAACTGTAGATTCTGAAGAAGATATGAAAATTCGAGTTGTGAAAAGCAGTCATGCTGATATTAAACTTGGAACTGTTGGTAGTATTCAATCAGGAGATACAGCAAATGGTTATGTCTCAAATATTGAAGGTGTTCTTAATCGAATGAAGAAACAAATCGAGACTGTTCGTGACGTTGCGCAAGCTGAAGGAGATTCTGCAACTGCCAAGAAGGCGAAAAATCATTTGAAAAAGCTCACTCGTGTCATGTGGGGTCAAGAACCGATGAAAATTGTTCTCAAAGACCCAACAGGAAACTCGGCGATTATTAGTGAGAAAGCAGAGAAGAAATAAAGAACTAAAATCGTGGCATTTTGTGTGCGTGTGCTGCTGCCATATGACGTTGAGATTTTTCTAAGGAAATAACTGCAGAGTATGGTTGACTAATAAAATGTTTAATCGCATAGAATAACCCGTTGTTTGTTGCACTAATATTTTGATCATCGATTTGACTCTCATAGTCTCCGCTAATAATGTATTGACTTCCAAAGCCCATTCTTTGAATGAGATGAATCATCTCTTCTGAACGTAAGTTTTGCGCTTCATCAAGAAAAACAACTGCGTCTTCCATTGTTCTTCCTCTCCACTTTCCAAAATTTTCTATGTGAATAATTCCTTCATCAGGAACAAGAAGACCAGAATTTCCTATTTCTTTACGCGTATGTTTTTCTTTTTTTACACCATCTTCTTCAAGTTTCTTGTCAATATATTCAAATGCTTGAAAGGGGAATCCTGTTCGTAATGCATCATGAGCGTCAATATAGCTTTGGATTGTTGAACCAAGCTTCGCTCTCTCATCTCCGGGAAGATGGCCAATATCTGTTCTCTCATTACCTATTTGTCCAGGTGCTTTTGTGATGTAAATGTTTTCAAACCTATTACTTGCAGGATTTTCTTTAATGCTTCTGTTTCCTTTTTCTTTTCCTTTTGCTCCAGTGTTGTAAGTTGGATGATTACGAGGAATTTGAGGAAGTGTTTGTGCTAATGCACTACCATATCCGATTATTGTTTTTCCTGTTCCTGCTCCTCCCGTAACAAAAACCATGCTGATGTGCTCTTGCTGCAAGGCATGCATGTATATTGCTTGCTCAAGGTTTCTTGGTTGTAGTTTTCCTTTTCCAAGTGGTTGCTGTTGCATGAGCGTGTGCAGTGGATGGAGATTAATTGCGAGTTTATCCATGTAGAATCTTGTTTTTCTTCCGTTTTCTTCATGCCATTGTATATCTCCTTCAACAACACCGACAATAGTATTTGCATCGCTAGAACTGCGATCAAAAATAATATACTGGTTTGGGTGGAACCGTTCAACATGTTCTGTAAGAGTTGCTAATTCGACAGATTTTTTCTTCTCTTGTAATTTACAACTAATCTCGTCATATACTTCGTCGTCTTCAATGCGTACTACTCCTTCTCTACGAATATTCGGGTCAACTCTCGTAAATGTAGCTATTTCTGCTTTGAGTCCTTTTCGAGAATAATGAAGTCGTTCTCCTTCGTACTGGCAAACAACAAGTGAGTCCATATTATCTTGAGGGATTTGTTCAATAGTGTTGTTGTTGCTGAGACAAAGATATAATTCATCTCCTACAGGGTATTCTTTGTCTGCTGTGAATCCTGAGAGCCTGCTATTAAGAAATCGTAATACTTCTTGTGCACGACTCATTTTTAATTTTTTTTCTTCTGGATTATTTGTGCGAAAATTTCCTTTTTCAATATCGCTGAGTTCTTCAAGTGTTTTTTGCGTAATTGTGACTAAATGTTTTTTTGGTTCAGTATCTCTTTTTGGTTTATCTGCAAATGAAGTTATTGCTTCTGATCCGCCAAGTAGCAGACAATCAAGTGTTGGTAAAAATTGTTTATGAATTTTTTGTGTTGTCATTATTTCACAAATGGTCTACTATTGTTTTTATTTTTCTAAACTCTCTGAAAAGTATTTTTTCAGCGTTACTTGCTTTTCTTTGTTTTAACGCAGTAAGATTAATTGTATTTGTTTCGTTATAGTGAGGGTCTGCTTGTGCAATACTGACCCTCTCACCAAATGTGCTCAATGAGTGATATTGCTCTTGACTATTTGCGCTAAATTTTCTAATGATATTTTCAAGAATTTGAGATTTATTGAAGGCATCAGTTTGAAGATGAGGAATTTCTTGTGTTGGTAATAATAACTTTCCTGCAATTCTTGCTGAATGTTCTTTACTTCTTTGAACGCAACCATAGAGCTGCTGTTGAATACAGATTGCTTCTGCTCGTGTTGCAAGGACTGTTCTTGGATTGTATGTTGTTAGCTCTTCGTTTTGTTCATATTGTTCCGCTCCTCTAATGACTGCTTTAGCAATGAGTATGTAGGTATCTGGTGTTAACCCGTAGAAATTAAGAAGATGGTTTGTCGAACA
>CAZDJS010000009.1:0-23407 GCA_964505795.1 uncultured Methanosarcinales archaeon
TAGTTTATCGAACTGATTTTTCATGTCATTGAATTGCTGTTCAAACTGATCAATACGTTGAGTGGTTTTTTCTTTCCAAGAAATTATTTTATTAATATCTTCAAGAAGATCATTCCATTTCTCATCAATAATTGCTTCGATGAGCTCTTCGTTTGAATCAGCCATAGAATAAGAACTAGTTTGGTTTGTATTTAAAGATTGTGGGCTTGGCGTTCGAGAACTGCTCGATTGAAAAGACGGTGGAGTTTGAGGATTGTTTGCTGGGGCTTGATTTTGTTGAGTGTTTTGCTGATTTCCAAGATTTGGTCGTTCAGGCTCCATTGGCTGAATAGAGAGTTGATTAAGAGCGTCAAAAATTTCTGCAGTTTTATAACCTTGTTTCGTAAAATGTTGAATAATCTGATTATTAGAGAGGCCTTGCTGCTTTAACTGCCTAATATCATTTACGTTGATCATCTAACAACCTCTTCATCTCAGCTCTTGTTGCAAACTCAAAAGGCTCAATCATGTTCAAGTAGGCCTCAAGAACGCGCAAGTCGTATTTTGAAGCTGCATCAACCATCTGCCCTTGTACGATGTCCAAACGCTCATTTATTTGTTCGAGATGACGCCTCGTTTCAATAACCTTATTTTTTACTGCACGAACCTCAGAATTAAGCTCTTTTTCAAAACGAAGCATGTTTTCTTCAGCCAACTCTTCTCTTCGAGAAAGATTTTTATAACGATTCTCAAGAATACGGACTCTTACAGCCTCAGGATGTTGCGGTATTTGAGGATTCTGCTTCTTAGGATATAGTTCTTCAGTCATTCTCACCACGTAACATTTAAATGTGAGGAGTATTAAAAAGCTTTCGAGGTGGTGAAAACAATTTTCTCAGCAGAGCTGAATCGGGAAGGAGACGAAAACGTTCTCAGAGTCGACGCAAATAATGTGCAAAAAATGCCTAGTGTAGAAGACGAAGCGCTTTTTATGGGAAAAGCAGTGGATCTTCTCGTACAAAATCCTAGCACAACAAAGATTATTTTCGATCAACAACGAGAATTCGAGTACGAATACAATCAAGTTCGCCTTCTTAAAGAAGTCGCAGTTGCCTACAGAAGACTCTCAAAACAAAGTTCTGAATACTCACTTGAGAGAATACGATCCTTTGGCGGAACAATTGACGCTACAAGAGCAACTAACTTTCTACGAGATATTATTTTTAATAAGTTCAAGCAAGACCCTGTCGGAAGCTATGTTGCGCTCAAACGCTTCATCAGAGAATATCGCATCGAGCTTGATAAAGAAACAAATTCTCAAGAATCAAAGGCACTACATCGTTTCATCACGCTTCTTGAGCATATCTCTGAAGTTCTTGAAGAACTCGACCTTATCAAAAAACTCAAACCACACCTTGCAGGTCACACAATCGGAGAAAGAGATATTTATCGCAAAGTCTTTGAAGTAAGTATTAAGCCAGACTTTCTTTTTACAAAACTTCTCTCCTCCTACCCTCGAAGAGCACAAGAACTCACGAGTTACTCTGTAGGAAAAAGTGAAGTTATCATTTTCGAAACGGAAGACGATATTCAAAACCTCTATCACGTCATGCCACCAGAATTCAAACTTTCAGAAGACCATTATGAACTCCTTGATCAAGCAAAGCAGATATTAAGTGAACACGAACCAGAACAACAAGAATTCGTGAATCCCGAGAGGATGAGAGAAGTATTCAAGAATCTCGGACGTGACTTACTTGAAGAACTAGCACAAAGTAAAGGATTTATACTACAAGAAGAAGAGTTTCAAGAACTCACGGAGATACTCGTTCGCTACACAGTAGGTTTTGGTCTTATTGAAATACTTCTTGCTGACGATAATGTTCAAGACGTAACTGCAAACAGCCCGATGGGAAACGTACCAGTCTATATTGTTCATTCACAATACGGTGAGTGTAGAACAAACATTGTTCCAAGCATTGCAGACGGGGAGAGTTGGGCGAGTAAATTACGAATAATGAGTGGGCGTCCGCTTGACGAGGCAGACCCTGTTCTTGATACAGAAATCGTAATACCTGGAATTGCAAACGCAAGAGTAGGCGTGATTGCTCCACCACTTAACCCGACGGGAATAGCCTATGCCTTTCGAAGACACAGAGACAAACCATGGACGCTTCCTCTTTTTATGAAAACAAAAATGATAAATTCTCTTGCAGCAGGACTCTTGAGTTTTATTATTGATGGAAACAGAACATTACTTATTGCAGGAACAAGAAGCGCAGGTAAAACCAGTCTTCTTGGAAGTCTTCTTGTAGAAATAATGAGGCGCTATAGAATAATAACTATTGAAGATACTTTAGAATTACCAACAAGAAGTCTGAGAAAACTTGGATATAATATTCAAAATATGAAAGTCGCAGGTGCTTTAAGCAAGGGAGAGAGTGAAGTGCCTGCTGACGAAGGAATACGAACAACACTTCGTCTTGGAGACAGTAGCCTTATTGTTGGTGAAGTACGAAGTAAAGAAGCACGAGCACTTTATGAAGCGATGCGTGTTGGAGCATTAGCCAATGTTGTTGCAGGAACGATTCACGGAGATAGTCCTTATGGTGTTTTTGATCGTGTCGTAAATGATCTTGATGTTCCAAGAACAAGTTTCAAAGCAACAGATATTATTGTCGTTGCAAACCCGATTAAATCGTCAGACGGTCTTCATAAGTGGCGTCGAGTCACACAAATTACTGAAGTGAGAAAGCATTGGACTGATGATCCTCTTGCAGAAAACGGTTTTGTTGACCTCATGAAATACAATGCAGAAACTGACGAGCTCGAAGCAACTGATGCGCTTATTAACGGAGACAGTGACATTCTTAAAGCAATTGCAGGAAACGTGAAAGAATGGGCAGGGAACTGGGATGCCGTGTGGGATAATATTACTCTTCGAGCAACAATAAAAGAAGATCTTCTTCAAGCAGCAGAAAAGAAGCCAGAACTTCTCGAAGCAGCATTTGTGATACAAGCAAACGATGCATTTCATAGAATAAGTGATAAAGTGCGCTCACAAAAAGATATTCTTGATAGTAAAGAAATTCTTTTCCGATGGCGAGAATGGCTTAAAGATGAGATAGAAAAGAGAAAGTGACTGTATGGACTATGACGAAATCAGACAAAAATACGCTCGCATCCTTGAACACGAGATTGGAAAACCTCGAATGGAAACGAAGCAATACGAAGAGTTTCGTCAACAATACCTTCCGAAAAAGCTAAATCTTTATGAAAAAGCTTGTAATATAAGTGAGAAGATTCTTGCTGTCTCGCCAGATAAGAAACAAATTCCTGAGTTAGAAAAAGCGATAACAAAAGTTCATCTCAATATCACACCAAAAGGAGTCGCGAGCTTCGCATTATTAGCACCTCTTGGGATCATCCTTGCAGCTATTTTTCTTTTTTTTATTATTCCATCATTACTTGGTTCAGACCCTTACTTTTTCTTCATAGTATTTTTTACAATAATTGCGTTTATTATGATTGTACCGCTTGGGAAACTTCCTTTAACGCTCGCAACAAATTGGCGAATTAAAGCGAGTAATCAAATGGTGCTCTCAATATTTTATCTAGTAACCTACATGCGACACACGAGTAATTTAGAACTTGCAATTGATTTTGCCGCAGAACACCTTGCTCCACCTTTGAGCCTTGACATGAAAAAAATCATATGGGATGTTGAGACAGAAAAGTATGAGAGTGTCAAAGAAAGCCTTGACAATTATCTTGAGAGTTGGAAAGAAACCAATATGGAGTTCATCGAGAGTATGCATTTAATAGAAGGTTCTTTACTTGAGAGTTCAGAAGCACGACGATTAAGTCTTCTTGATAAGTCACTCACTGTCATGCTTGACGAAACCTATGAGAAAATGATGCATTACGCGCACAATCTCAAAGGACCAATTACAACCTTGCACATGCTCGGAATTATTTTACCAATTCTTGGACTTGTCATTTTACCGCTTGTTGTTACAATGATTGAAGGAGTATATTGGTATCATCTTTTCACGCTTTATAATATTGCCTTACCTATTGGAGTGTATATTCTTGGTCGTCAGATGCTTGCCAAACGACCGACAGGTTATGGTAATACAGACGTTTCTGAAATGAATCCGGAACTCAAGAAATACAAAGGAGCACTCATGAAAATAGGTGATGAAGTCATGAGTGTTGGTCCTGCAATGATAGGAACTTTTGTTCTTGTTGCTTGTTTGCTCATTGGTTTTTCTCCGCTCGCTTACGGCCTGTTTAATCCAGGTCAAGATATTGCGTTCACTGATGATGCATCTGATAGAATTCAAACAATTGATATTGAAGACGAGCAAGATATGCAAAGTGCAAAATTCTTTTTTTATGGTTGGTGGGAACAAAAAGAAAGAAATAGTGCAGGAGATCTTGTTTGGAACGGAGAGTACTTTGGTCCCTTTGGAATTGGTGCAGCACTCTTGAGTTTGTTCATTCCGCTTGGTATTGGACTTGGTATTGGACTGTATTATCGACTCAAAAGCAAACATGTTTTGAAGATTCGTGAAGCAACAAAACGTCTCGAACAAGAATTCGCTTCAGGACTCTTTCAATTAGGAAACCGTCTTGCAGATGGTTTGCCAGCAGAGATTGCGTTTAGCAAAGTAGCAAACGTGATGTCAGGAACAGAAACAGGAAGGTTCTTTGAGCTCACCAGTATGAACATTGCAAACGGAATGAGTGTGGAACAAGCAATTTTTGATAACAAGCACGGTGCTCTTCTCAGATACCCGAGTAATATTATTGAGAGTAGTATGAAAGTCCTTGTTGAGAGTAGCAAGAAAGGACCAATTATCGCGAGCCAAGCAGTCATTAACGTTTCAGAATACATCAAACAAATGCATCGAGTCGATGAGCGACTCCGAGACTTAATGGCTGATGTTATTAGCAGTATGAAAAGTCAAATTAGTTTCTTAACTCCTGTTATTAGTGGTATTGTTATTGGAATAACATCGATGATTACAAAAATTTTGGGAACGCTCACTTCAACAATTAATAATTTTTCAGGACTTGATGGAGGAGGAGTGCCTGCTTCTGGAATCCTAGAGATTTTTGGCGCAGGAGGAATTCCAACCTTTTATTTTCAATCAATAGTAGGTCTCTATGTTGTGCAACTAGCTTATGTCTTGACCATATTGGTTAATGGTATTGAAAATGGTATTGATCCATTATCAGAACAAGAAATGCTAGGAACAGGAC
Source organism: uncultured Methanosarcinales archaeon (assembly GCA_964505795.1). GTDB lineage: Archaea > Nanobdellota > Nanobdellia > Woesearchaeales > UBA525 > CAZDJS01. The sequence goes on from CAZDJS010000009.1 coordinate 5,248, forward strand.
TCATTCGGAGCACGATGCTTTATGTCATCATCAGCTTTGTTATCATGCTCATCTTCAACATCATCGCAGGAAATATCTTGGCGAATAGTCTGGGTTAAGTATTTATACTGAGAACAGCATGTATTCGTATGGTTTCCGAAAACGAACGAAAACTTTGCGGATTTCTTGGCGAATACTTTAAGTTACTTACCAGCGAAGATAATAAAATGACAGCACTGGAAGCAACAGAGAAAACTGCAGAATTATTACAGCTTAAATGAGTTGATTGAAAAATACTTTCTTAGGAGTTATGCTAAATAATAATTCATATTTACGATATTTATTAGTGAAACATAAATTCGGTTTATCAAATACACGTTCTCTACAATGAGAATTAAATCTGGGTTCGATGGGACTTGAACCCATGACCTTCCGATCTTCAGTCGGACGCTCTTTGCTGCATTCAGCAAAGCTATGAAAGCTATGCTTGAGGCTGCCCCAGCTGAGCTACGAACCCTTTGAGGGTTGGACTTCGGCTTTTTTCCGAAGTACGAACCCGTAATGGTGATTGAACCTTTGTTTCTTTTAAAAAGATTTGCTCAAAAGACCGCGTATTTTCGCAGATAATTCACTCTTAGGAACACGAATCTGTTCTTCGGTATCGCGATCGCGAAGCGTGACTGTATCATCTTCAAGTGTTTGGCCGTCAATAGTGATTGAATAAGGAATTCCTTGTTCTGCCGCACGAAGGTAACGACGACCGACACTGCCTGACTCGTCATAAATGCAAACGAGTTCTTGCGAGAGCTTTTCATAAATTTCTTTTGCAATCTCTGGCATTCCTTCTTTTTTTACAAGAGGGAAAATTGCTGCTTTTATTGGTGCAATATGCTTTGGAATGTGAAACGTTGTTTTCCCTTCGCTTATTTCTTGTGGGTTAAAAAGTAAATCAAGTAGTGCAAAGACTGCTCTATCAGTTCCAAAAGCAATCTCGAGAATATGAGGGATTTCTTTCTTATGTGTTTCATCACTTGCCGAAAGGCTTTTTTTCGAAAACTCTTGATGTTGTTGTAAGTCATAATTTGTTCTATCGTGAATTCCGCACATTTCTTGCCAGCCAAAACTTTTCGTTTTTACTTCAATATCCCACGCGTCATCAGCGTAAAATGCTTTCTCGTCAGGGCCGTGTTGACGAAGACGCATCGCTTCTTCAGGGATTCCGATATTTTTGAATAGCTCATAAGCCATGGCTACTGTAAAGGCATAAGCATCGTTTTTGAAAAATGTATTGCGTGCTTCTTTCACACTGAGTTGCTCGAGACTTTTGTTATTTTCTTGATGATTCCACGCGAACAAAGGAAGAACATTCTCTTTCACCTTCTCAAAACCCTCATAGGAGTTTTTTTGATCTTCAAAAATGAAGAGTTGTGCTTCTGCTTGAGTGAATTCACGCATTCGCATAATAAATTGTCTTGGGCTAATCTCGTTTCGATATGCTTTTCCGATTTGAAAAACTCCAAAAGGGATTTGTTTTCGAAAGTAATTGAAATAGTTTTGAAAAGGAAGATAGGTTGTTGTTGCTGTTTCTGGACGATTATAGGCTTCAATTCCAAGACCGATAGTCGTTTGCATCATAAGATTATGATTGGTTATTTCAGGAACGAGGGCCTTGCCATTAGGAGCGGTAATATTCATATTTTTAATGAATGAAAGTAGTTCGTTTCCTGCGAGCTCAACAGCAGGGTCTTTGCCTTCTTTTTCGAGTGCTTCTTCAACAAGATGATCAGCACGATAGACATTACCATCGACGTCTTTTACAAGTGGGTCGGTGAATCCGCCAAGATGTCCTGATGCTTCCCAGACCGTTGCTGGTTGTATGGTTGGGCATTCAACTTCCCAAAAATTATTTTGTTGAAAGGTTTTTCGAATTTGCTCTTCAACGTTGTTCTTGAGAAGCTTACCGAGAGGGCCATAGGTGTAAAATCCGCTGAGTCCTCCGTAAATCTCTGGGCTAGGACCCCAAACAAATCCTTTTTCTCGACAAAATGCTGTGAGTTCTTTCATAAAATCTTGTGCCATATTCCTTGTGGGGGTGGAGGTATTTATATGAATTCGCATAATTATTATAAAAGAGAATACTTTTCAGTCATTTATGAATGAAAAAGATTTATCTTATCGATTACAACAAGGATATGATTTTCTTATAGTTGAAGCGGATTCTTTTTCAAGAGATAATCCTCAAAGGGCTGAACTATATGCTCTTGCACAAAAAGCACATCAGCAATTTTCTACTCCTTCAGCACAAACATATGTTGATGTATCAAGAGCGATTTGTAGAATTGTTCTTTCTGAAATTACTACTAGTCGCAAATTACTTGGTAATTTAGAGTCGGTGAGTATTGATGATCCTTCATCTGAAGAATACGATTCTTTGTTTCAAAGTCAGTTAAAAATTACAAAAAATAAACTTGCAAGAGCTAATGCTACTTTACCTTCTCAAAAAAGTCAAGAATTATCTGATATTTTAACTGAACTCACTGACCAGTATGATGAGTGTTGTCAGGCGCCTTTGGATTATCACAACATATAAAAAGAATGTCTGTGTCTTTATTATTGGAGGGGTTTGAAACACCTTTGTCGCAAAAGTTTGTTTTTCTACCTCCAGCCTCCGGCGTTTGTCGGGGGCATTTTCTCTTCTGTAGGGCTGGAGGTCGTGAGAGCTTTGCTCGATCATACCTTCCAGCTCCCGGGAAACCGGGAGCCCTTTTCTTTACATGTTAAACTTAATAAATTTCAAATTCCTAAAGTGATATAAAATATTTAATGGAGGTATATAATGGAATTATTGAAATCAAGGAAAATATTAATTGTGGCATTCATTCTAAGTCTTCCAATTTTACTTCATGTCTATAATCCATCAATGGCTTTGGGTCCATTTCTTGGTATTTTGTTAGGTGTCATAGGCTGGACTATTTCTCCATTAATATTATTTGGAATTTTGATTTATTTACTCATTAAATCTGAGAAATAACTAATGTTAGATTCTGATGTTTGAAGAACTTTTTTGTATTTTATTTAATCTTACTATATAGAAAATAATTATTTTTTGAGAAAACCATAAAAAAGAAGAGCCTTCAAGAAAAATATGGCAAGAGATCGATGGCCGAACAGAATGCTCTTCATACTCGCAGCAGTAGGTTCTGCTGCAGGTCTTGGTAACCTCTGGAGATTTCCTTATCTTGCATATGAATACGGAGGAGGTGCTTTTCTTCTTCCGTACTTTATCGCATTACTTGTTATTGGAATTCCTCTTTTACTCTTAGAATTTAGTCTTGGACGAAAATTTCAAAAGAGCGCAGTAGGCGCACTTCGTGAAATAAAACCATGGGCAGGAACCATCGGCTGGTGGGCTGTTGGTTGTGGATTCATGATATTAAGTTATTATGCAGTTGTCATGGCCTGGGGTCTCTTATATCTTGTTAATAGTCTCTCACTCGGATGGAGCACAGGTGCAGAAGGATTTTTTTATGAAAACATACTTAATCTGAGCGAAGGAATAGGAGTCTTCGGAGGTTTTAATCTCTCAATATTCGTAGCACTAGTAGCTGTTTGGATTATTATTTATTTTAGCATATGGAAAGGAGTTAATAGCATTAGCAGAGTTATCTCAGTTATTGTTCCATTGCCGGTCATACTTCTCATCATACTTCTTGTTCGCGCAGTAACGCTGGAAGGAGCGGGAGCAGGAATAGCAGCGTACTTAACACCAAGTCTTAGTGCTCTTATGAGTGTTGATGTTTGGCTTGCCGCAGCAACACAAATATTCTTCACACTCACATTAGGTTTTGGAGTTATGATAGCCTACGCAAGCTACACGAAAAAAGACGAAGCACTCACAGAAGACGCAATATGGACTGCCGTACTCAATAGTACAGTAAGTATTTTAGCAGGATTTGTCGTTTTTGGAACTCTAGGTTTTCTCGCATTGCAATCAGGAGTTCTAATTGATGATGTTGCAGCAAGTGGACCAGGTCTCGCATTTGTTGTATTCCCAGAAGCGCTCAGTCAAATGCCAGCAGCAGGAATATTCAGTCTCATATTTTTTGTTATGCTCTTAACTCTTGGAATTAGTTCAGCAATAAGCCTCATAGAAGGATTCACAGCAGCATTTAAAGAACGAGTAAATATCAGTTCACAAAAAGTAGCTCTTGGTGCAAGTATTGTTTGTTTCCTACTCGGAATAGTTTATACCTCGCAAGCAGGATTGTATTTTCTTGATGTAGTTGATCATTTTGTCACGCATTACGGCCTTGTTTTTGTAAGTATTGCAACTATGCTTGTTGTTGGCTGGACAAAAAAAGGAGAGCTTATCAGAAAAGATATTGCAAGAACAAAATGGTTCCCAACAACACTTTGGTGGTGGAATATTAGATTGATTGTTCCTGTAGTTTTAGTAGCTCTTCTTATTAACTTCTTCATTGCAGAATTAGCAGAGCCTTACGGAGGATATCCTCTCTGGGCATTGCTTGTAGGATGGTTGGCTGTGTTCGTACCGCTTATTATCTCGTGGTTCTTAAACAAATGGTACGCGCAGAAATCCTAAAGAGCTTTTTGTTTCATCCAAGCAACTTGCTCAGAATCAAGATCAAACTCTTTAACAAAACTCGCTAAAAATTCTTTATTTCTCGCAGCGCGTAAATACAAAGGAAACTCCTGCATAACATCACGTATAGAAGAATGAGTCGCCGTAGCGATTTTCTCAGCAATTGCTTTACGTTTTGCATTAGCATTATTTGCAATCCAGATTTTCAAAGGCCTCTCGCTTCTCTGATACTTGATTTGAGATGAATTCTTCTCTTTTTTAGCAAGAGCAACACCTCCCGAAAGCAAGGCATTCATGTACACATAGTATCGATAATACTGTTGTTTACGAATACGACCTAAAAAAACATCTGCCTTACTCACTGCTTCAAAAGCTCTTGCAAGATCTTCATTCTTGTACTCGCGAGGAAGATTTTCATCAACCCACATCAAGATTTGATCAGGAGGAATTGAAACATCATCATATGCTCCCATCGCAACAGAAAGATTAGTAGTCTTAAAAACCCGAAGCAAAGCATCTTCAATCTCGCTCGTGTGATCGCGATCTCCAAGAACACTCAAATCTTTTTCTTTGCTATTAGCAACTGTTTGCAAATCATTAATTGCAGCTCGCAAATCACCTCCTGTACGACGAGCAATACCGGAAACAACTTTTTCATCAAGAACTATTTTTTCTTTTTCAAGAATTTCTTTTAAGCGACTAGTAACTGCAGTTGTCGAGAGAGGATCTAAAATAATAAGATTTGCAATTTTTCTTAAAGGTTTGAGCTTATCAGAATCAGGTTCATTGGCAGTCATGATGGCTAGTGTCGAGGTTTCTTTAAGCAAACGAGAAAGAGCAAGATTACCACCCCGGTCTTTCATACCAGAAACACCATCAACTTCATCAATAAGGACAAGACGAGATTTCATAAACAAGCTTTGTTGCTTGAGAGCTTGACCAACTGTTTCTTCAATAGATTTCTTGTTTCGAGAATCACTCGCGTTCGCTTCAATAATCTCAAACTCTTTTGCAAGAGCATAAACTAAGCTTGTTTTTCCAGCACCAGGAGGGCCTGCAATAAGAAGAGGCTTTTTTGTCTTTCCAGCTAAGTATTCTTCAACTATTTTTACTTCTTTTTCTCTTCCAACAATCTCAGAGCTATTTTTCGGAGCGTATATATCTACCCAAGCTTTCATACTATGAAGAAATAACTAGTATTTATATGATTTTAGCTCAAGTCCTCTTGACAAACATCAAGCATTCTCTGCAATTTCTCATTACTCTCTTCAAGACTCTCAATGCGCTCACTACATCCTTCAGCTTCATTCACAGCCTCAAGGCGTTCATTATCCATTTGTTTCATAACAATTTTTTGTTGATTCACTGTTGCTTGCAAACTCTCGAACTCGTCTCGCATTTGTGCAAGTTCAGTCTCAGCCACTGCTCGTAAGTCATTAGCGTCAAGAACTGCTTGTTCTTCTTCAGCGAGAGCTTCTTCTAACTGAGCGATTTTTTCTTCAAGAACAACAACTTCAGAGTTTTCAACAACGTTTCCTGTCGGTGAACTACTGCAAGCAACCAGAAAAATTAAGAGGAAGAGTAAATATTTCATAATTTATTTTGCGGTTTTCTTCTTAATAAGTCTTTCTACGAGTGCTGTAGGAAATCTCCTACTTCCACTTAATGGAACAACCAAGAGTAGGGGCTTCTTGCACTTTTGGCGTACTTCCTGCAAGCAAATCGCTAATAGCATTTTTGAGACTCTCTTCTTCAACACCTTTCGCGTCACGCCAATTATCATCAATGCGACCATGATATTGCAAAACTCTTCTTTTGTCAAATACGAAAGCTTCAGGTGTAACTTGCGCACCAAACTTCTGTGCAATAACTTGATCCCTGTCACGAAGATACGGATAAGGAAATGCTTTTTGTTTAGCACGCTCCTTCATCTTCAAAAAACTATCTGCAGGGTAGGACTCTTCATCATTACTATTAATTGCAACAAAATCTACTCCTTGAACGCCAAAACGTTTTTGTAAATTGATAAGACGGTCTTCGTACGCTTGAGCGTAAGGACAGTGATTGCAACTAAAAATAACAACAAGAACTCGTCCAGAAAACGATTCAGGACTATAGATTTCATCATCTACTCCTCCAAGCTCAAAATAAGGAATGCCATCACCAATTGATATCATAACATTAACACAGACCTTTCTTTTTATAATCATTTCGCCGATATAATTAAAAACTACAGAACTAATAAGTTAAGTATGACTTACTTAAGCTTCATCATTCCTTCATTGATTGCAGCCATTGCCGCTTTTGGGTTTTCAATACTTTGGTATGGTTTATTATTTGGACGTGAATGGGCTCATCTTAACGGAGAAATTGCAAAACCAAAAATAAGCTCATTTCTAATAAGCTTTTCACGGCTTTTTGTTACAGCATATATTATTGCACTGTTGTTTACAGGGATGCCAACGATGATGGCAGTGATAACTATTGTTCTAGTTTGGCTCGCTTTTACCGCTATGCCTTCCTTAGCGAACGTCTTATGGTCAAAACAGCCATTAGGACTTTATGCAATTAACATGGGCTTTGAATTACTCAGCGTTGTACTTATGACAATCATTCTCGCGACGTGGTTCTAGTTCAGAAAACATATAAATTACAACCACGGAAATTTGAATATGAAAGGAATGTTTGTACTATTATTAGTTATTTTTGTCGCTGCTTGTTCTGTTGATACTCAAAAGGATACTTCTGATGAAGAAGTCAATAACACAACACACTGGAAAGATATTCCTCTACATAACGTACAAGATGGAGAAGAGTTCACGATTGGTTCTTTTGATGAACCAGTTATTCTTGAAAGTTTCGCAGTTTGGTGTCCGACCTGCACAAAACAACAAAAAATACTCAAAGAATACCATGAACAACGAAACGATTTTGTCAGCATATCTCTCAACACAGACCCTAATGAAGAAGAATCTCTTGTTCGGGAACACGCACAAAGCAATGGTTTTGATTGGCGTTACGCAGTAAGCCCTGCTGAGCTCACAACACAATTAATAGATGAGTTTGGTTTTCAAGTGGTGAATGCGCCTGCAGTACCGATGCTACTCATTTGTCCAAATGGAGCTACAGAATTATTTGCTGGAGGAGTAAAAGACAGTGAAGAAATTGATGCAATACTTGCGAGTTGTGAAGCATGATTGAAGTATTTATTCTCGGACTACTAACACCACTCACTGCAGTGTGTGTTCTTCCTTTATTTCCTGGATTCATCGCATTTCTTTCACAACAAAGCAACTTAGGAAAATATGGGATTGCGCTTTTTGGTCTTCTTGTTTCAATCGGCGTTTTGGCGTTTATGTTTCTTTTTGGTTTGCTTTTTTCATACGTGTTTGAAGTCGGACTGACACAGTACATTGGTATTATAACACCAATAGCAATGATGGTACTTATCGCAATAAGTATCTTACTCCTCATTGACTTTGACTTTTCGCGAATCTTCCCTCACTTTAACACGCCAGAATCAAAAAACCCATATCTCAGTGCGTTTCTTTTTGGATTTTTTTTCGCAGCAATCGTTATCCCATGTCAACCAAGTTTTCTTACAGTGTTTTTTGCACGACAATTTGTCGAACTCAATGGATTTGCACAAAACATGATTGATTTCCTTTTTTTCGGACTCGGAATGGCAGCACCGCTTCTCTTCTTTGCTCTTGTATCCTTACAATGGAGTAAACAGATTATTTCTTTTATTACAAAACACAAAACAACAATTAATCGAGTAACAGGAGCAATCATGCTTGTCATATCGCTTTATTACTTACTCTTCGTCTTCCTATGAAAATAACAAATATATTTTCAACAAAGTTTACTATTGCCTTACTGCTTCTTGCAATAAGCTTTGGTTCGTTCTTTTCTCAAGACCTTATTCGATTCTCATACTGGATAATGATACTCGGAGTTCTTCTCATTATAGCTCCACTTCCAGCACTTCTCGAAAAAAAAGATTCCCTCAATGCGTTTTTTGTTTTGATTGGCGCTCTTCTTATCGCTCTTCTTTTTGGCATGCAAAGTCCACAACTACCAGCAAAATATGTTCTTCTTTTTGGAATTATTCTTCTGCTTTTTGCCTTCATAAGTATTAAAAGGACGAAAAAAGGAAAATGAGTATGATAAAATATTTGTCGTTACTCTTATTTGTACTTGTAGCTTGTGCTCCTGCTCAAGACACTCAAGCAGAAAGTGAAAAATTACCTTCTCATCAAGATATTCAAGTAAAAGAAACCCAAGAAATTTCTGAAGAAACAGTTCAACAAATTCAAACACTCTCTGACGGAACAAAATACTTAGTTCATCCAGATAAGATTCTTAGTGGAGGACCACCAAAAGACGGAATTCCTTCAATAGACAATCCTCGATTTGTGAGCCTCGAAGAAGCTGATGAGTGGATTGCTGATAATGAACTCGTTCTTGCAATTGAGTACGAAGGCGAGAAACGAGTGTATCCATTACAAATACTGGTTTGGCATGAGATTGTCAATGACGAAATAGCAGGCGACCCAATTCTTATTACTTATTGCCCTCTTTGCGGAACAGGAATTGCTTATGAGAGCATAATAGATGGAGAAGCTGTTGAATTTGGAACTTCAGGAAAACTCTACAATTCAAATCTTGTCATGTACGATAGGAAAACCGATACATATTGGAGTCAAATTGACGGAAAAGCCATTGTTGGGGAACTCGTTGGTAAAGAACTCAAAGAGCTTTCAATTGATACAGTAGCTTGGCGTGATTGGAAACAAGAACACCCTGAGAGTATTGTTTTATCGCAACAAACAGGGTATATTCGCGATTACGGACGTGATCCTTACGGTTCATACTATGAAGAAAGCAACCTTTTCTTCCCAGTTGAAAACCGAGATAATAGTATTCATGCAAAAGATGTTATTCATGGAATTGAGATTAATGGAGAATACCGTGCGTACAGAGAAGAAGATATTACTGGCACGATACGTGATGAGTTTGCTGGTGTTCCTCTTGAAATAACAAAGCATGATGATGGAACAATTACTGTATTTCGCACCGATACCGATGAAGAAATTGTGAAAGAAAGGGGTTTTTGGTTCAGCTGGTACGCATTCCACCCTAATACGACAGTCTATGGTCAATAGTACCAGCTGCTCCGAACGGTAGTGAGATTGTACATGGTATGCTTTTCATCCTAACACTTCGGTTTATGGTGTTGAATCGTTAGCATAGCATGAGCTCCGGACGCTAGTGAGGTTGTGTATGGTACGCATTCCACCCTAATACGACAGTCTATGGTCAGTAGTACCCGCTGCTCCGAACGACAGTGAGGTTGTCGGCAAGCATTGACGGCCTCGAACGTTAGTGAGACTGTTCATGGTACGCAATCCTGACACTTCGGTTTATGGTGTTGATTCGTTAGCTTTTCAGAAATCTTTTAAAGAGTGAAATGTGATTCGATAGTATGCATTATGATATTATAGTAATTGGAAGCGGCGGTGGTTCAAAGGTTAGTACTCCTGCAGCTAAACTCGGAAAAAAAGTCGCAATTATTGAAAAAGAAAAGTATGGTGGAACGTGCTTGAACAAAGGTTGTATTCCGAGCAAAATGCTCATTCATCCAGCTAATGTTTTACTTCATGCAAAAGAAGCAGAGAAATATGGGATTACGATAAAAGAAAACGTACATTTTTCTCAGCTTGTAAAACGAATCTCAAAAGAAATAGATGCAGAAAGTGATAGTATTCCAAAAAGTTACGATGAAATACCAACGCTTGATCATTATGAAGGACACGCAAAGTTTCTTGATGATACAACAATTGAAGTAAATGAAAAAAAATTGACTGCTGATAAGATTGTTATTGCAACAGGGTCCAGACCAACAGTACCAAAGATTCCCGGACTTGAAGGAATACCATACCTTACGAGTAAAGAAGCACTTCGCAACACGAAACTTCCAAAAAAACTCATTGTTATCGGAGGAGGGTATATTGCGTGTGAGTTAGGTCATGCCTATCGACAATACGGAAGCAAAACGCATTTTCTTGTTCGCAGTGGACTTATCGGTCGTGAAGATGATGATATAAAAGAAGAATTCACAAAAGTTTTTGAAAAATCTCACAAGATAGAGTATGGAACAAAAATTCTTTCAGTAAAATATCGTTTCGGAACATTTACAGTCGAGTATGAGATTGACGCTAAGAAACACAAGACCAAAGGTGATGCTTTGCTTGTCGCTACGGGAGTGCATCCGAATACTGAAAACCTTGGTCTCGAAAATACGAGTGTACAAATAACGCAAAAAGGATTTATTTCAGTCGATGAACACATGAAGACACGAGCTGATAACATTTATGCTATTGGTGATGTCGTCGGTAATTATCTTTTTCGTCATTCAGTAAATTTTGAAGGAGAATATTTATTTCGCCATTTTTTCAAAGAAGAAAAAGAATCTATTCAATATCTTCCAATGCCTCATGCTATTTTTAGTCATCCGGAAGTCGCGGGTGTTGGCAAGACAGAAAAACAACTGTTAGATGAAGGCATCGATTATGTTGTTGGAAAGCACACTTACAAAGCAAGCGCGCAAGGAATGGCACGAATACCAGATCATGGTTTTGTAAAAGTTCTGTTTGATAAGAAATCACAAAAACTTCTTGGTTGTCAAATCATCGGTGATGAAGCAAGTATTATGATACATCAAGCAATCTACGCTATGACACATAACGCAACACTCGATGATTTACTTAATATTATTTATATTCATCCAGCACTTCCCGAAGTGTTTAGAAACGCGTGTCGTGACGCAAAAAAAGAGTTTGAAAAAAATTAATTTTAATATATTTTTCTGAAGAAACTTAAGAACGCAGTATGACTAAAGTCAGCAGTTTCTGGTCTACAAACCATGCCATGAACACGCCAATGACGCTCAATAATTTCACAAACATGTTCTTTCTTAAAATTCTTTGGCGCATCATTAACAAATTGTTGTAATTGATTTGTGTTTGGCGTGTAGCCAATAACAAAACCGCCAAGTTTCACGTTTGTATTCATAGCTTCCCATGCCTTCCAAGGTTCGGGAACGTCGAGCAAGAACGCATCGACTTGTTCTGGCGTCTCGACCTCTTCAATAGGATTCACGCCAAAAGTAACGTTTGTAATTTTGAGTCTGTCAAGCTCTTTTTGCACTCTTTCACTCGCTTCCTCACGAATGTCATAACTGTACATTGTTTTCACAAGCGGAGCAAAGAAACTTGTTGCGCCACCGCTCCCTGTTCCTGACTCTGCAAAAATCATGTTTTTATGAACGCCAATTCTTGCAGCAATAACGCCAAGATCTTTCCACTGAATTCTTTGAACGTCTTGCTTGAGTGCCTTTGCGTCATCAATTGGTTGTGCAGGAACGACACAGAACTCGTCTTTTCCGATAGTGTGCTTTCCAGGACTTTGCAAAATATCAGCAGGAACCATACCATATGATGTCGAGAACTGTTTTGTTGTATCTGCAACGTACCACCTTCCTGCTTTACTCACTGCCTTCGCGTGACCATTCACCATGGTGTAGCGAGGTAGTTTAAGAAGAATGATTGCCATGGTAATCTGCTATGTTAATTATTTCTGCTTGAGCATCAGTTTCTATAATTCCACGAGTAATATTTTGGTGTGCTCTACGCAGTTGATTATTTGTTGAACGAAGTAAAAATAAAGTTTTTTCAAGATTGTTTTTTGCTCTTCCTAATTCGCTTAAACCCCAATTTCCTTTTCTCATACGTGTATGATATTCTGCTACTTTTCTTTGATAAGTAGGGTTTAAGAGAAAAGCAAAAGGCTCAGTTGTACTTTTCATTCAAGATCATCCGCCGTGAGTATTTGCACGCTTCCAGTGCTTTTTACTTTTGTTCCCATGCCAATGAGGAAGTTAACGTTGTTTCTTTCACAGGTTTCTGCAAGGTCTCGCTCAGCACTTCCATCAAAAATGACTGCGTGCATACCTGTTCTCAAACTTTTAATGGTTGATACTAATTCGCTCACAGGAACTTTTCCTAGGATGTTGAGTTTCGCGTCAAGAATGTATGCTCCTCGAGTACCGATAAGGTCTTCGAGCATCTCTGCAAATTTTTCTTTTTCAGCAGCGGAAGCTTTTGTTGTTTTGACAGGAGTCTTTTTCGCTACTTTTACCGGTGCTCTCTTGTCATTGTTCTTATCGTTTTTCTTGTAGTCTTTTCTTTGTTCAGGCTTTCTTTCAGGTCTGTGACCATTAGCTTCTAGCTTGAATTGTTCAGCAGCGACTTTACTGCGTAAACATTTGTGAATTTCTTTCTTGGTGAGTTCCTCAACTTCTTTTCCATCAGGAGCTTTTGTTACAAAGTCAATCTCAGTATTTTCCATGAGTTCCTTGATAATGAGGTCTCCTCCACGATCACCATCAACAAATACTGTAACGACTTTTTGTCGGCACAAGTCAAGTATGCTTGGTGGCATGCTTGTTCCGTTAATTGATATTGCGTTTTTAAAACCGTTTTTGAGAAGTGTGAGGACGTCTGCTCGACCTTCAACAATTGTTATTTCGTCACTTTCATCAATTGCTGGACCTGCAGGGAGTCTGTCTTTCCCCCATTCAACAATTTCCATGACGCGAACGCTATTTACTACTTCATCTGCCATTTCTTGACTATCAGTTGCTGAGCCCTCCATAAAGTTTCTGAGGAGTTCTTTTGCTCTTTCAACAACTTGCTGTCGTTTACTAATTCGTACGTCTTCGATTTTTTGTACTTTGATGTGTGCGTTGCAAGGTCCAATTCTTTGGATGACTTCAAGTGCTGCGCCAACAATTGCTGTTTCTGCTTTATCAAGACTGCTTGGAACTATGATTTCTCCTTGACTCTTCCCGCTCTTTGTAGAAACATTTACTTCGATTCGTCCTATTCGTCCGCTTCGTTGTAATTCTCGTAATTCTAGTTCGCTGCCGAGTAACCCTTCTGTTTGTCCAAAGATCGCCCCGATAACGTCAGGTCGGTCTATGATTCCTTCGATGTTGATACTTGCAGTAATAATATATTTAGCTGATACTTGTGCAATTTTTGCCATGTTTATCCCCTCTTGTAGGGAGTCTAGAACATCTAATAGGTGAATGTTGTGATGATCATGAACTCCGTGATATGCAGAGTTTTCCTCTGCTGGTATTCTTTCGTGACAAATGGTAGGTAATTCCTACAATCATTTGTGTGAATATGTTACCCGAAACACTAACCCCCAGGTTCATAGCTTGGTACGAGTTGCCTCGCATCTTAGGATTGCTCCAAAGACTTTGCCGTATGCTCCCCAAGGTACTCTCGTGTCGGGCATCGTCTAGGACGATACAGAGGGTAACGCGATTGCTTATATAAGTATTATGCTCTTTCGAGTGAGTGGCAAATTCAGAATACAATTATATTACTATATAGAAAATAATAAAGAGATGATAAAAATATTTAAGTAAGTCTTCTTTAACAAAAACATGAAATCAATTGACACATTAATAAAAAATTCTGAAATAAAGATAGATTTTCCAAGTAAGAGTCCGGAAACTGATAACTATAGTCGATGTGGAACGCTCGCTTATAACACTACCGGCGTTGCAGGACTCAATCGTGATGATGTTTTAGCTGGTATTCGTTCTGAAAGTGTCAGAGATGCTCGGGTAGGACTTGTAGAATTTGATGCTAATCATGGTTTTATTGATGGTAACCATGGCGGGATTTATCGCGATGATAACACAGGACCAGATTATGGTTCTTTAACTTCTCTGAATTGTGAAGGGTTGGGAAGTCCGGCGTTTGAACGAGCTATTATAGAGTGGAATAGAAAAAACGGATTTCCTGATTGTCCTGGAGAAGAACGTAGACGTCAAGAAGAAATTGATCAACCTGATGATCAACCTGTTAAAGAACCAAAAGTCCCTTTTTGGAAAAGAATAGGCTTCTCTGAAGAATATCGGCATTAACTTTTAAAAACACCTTCTTTTTCTTTATTTTTATGAACCCAAAATATCGCGCAGAACTTGCTCACATGGGAAATGCCTTCGTCGGCGAACACACCTCAGTACAAGTGTGTGGTTGGACAAAAAAAGCATTACGTGGCGAAGGAGCGTGCTATAAAGGAAAATTCTACGGTATCAAAAGCCATCGTTGCGTACAAATGAGTCCAGCAGTGAACTTCTGCGACCATGACTGTGTTTTTTGCTGGAGAAGCAGAAACAATAGTGGTTTTGGAAAAATAGACGATCCAATGACAATGACTGACTTGTGCATTGATGCGCAAAGAAAATTACTTTCAGGATTCGGAGGACACGACAAAGTACCAAGAGAAAAATGGGAACAAGGAAACGACCCCTTGCACTTTGCAATTAGCCTCAATGGAGAACCAACATACTATCCAAGAATGAGCGAGTTCATACAAGACCTCCACGACAAGAACATCTCAAGCTTCCTCGTAACTAACGGACAATTGCCTGAAGCGCTCGAAAAAATCACACCACCGACACAACTCTATATTTCAGTGGATGCAAGCAACAAAGAAAGCTACATCGAAATAGATAGGCCAATGAGAAAAGACGGTTGGGAGAGGCTCATGAAGAGTCTTGACCTTCTGAAAAAAATGCGTGACGAAGGAAAAACACGAACAGTCATACGAATCACACTTATCAAAGACCTTAACGATAAAAACCCAGAAGAATGGGCTGAACTCATCAAACGAGCAAACCCGATGTTCATTGAAATTAAAGGATATATGCACGTAGGAGCAAGTCGCGAGAGACTCAAAGTAGAAAACATGCCCTTTCACGAAGAGATAGTAGCGTTCTCAAAAGAAGTAGCAAAACACTGCGGGAGAACAATCGCTTCAGACTTCGCACCAAGTCGTGTAACGCTCCTTATGGAAGCAGGATGCGAGCGGGCACCGTGGCGATTCATACAATTCGCAAAAGTCGATGATGTCTACAAGAAAAAATGGGAGAAAGACACACTCCCAGAACTCGACGAAGAAGGAAACTTCGTTGACGTACCTTGCGACGGTTGTCACGCAGACGAAGAACTCACTGTAGAAAAAGCAGAAAAACTCATACAGATTAAGTGACTGTTCTTTGATGACAATCAACAAAACCTACTAAAACTTTATCTTCTTTTGGTAGATAACTAAGACCAATACGTAATACATTAACAGGATTGGAATTGGACCCGTAGCGTAAATGATGGTCTAACCAGATTCTTTCACCTCCTAAGATGACAGAGTAATCATCTTTGAATTCTCGCATTGACTGCTTACTTTGAGAAAAACAAAAATTAAAATCCGTTGCTTGAGCGCAATAAGTTGCCATTTGTTCTTTAGTAAAACCTGGTTGTGAACATAAATCATGATATTGAGTTGCAAGCCAAACAAGTGCATCCCTTGCTTTCTCAACATGTCGAAATGGAGACTTCTTAATTTGAGTATGAACTCGCGGATGAACAACAAGAGAATCGGAATATAACGTCTCAATAGTTGTAACAAGATTATGTAAATTTTTTGTTGGCTCACGATACCCTCGAAGCTCACGTTCAAGGCTTTGCACTTTACCCTCAGACTCATATAAACGCGTAGTTGCTTCATCAGCGATACCTTTTTGTTCACATAAAGCAGCTTCATAAATAGTATCAAGCTCTTCGTCATGTGCGCCATTCGCCACAGCATATGTTCTGATTCTCTCAAAACGAAAGTCTTCAGAAATTAGTTTACCTGTTAATTGATCAACAATATGTTCATAGATTTGCGCAGATTTTTCTTTGTTAAGAGCATTCCAGAAAAATTCAGTGTCAGAATTAGGCCAGTATACTCGAATAAAACCAGGTTCACAGATTAATGATGGGTCAATGTTTTCACGAATTTTTCTTCCAATGGCTGCACTTTCTTCAACGGCAACATGTGCAAGTCCTCCTAATTTATTGGCCAAAAGAGTAACAGCGTTTTGATTAGGAAGTCTACCCTGCTCCTTTCGAGCAACGTACACTGTTGGAAGTTCTCTGCCTTTAGCTAAAAGTATATTTGTCAAATCATTTATGGTTTGAATATTACTCACTTTATCAGTAACACTTAAATCGCCATCTCTCACATTTACTGAAGTAACAAGATTATCGATAAAAACTGGTTTATCAGGAAAACTACTTTGAGCACCAAGCCGTAATCCATGCAATATTTGTGTTGCGACCTGTACGCCTTTATTGGGCGTTTCTCTTCCTGTTATTTTTGTAACTTCAACTCTGTCACCAGGTTTTGCAATCTCAATACCAAAATACTTTGTTCCTTCTTCAATTTTAGGACTTTCATCAACAAAAGTGCTTCTAAGAGTGAGATTATCGAACCTTTGTTCAGGTTGAGAAAAATCAAGTTTTAGTTCGTGTTCAAAAAGAATAGATTTTTTTGCCACATCCACAATATCCTCAAGAATTGTTCCATCGTCTTCAATTGTGTGTAAAGTGTGAAAAACGGTTCTCATAATCACTCAGTAATGGTATCTTCTTTAAATTAGTTTACACAAGTCTTTTTAATCAGATATTTTTCTCAAGATATATGAAACGAGTCGAATTCACAAAAAACACTCCTCACGAGTACCGTAGTGCCGAGAAATGGCGAATGGACCCGAAAGGATACTGTGTTATCAAAGTTTTTTATGCCCGTAAAGAAATAGGTCTTCGTCATTATACTAAATCAGGAGTGCTCGACCTTGAACTCAGGGGAGACGATAGTTATGAGATGGTACATTATCTTATTGATAATGAACATATAAGCTCTTTACAGCACGCGGCTTATCTTGGTCATGAGTTGCAAAAAGCACAAATTGCGATGCGAAACAGATTGTACTATAATCAGGATGAAAGGATTGATTTTTCTCAAAAAACGACAAGAGACCCGAGCCAAAATTCTGGAAAATGATTATCTGCGATGTTCAAAATGAAGGACAGTGAGTAATAATCCAATTGCGAACATACCAACAAACATTCCAAAAATAAATACTGCAAGAGGAAATTCTGTAGGCTCACTCTCAACTACAGCAAAGCCGACTGTAGTTACTTCGCCAACAGTAAAACTCATCGCACCAAAACCTAAAACGAGCGAAATCGCAAGAACTGCGTAGAACTTTTGGTATGATGCGGGAAACATAATACTATCAATTATCTTATGCTTTAAAATGTTTACGCCACACATAAGCCCAGCACTCTTCGCCATCAATAAACACTTTTGTTCGTTTATACCCCCATTCAAACAAATCTAGCCTGAGCAAATTCCATCGATTAAGTGGAACATCCACTAATTCACCTTCAACAAACCTTCCCTTGTGAGGAATGATATAAGGAGGATCACGAGGAATGAATTCGTAATCATGTAAAACAACATTTTTTCTGCTGCGAACTTGTAACTTGTGTTCGTTTCTCTCTCCTTTTCTCAGAGTCCCGTAAATGAATAATTTTACCATTCTTCATCAGTAATGTCAGCGATATTAAGAACTGGTCGGGGAATCTTGTCATGATCATCCATGATGCG
>CAZDJS010000010.1:0-22724 GCA_964505795.1 uncultured Methanosarcinales archaeon
AGAATAGCTTCGCCATAGGTTTCTTTTCCTGGACGACCTGCACGCCCCGACATTTGTTCATACTCCAAAACAGGAATATTACTCATACCCCGACCCTTCCCTGAAACAAAACGTTTCGTATCTCGAATAATACTGCGAAAAGCAGGCATATCAAGACCCATAGCGAGCGTTGGTGTACTACAAATAATGTAAATTTCTCCTGCACGAAAGGCATCTTCAATAATCTCTCGTTGTTTATAATGAAGACCTGCATGATGAAAAGCACAACCACCTTTTACAATCGTAGCTAGACGAGTACATTGTTTCGTCGGCGTTTCAAGGACATGAAGAATTTTTTCAGAAAGTTCGTTGAGTCGTTCTCGCTCGCCAAGTTTAAGCACTTGTTTACTGATTTTTTCTGCTTGGCTTTCAGCACCTCGTTTCGTATTACAAAAAATGAGCGCTTGTTTGTCTATATGAATCGTATCTAATGCGAGTTTAAGGAGTTGATCAACCATATATTTGTAAAAAAGGTCTGTACTTAATAAATTTCTTGAATATTAGGAGTGAGTAGAACATTCCCTACTTTGCTTACCGCAACACCCCCACTGCCGCCCTCTTGAGGCGCTCGACGAGCGAAGCCGAAGTCGAGACGTTAAGCGCCGTGCCGCAGTAGGGGAACGCGGTAAGCGACGTCTGGCCATGCCGTGATTTGCAAAGCAAATCTTCGGCAATCACGGCACAGACGGGAATATTCTACACGGTCAAATAGCAGACAGTCTGTCTCTTGTTTCAGAGTCTGAGAGTTTTCTTTGAAGACCCAAAACAATTTCTGAGATTTCTCCTTTATATAACTCATAGGCAGGTTTGCCTAACTCGAGAAGTTCGACTGCTTGAGAATAGGCTTCAGACCAGAACATCCCATCGGAAAAAGGAACAAAAACTCCTGCGTCAACAGAACGAAATATATTTGTACATTCACCAATTGTATGAGGATGTATTGATTCGACACTAGGCCATCTTGTTTTGATAACAGTATATAAATCACGTATTCTTGCATCAGATGGTGAAGCAAGGTAAATTGTTTTGAAATCATCCATAGTAACTTAATAAAAAACTAATGTCTTTAATTATTTTGCTATAGAGTAAGGAATTTTTTCTAAACCCCGAAGACCATGAGAATCTAATTCGAACAAGGGTCTGCCCATTTGACGTAAAAGTCGTGCATAATGACTCATAAAAACAGTATATTCTCCCTCATATGGAATAAATAAAGCTCTATCACAAAGAGGGAGTAGGTCAGTGAGAACATAATCTTGATTGTGTTGTAAATGAGATTTTATTGTTGGAAGAAAATCTTTTGGGTCAATAATATAATCAAAAGGAAAGTAAGATTCTACTCTTTCATCAAGAGAACCTTTTTTCCAATCATATGCGACAAAAAGAACTGATTTTTTCATACATTTATTTTCTTGTTGATTTATCTAAAACTTTGCTATTTAGCACAAAAGCTTTTTAAAACAAACAAAAGTCTATGCTATAGTGCCTTCGTAGCTTAGCGGTTCGAGCGGTCGGCTGTTACCTTAGCTTTTAAGCAAGAAAGTAACCGACAGGTCCCCAGTTCAAATCTGGGCGAAGGCGGATGAGGGGCCTAGTGCCCCTCTATTTTTCTTTGTACATTTTGAACTGGGCCGAGAGTGAGCATTGCGAACGAACATGCCCAGTTCACGCTCAGAGAGCATAGCTCTCTGGCGTCCCGAAAACTTCGTTTTCTTGAAATCTGGGCGGAGACGTTAGAGACTTCGAGTCTCTTCTCAGGCCATGGATAAAAGTCCTGAGACCTTAGTTTACTTCATTAGGATACTGCAGTGCGAGCTCAATTATCTTCACTCCTTTCTCTTGCATTGCTTTTTCAAGTGTTGTTTGAAAAGTATCAGGATTCGCAGTGTAACCTTTTGCGCCAAAGCTCTCCGCTAATTTCATAAAATCAGGATTGGGAAGGTCAAGACCAAAATCAGCAAACCCTGCATGTTGTTGTTTCACTTTTATCATTCCATATGAATTATTATTGATGACAACAACAGTTATGTCTCCCCCGAGTCGCACAGTAGTTTCAAGATCGCCCAAGTTCATGAGCAACCCACCATCACCAGTTATCACAACAACATTTTTTTCTGGATTAAGAAATTTAGCACAAGTTCCTGTAGCAAGGCCACCACCCATCGTTGCAAAGGTATTATCAAGCAAGAGCGTGTTCGGATGATAGGTCAAATAATTTCTTGCAATCCATATTTTATACCAACCATTATCAAGAGCAAGAACATCTTGTTCTCCTAAGGCTTCTCGGAGTTCACGAACGAAACGCCGAGGCTGATATAACCCTTCTTCTGTTTCTTCGTTCTTTGCGCTTTTCTTTTTCTCCTCAGAAGCTGTCTTGTACATTTCTTCAAAATTCCATGAATGATTAATTGTTTCTTCGGTAAGCCTCCAAAAAGTATAACCGATATCACCGACTACTTCGAGCTGTGGCGTGTAAACATCGTCAACTTTTGCTTCATAAAAATTAATATGGACTGTGCGAGTCTTTCCTTCTGTGACAAAATTAGTTGGTTTTTCAATAACATCATGACCTACTGCAATAATAAGATCGGCTTGTTTGACAACCTTATGAACACCATCGCCTTCTGAGAGTGCTGCAGTACCAACGTACTGAGAATATCGTTCATCAACAACCCCTTTTCCCATTTGTGATTCAAAAAAAGGAATATTATACATTTCAATAAACTTTGAGAGATATTTCGTTACTTGTTTTCTGTTCGCTCCTGCACCTATAAGAATGATAGGACACTGAGCATTTTCTAATTCAGCAACAAGACAACGAATAGCTTTCTCATCAGGGTGTGGTCTTCGCGCATTGACTGCTTTTAGCGGACAATATCCTTCGATTTCTTCTTCTGCAATATCTTCAGGAAGTTCAATATGAACTGCTCCTGGTCTCTCACTCGCTGCGAGTTTAAATGCTTCACGAACTGTTGACGTCACTCGAGAACCATTTTGTATTTGTACAGCCCATTTTGTTATTGGTTTCATCAACGAAACAACATCAATGACTTGAAAAGCGCCTTGCTTTGATTTTTTAATCGGTTTCTGTCCAGTAATAAGAACAACAGGAAGTCCGTTAAGCTGCGCGTAACCAACACCTGTAACCATGTTTGTTGCTCCTGGCCCGAGCGTTGCGAGAGCAACTCCTGGCTTTCCCGTATAACGACCGTATGTAGCTGCCATGAACACTGCTGATTGTTCGTTACGAGTAAGAATTATCCGAATACCAGAATCCTTAAGTGAATTGAGAAGATCAAGATTCTCTTCTCCAGGTATGCCAAAAATGTATTCTACTCCTTCTTCTTTAAGACTTTGTACAAATAAATCTGAAACCTTCATTTTATCCCTCATAAATATTAATTGCTTTTGCGTTCGTGAATTCTTTAATTCCTATATGACTCAATTCTCGTCCGTAACCACTGTGTTTTACACCACCAAGAGGCAATAGAGGATGACTTGCTGAAATATGATTAATAAAAACTCCTCCTGTTACTATTTGTTTTGCAATGTTTTGTGCTTTTTCAAGGTCCTTAGACCATATCGAAGCGTTCAATCCAAATTCTGTATCGTTTGCAACAGCTATCGCTTCTTTTTCGTCTTGAACCACAATTATCGGAGCGATAGGACCGAAAACTTCCTTTCTATACACATCCATGTCTTTTGTTATGTTCGTTAATATTGTTGGCTCAAAATAAAAACCAGGGCTTCTTTTTTTTCCTCCGACAAGCACTTTTGCTCCTTTACTTATTGCGTCTTGAACAAACGCTTCCATTTCTTTTACAGCTTTTTCGTTCACGAGAGGTCCAACTTGGGTTTTTTCATCAAGAGGATCGCCAATGACGAGTTCTGACATTTTTTTTGCAAAAAGGTTCGTGAATTCTTCTGCTATTGATTCTTGTATTATCATTCGTTTTGCTCCGATGCAAATCTGTCCTGTATTACCACAACGACCAAGTACTGCGCCTTGCGCTGCTTTTTCAATATCGGCGTCCTCAAGAACAATTAAGGGGTCTGAACCTCCGAGTTCGAGGACTGTTTTTTTGATGTTCTTGCCAGCTCTTGCTGCGACTGCTGACCCTGCAGCGACTGAACCCGTAACCGACACGCCAGCAATCAAGTCTGAGTCAATAAGTAAGTCTGAAGTCTCATGATCAATAATAACAAGATGGAGAGGAACTCCTGCTTCCTTACAGGCTTTTTCGATTGCTTTTGCTGAAGCAGTTACATTAGCTGCGTGTTTGAGTACGATCGTGTTTCCTGCCATAAGGTGTGGCATTCCTACTTTGAAAACTTGCCAGAAAGGAAAATTCCAGGGCATAATCAGGTAAATAACTCCTAATGGCTCGTAGTGAATAAAATGTTTTTTTCCATCAGCAACGACTTCTTCGTCAGCAAGCCAAGAAGCTCCTTTTTCTACAAGAGTATCGAGTAACCAAGCGCATTTTTCTACTTCACCGAGTGATTCCGTAATTGGCTTTCCCATCTCTTGCGTCATGAGTGTGGCAAACTCTTTTTTTTGATTGCGAAGTATGCCTGCAAGTTTGGAGAAATGTTTTACTCGTTCCTCATACGATTTTTGTTGCCATTGACCAAAATCTTCTTTTGCTTTTCTTGCAATAACGAGTGTTTCATCTTGCGAATAATACTGATATTGTTTTTCTTCTTGCGTTGCGGGATTAATTGTAGAAAACATGATGATATTAAATGAGAATGATTTATAAGATTTATTAAGGTCGAACGATGTAATTACAAGCATCAAGAAAATCTTTTGCAACATGAACTTTTTTCAATTGTTGTGCTTTTTCTGCTTCACCAGGTTCATTCTCAAAAGGAACAAGAATCCCTTCACCACCTGCGTTTACTGCAGTCATCGCATCGCTGACTCTGTCACCAATAACAAATATTTTTGTTTCGCTCAAATCAAAACCTTCTTTTTCTAGCGCTTCGGTCACCATTCCTAATTTTGGTTTGATACAATCACAACTAAAGACAAAATCATTAACAGGAGTATATTGTGTGTGTGTTTTGAAATACTCAGGGTCTACGTGTGGACAAATAAAAAAATCTTCAATGAGACATTCACCGTTATTGATAGTATCTACAACATACCGACATACTTCGTTCGCTTTTTCTTCTGTTAATTTAGGAAGTTCTTTAACCGCGATTCCCGATTGATTCGTGATCATATACACATGACAATCATCAAGAGATTGTAACAATCTTAGCCCTTCTCTTATGTTTGGAAGAAATTCAACTTTTTCTTTCCAATCATCTTGACTGCCTAAAAAGAGATGTTCCTTACTATCATAAATGAGGGTTCCGTCTCTGTCAATGCACACGAGCGTCTTCATAAAAAGAAAATAAGAAAAAGCAATTATAAGCTTTGTGAAAGCTTATTGAACAACCAAATTTCCGATCATACCGTTTGCACGATGACTTCCGACACTACAATAATACTCGAACGTTCCTGTTTGATCAGCGACAAACTCAACAACAGTGACACCATCGCTTGTCGTGACGACTTCAGTTCTTGCATCAAACTCGTCAACAACCCAATCATGCATTCCTTGTGTACTTTCAAATTCTATTCTCACTAGGTCTCCTTCTTGCACGACAAGTTCTGGTGCTTCAACACCATCTTTAAAAAACGCGAAATTTTCTCCAGTTAATCGAAATGTTACGTCTGCTTCAGAAGTTTCCTCTATTTCAGAATCCATAGAACCTTCAGTCATACCATCGTTATGACCTGCATCATTGTCATTCATACCATCATCCTCAGGTATAGTATCATCACCTAGAGCATCAGGCACGTCATTATGATTTTCTGTCGTTGTTGGAGCAGCACAAGCTGCAACTGTCACTAATAAAAGTATTAATACATAGTTTATAGATTTCATATAATTGAAAAAATTATTGAGAGTTCTTATAAAAGTTATGAAAAAGAGTTAGAAAAAAAGTTAGTACTTAGGATTCTTACTAGCCTTAAAGGTAAATGCCTTGCGAGCTGGAATCTTAATCTTCTCACCAGTTGCTGGATTAACTCCACTTCGAGCTTTTCTTTGAACGGTCTTAAAGGTTCCAAATCCTACGAGTTGTACATTCTCTTTCTTTGAGGCTTTGTAAACGTTCTTAAGAACTGACTCAAGAGCTGATGCACTATCGGTTTTTGTTAATCCTGTATCTTTTGCAATACTTTCTACTAATTCTTGTTTATTCATTGAAAACCACCTCATTGGTTTAGTTCTATCACGAGAACTCAAGTATATAAATATTTCCCCGAAAAAGCCCGTCATTAATGAATAAAATAAAATTTTGAAAATGAATTTCACCATACTGTTTTGCAAACACGCACCACCAGATTTATAAAGAAACTCAGGTTTTCCCAACAATACAGCGGGGTAGGGCAGTTAGGAGTGCCCGTCGGGCTCATATAACTCACTAACGTTCGTATTCTCGAACAGAGTTCAAGAAACCCGGAGGTCGGTGGTTCAAATCCACTCCCCGCTAGAGGTCTTGAGATGTCAAAGTCTCAGAACCTGTTCAGGGAATGCGGGTCTGACATATGCAGGCCGGCCTGTGTTCCCTGATACTTTATCTTAAAAAAGACTTTCATTCTCAAAATTTTTTAATTATCTGTGCTATAGAGCAAATTTATTAATGTAAGTAGCATCATATGGTTATATATGATAGAGCGAAAAATACAGTTAGTAGGTAAAAGATCATATTCAGTCTCGTTGCCAAAAGAATGGATTACTGCTAATAAACTCTCAGCGCACGATGTAATTTTTCTTAACAAAGAATCAGATAATTCTCTCATCATACAAACACAACAAACACCTCAAAATTCAGCACTCGAATTCTCACTAACAGAAATCCCCATGATTGATCATTTTCTTGCAGTATGTTATCAAAAAAATATTTCTCAACTAACACTCAAAGCAAAAAAAATTAGTCCTGAACAACGAGCAACAATTAGCAAGATGCTCAAACACCTTGACGGGTTTGAAATAGTGAATGAAACTCAAACAAGTATCACAATTGACTTCTTGTTCAAAGATCTAAACATTAACTTACAAAAAATAACTATTCGAATGGTATTTCTTCTTAAGTTCATGCTTAATAGTATTCATGAAAAAAACGATTTTGCACTTACTGAAAATGAAAATGCACTTGATCGTCTTTATTATTTAGGACAAAGAATTCTTTTTGCAAGTACCTATAATAACAAACTCCGAAGAGAAAATGAGATTGAACATACAGAAGATATCTTCTCCTACTTACATATAATAAAAAAAATAGAACAACTCGGCGATGTGATTGAAAATCTGGAAAATATCTCAAAAAAAGAGTACGACACATTATATACCTACATTACCTTTCTTGAAAAGCTCTTTGTGAAAAGAATTGAAGCTTCAAAACTCAAAAAAGAATTTGAAAAAATTAGCAACTCAAAGATATTAGAAAAAAATGGAATCTTATTTGATAGAGCAAGAAACCTCACGGATGACATATTGCTTAATGCCGTTAGTTTTGAGTTTAACAAAAAATTCTTTAATTAAGTTTACTTTCAAGACAATCTGAAAAACCTGGCTTTGCCCACATCCCATTAATAACTGGAAGACCTTGTAAAAGCCCTTGCTCATACAAAGCAATATTTGCTACCATTGATGTTGAAGGTTGTCCTTTTTGATAATCCATGGGTCGCTTTGCAAGCGTTCCTGCTGAGGCAGAACCTGATTTTTGTTTCCATTCATGAGTATGTCCGTGAATTACTCGTCCATAGGCTTCAATAAGTGCGTCAAGGTTTCCACGAGAACCATTTATTCCTAAATGACCATGAGCTCCGCACTGAACACCTTGAATAATAAGGTCGTCTGTAGGACGAAGAAAACGAACATTATCCGGCAAATCAACGAATTCTTTAATAGCAACTTCAAGAATGTTTTCTTTTGAAAGATTTTCTTTAGCTAAAAGTCTGTAAGCCGTACGTTTGTTAATGGTATCTTTTTTGTACCTTCCTTTAGCAAGCCAATCATAAAGAAACTGTGCATGATTATCCCAAGGAAGAATTAGTAAACCACCCCATGGTCGTATAATTTCTGCCTTTTTCTTGTTCCACTCTCCTGTCAAAACTAACTCTTCTTCGAGACTCGAGACACCTGCTTCGTACAAAATCATCTCTCGAATCTCATCATCAATCTCGTGTCTATTAACTGTCTGACCATCAAAACCATCGCCTGCTGCAACTATGCGCGGCTGTAACCACTGTATTTGTTCGTTAGTTGCTCTATCAGCAACAGGATCTAGGTTAATAACATGAGGATCACCGCATAAGAAGAACTCTGTTATGGCCTTTTCTATTAGTGCACCGTCATGATCTGAATTTGGTGAATACTTAATACCAAGATCGATAAAAGTACCATTTTTTTTTGCTGGAATAAGTCGAGGAAGAAATAATTTGTCATCAATAACATCAACGACTGCACAACCATACTCATGTCTCTCATATGCGCTCTCGCCTCTCTCATTTGAAGTATTATAACTCGGTTGTGTGCAAGCACCCGTTGTCATCATCAATCGAGGATAATCATCACTCATTCCTTTTGCAACAGGCTCAACTATTTGTTGTGTTCCTGGCATAATAAAAGAATTGCCACCATATTTTGCACAGTGTTTCCTCTTGCTTTTTCCTAAAGGATTTTGATTTTGCGGTGGTGTTTGTGATCGGTGCAAATGAATATTAGAATTAAATCTGACCTTGTCAGTTTTATATGATGTTTCTGGGATTTCTTTCCAAAAATAATGCATCGGCATATCAGATTTCCAAGTCCGACCCCATCTCTTCAGAGAACTTCCTTCCCAATTATCTCGTTTTTCAATTTCTCGTGTTTTATTTTGCTCATTGCGCTTGTTTGCGATCTTATGAATATGCACATCATCACGATCATGAAAAAAAGGATGAAGTTCAATTTCATTCACGTAAGAACCAGCAATAGCACCAATGAGCAGTTCGCCATTATGTTGAGCAACATAATTTTCAAGATTTTCAATAAATGGTTTGTTAGGAGAGCCTCTGCGAGCTTCTCTCCCGTACATACGAGCAGAGTAAGGGTTTTGAATTCCTTGAGCTGCAGTAATCACATATGTTTTTGATTCAAACTTTGTCACAATCACCCTCCATAGATATTAGAAAAAACACAAACTATAGAATTAGTGTTAGGAGCACGGTACAAAAATAAGCTTGCTATATGTTACTATAGAGCAGAACGTAGTTTTTGCAAAGAATCATAGACTTTGGGAGAACGTTGCAGAGACGCATAAACTCTTGGCGAAGAATGTAATCGTAAAGTATCAAAAACTTCTTGAGGAGAACCTCTTGTTCCAAGATAAGAAGGAAAATCCTGTGATTCAAGCGTTGCTTTATCGTGTAAACCGTATGAAACACCAATTGTTGGAATGTGCAAAGTGCAAGATTGGATAATATCGCCTAAAGTGTCTGTCACAAAACAAAGCTCTGTCGGTTCTGCTCCGAAATGACGCATTGCTTCTTGTAATTTCAAACGTTTCTTTTGACGACCACCTGACAAAAGAAGTTCTGGTTGAGTATTAAAAGAATCTATGTATGCACGAACAGCCTTTCCTTTATTTTGCGTTATTATCGCATATGGTTGCTCTAAAGAATCTAATAACTCTTCAACTCCTTCAAAAGTTTGAGAATTTGAAAGTGCTCTAACGTGAGCATTTTTGAGAGCTTTATACGTCTTTTTTTGAAAACTCGAAAAAATTGCGCGACCAAGATTTTCTCTTATTGACTGAGAAAACATCTTCGCAGGATGATCTTTGTGAGCATCATACCAAATAGCGTGGGCTTCTTCTCGAGACACCTTCTTGTTAAGAATTGTAAACCACTCCTCATGTAACCAATCGACAGAAGCATCAACGCTGTCAACAAGTGTTCCGTCAAAATCAAACAAAATGGCTTTAAACATACTATAATAAAATATTATTGACATATAAATAAATGCTATATATCGTGTTCAGGTACGAATAAGTAAGTTGTTAAATTCTGCTAGAAATATCTGCTGTTATAAACTTCTCTGATGCGTTTCGTAAAATTTCCGGAAATTCTTGAGTTACTTTTGAACAGACTCTTATTCATTTTATGGACCTCGAAATGAAATTACTACAATCAGAAGCACAACGAATATACCTGAACGAGCCTTTAGGACCCGTCATCTTACATAATTACAAAGAATTCCTTCAAGAACAAAATCAAGAAATGAGAGCAGCATATCTCGTATCAATGGAATTATGTTCACAACTTGCACAAACAGATCTTGGACGAAAAAGCATGGAAGAGATGTATCTAAAAGCTACAAGAATGTTTATTAACTCATTTTTGCCAGAAGAACTCTATGAGCTCCAAGAATTATTTGATACAACAACTGAGAGAAATAGGAATGCACATTAAGCAAAACATACCAGAAATTCTTGAAATTCTTGATGAAATAGTACTTGAAGAATTTCAACAATTAAATCCAAGAGAGAAAAGAGCAGCGAAGATGTTTCACTACAACTTATACTTTGCTCGACAAACACCCTCAACTATGAGTTCAGTATTCTTATACAAGATGGTAATCTTAGAAGAAGATGTAATAATCCTTATGCAAAACAAATGAGAGAATTATATGAAAGTTTTAGAGAATCTCAAGTGGACCCTTCAAAAAAGAATGAATAGCACTCACAACGGGTAAGTAGAAAGTAAGCGTCGAGGCCATGGTCGAGCAAAACTCTCTCGGGTTTGTGCTTTGACAAACACAAACCGCGTACGCCATCGTGCGACAAGGTCGTACGTGGCGTGGCTCGGCGACGTAGGACAGGTTACGATACGTAAGTATCGGGCTCTGGACTACGGAGTAGCATTACTTTCTACACAGTCACTCACAACATAAAGTTTTAAAAGGAGTTTCTGGTTTTCTCGAATTGCTATGCGAGTATAAAGGGCTTAAAAATTCTATTTTGTGCCGAGGTCGCATAGCCTGGTATTGCGCAGGATTGCTAAGTGCTTAAGGTGCTTGGCGTACCGGTAGTATCGTAAAGATCCTGTCCCTTTGGGATCGTGGGTTCAAATCCCACCCTCGGCGTATTTTTCTACTATTTGAAGCCACGAAAAAGAACGAAGTGACTGCATCGTGGGTTCAAATCCCACCCTCGGCGTCATCAAGAGGTTTCACACCTCTTTCTGGGTCGAGGGTGGTCCCGAAAGCAAAGCTTGAGAATATCACCCTCGGCGTTTCTCACGCCTCTGTGGGCTTTGACATGCTCAGAAATCAAAGATTTCTGGCACCACTATTCATGGAATCCCACCCTCGGCGTCATCAAGAGACACCTCTTTCTAGGTCGAGGGTGGTCCCGAGAGCAAAGCTCAAGGACATCAGCCTCGGCGTTTTTTATGCATTTAAACATCTAATTGATAATGCGAATCAATATATTATTTAAAACACCCTCTATTCAAGTAGTAAAAAGAGGAATCTTATGAGAATCGGAATAATGGGTAAAGGAGGAAGCGGAAAAACGACAATAGCTGCGCTTCTCATCAAATATTTGTCACAAAAGCATTTTGTCATTGCAATTGATGCTGATCAAAATGCACATTTAGGAGATGCTCTAGGCATAGAAGCAAAAGGTGACTTTGCAAGTCTTGGGTCAGAAGTAAAAACACATATACTTGGCAAACGAGAAGATGTTAAGAAAGAACATATGATTGCAACAACACCTCCTAGCACACACTCAAATTTTATTTTTGCAACAAAAGATGATCAATTTATTCAGAAACACGCAAGCATACAAGACAATATTGCGTTAATACAGGCTGGCGCATATGAAGAAACAGATATAGGTTCGACTTGTTATCATGGAAAACTTGAACCTGTGGAAATGTTCTACCATCACTTACTTGATATAGATAATAATTATGTCGTTGCTGATTCTACTGCAGGCATGGACAGTCTTGGACACTCAATTTTTATGGTCCATGACGTTATAATTTATGTTGTTGAACCAACAAAAAAGAGCACACAAGTTTTTAATGCGTTTAAAGAAATTGCACGTAAGAAAGAATTACGAGTCCTGCTTCTTGCCAATAAGTGTATGAGTGAACAAGATAAGACATTCGTTAAAGAAGCAACTCATGAAGAACCAATCGCAAATATTCCATTTTCCGAGGACATTCGTTCTTTTGAACAAGGAGATCAGAATGCACTTGATAAATTCATACAAGAAAATGAAGAGCTACTATCAAGAATTTTTGACCAAACTAAAACGAAAAAAGATTGGAAAAAATACTATAATTTACTGCTTGAGCTTCATAAAACAAGCGGAGAATCGTGGTATGACGACTATCTGAAACACCCAGTGTCAAAGCAGTACGACCCAGAATTCAGTTATGAAAAGGTGATGAAATGAATACTACAATCATAGGAGGATCATTAGGTGCAGGAAAAACAACACTGCTTGAAAACCTCTTAAAAAACGGAACTTTTGAAGAAGGTAAAACAGGAGTTGTTGTTATGGACGCTGCTGGGCAAGTTGATTATGACAGGCTAAGAACAATTGCTGAAGATAAAGGTGTTCGTACCGTAAACGCCACTGCAGCATGTGCGGTGTGTGGAGGACCATCAACCGCAACAAGAGAAACCACTGAACTAAGAAACCAAGGAGTGGAAAACGTAGTTATTGAACTCTCAGGAAGAGTAGCAATTCCTTCAATGCAAAACAAGTTGTTAGAATCACAAAACCCTGGAAAGATACAAACAACATATCTTCTCGACCCAGAAACAATGGGCTTAGTTGGCGCTGCAGGCGAGTTACCATTTGCACAAGTTGTTGGTATTACAAAAAACCCTGCTGATGAAAGCGTTATAAGAGAGTACACCCCACAGGCAAATATCCTGCTTATTGCAAAAGATTATTCTGGGACACTTGAGGATTTGTTTAGAGGAGCACCAAAAGAGTTGTTTGAAGAAGAGTTTCACAGACCACATAGTCACAACCACAACCCTGACTTGACAACACAATTCTTTGCAAGTATTGAGAACCCTTACCCTGGATTTGAGCAATTAGCAGAAACCCTGACTGGTCTTGGAGTGTATCGTGCAAAAGGACACTTGGCGCTTGATAACAAAAAACTAGTTACGTATAATTTAACAAATGGAACATTAGAACAAGAAACAAGAGACGACCAACTAGCGTCAAACGGAGTTATTATGCTCGCAAGTCCTCTTGAAAATCGTTTTTCAAGAAAAGAAATGGAGCAAAGACTTGCAGAATTCATCGAGAAACCAGACGTTCCGCCAGTAATGAGAATATATAGTCCTCAAGAACAAGTAAAAGAGTATATTGGGCGAGCACTTGAAGCAGGGAATTATGATGAAGCATTAGGAGCTGCTGAACAATTTCAGTTTGAAAGACAACAAGATGGTTTGGTAAGACAGATCATGCCTGAGTTTGTTCAAGGAAAGCAAGCACAAATTGACGAAGCAGAAGATATGATGACAAAAGCATTACAAGGAATGGCGTTAATATATGCTCTTCACACACACAAAGCATTAACGACTGAATTAGAAGATGAAAGGCGAAGAGCTAGTAGAGAATATCTTGATTCAATCGATAGCTTAACAACCAGTGATTGGCAGAGAATAAAATCTGATGATGTCGAGACTGCGAAGTACATTCCAATCATAGCACAATGGGCACAACAATACCAGAGATAAAAAGTAAGAAACACTCCTTAATTAGCGAATGCGCGTCGAGTGAAGAATTCTTAGCGTTTGTTAAAAAAGAAGGACCAAAGCACATATTTTTTCCTCAAGTTCTTGAAGAAAATATTGATTTGTGGAACTCAGTAATTAAAGATGATCCTGTAAAAATATTCTTAGCTCATAAAGCAACACAATCAAGCACTGCATTAACAACAGCACAAAAAAAAGACCTAAATATTGACGTGTCTTCATATAGAGAACTTAAACATGCATTAGCTTGCGGATTTACTTCTGAGAATATTGAGTGTACTGGTCCGAAAAATAATCGGTTTTTAACTAGAGCAGTTGAGCTTGGCTGCATCATTAGTGTTGATTCAATAAATGAATTAGAGAGGATAATCGCTAACAAAAAGTCAGCTGAGATTCTTATAAGAATAGCAAATCCTGAAATCGAAGGATTATATCAGCGAAGAACAAAGTTCGGTATAGACTACAAAGAGCTTGATAAAGCATATACATTAATACTTGATAGCAATGTGACTCTGAAAGGTTTCCATGTGCACCAAGACGGATTTGATTCTGAGACGAGAACTAAAGTTGCTGAGTTTCTATTAGAATTAATTTTATCTGCAAAAAATAAAGGAATTATCTGTGACACCATTAACCTTGGAGGAGGAATCAAACACCCTCAGTTTGATGAACCAAAAAAATGGAATACTTTCATTATGCAATTACAAGAAGCGTCAAAAAGAGGGGATAACAACATTTTTTGGGATGGCAAAACATATGGTATTGAGCAATCAGAAAAAGGAAGCGTGATTGGTGCTCGCAGACTCACAAATCTTAGCCACATTAAAGAACCTCATGTACAAATTGAAGAAATACTTAACTCAGTAACAAGTTATGGAATTTCACTCAAACAATTACTTCAAGAGTGTCTTGTTGAATTATGGTTTGAGCCAGGAACGAGTCTGTTAACAAACACGGGACTAAGCCTATTTCCAGTTATCGAAGAAAAAACTATTGGTAATGATAATTTCTTATTATGTGATGCTACTAATTTCACCCTTGGAACTAAAATGTTTGAGCCTTATTGCGATCCAGAAATGATTCCTGAAAATACGCAAGAAAAAAAAGAGTATTTTGTAACAGGATTGTTATGTCGAGAAGACGATGTGTTAATGAATAGAAAAGTATTGTTACCAAAACCAGAATTTGAAGATAATCAATCATTAATTTTTTTTAATACTGGTGCGTATCGCCAAGGTTTTGAAGAAAACAACGCACAACTACAAGCCCAAGCTAAAAAGTTTGTTGCACGAAAAGAAAAAAATACATGGTCTTTTGTTGAGGAAGAACAACAATGGTAATATATAACAACATAGAAGAAATGGTTGGAAACACTCCCTTACTTTTAATCCCACAAGAAATTCATAACATTCCTAAACTAAAATTATATGCTAAGTGTGAGTTGTTCAATCCTTTTGGTTCAATTAAAGATAGGATTGCTTTTAGTATGCTTGAACCACAATTAGATGATGCAAAAAAACATAACAAAACAATTATTGAGTCCTCAAGTGGCAACACTGCTAAGGCATTAAGTGTTCTTGCAAAGAAAAACAAACTTGATTTCAGAACTGTAACTAATAAAGTTCGTGTGAAAGAGATGAAAGAGATTTTGCACTTACTAGGAGCTGAAGTAACAGAACTGCCAGGAACGTCAGAATGTCCTGATCCTAACAATCCAGAAGAACCTCACGCAATAATTGATAAGCTAATCAAACAAGAGCCAGACAAATTTTTACATACAGATCAGTTTTTTAATCAAAGAAATGTGTTAGCTCATAAAAAAACAGGAGAAGAAATTATTAATGAACTTTTACAAGTTGAGTACGCTTTTTTTACTTTAGGAACGTGCGGTTCAGGCTTAGGAATTGGAAAGACATTAAGATCAAAAAATAATTGTAAAATCATAGGCGTTATTACTTCAGGAGAAGGATATAGTCCTGGAGGGAGAAATCAAAATGAGCTCTATGAAGTTGGATTATTCGACAAGTCTTTTTATGAGAAAATAGTCCATACCTCAGAAAATGATTCAATAGAATCAATGCTTGAACTAAATCATAAGGTTGGTTTGTTATGCGGGCCTACTACTGGTCTAACCTTTGCCGCTCTTAAAAAATACTTTAAAGACAATCCTTTGCAAGAAGAAAGTACTGCTGTTTTTATTGCGTGCGATAGACTTGAGCCTTACATCTCTTATCTAAAAAAAGAACATCCTAAGATCTTTTTTCAAGAAGAGGCAAAACAAGAAGTAGAAGAAGATTTTTTTGCTCAAGAGCTAACAATAGATTCTTTTGAGTCACTCCAAGACAAAATAGTAATCGATATACGAACTCCTTTTGCTTACAAACTAGGAAATATTGAAGGAAGTATTAACATTCCTGAGAATGTTCTTCGAGAACTTATTAGAAGCGGTCCTTTTTTGCCAAGAAAGCCAATTGTTCTGGTATGCCCTATAGGAGCAGCAAGCATCAAGTACGCTTATCTTTTAGAAAAACTTGGTTATGAAGCGTATACTCTGAAGGATGGACTCCAAGGTTGGATGAAACTTCACAAGAAATAAAAACAAGCACTCAACACTCTGTCCTAGGTGATATGTATTAAAGTTCTTTTTGTATTAACAAGCCACGATAAGAAAGAAGATCAGGGAAGTACTGGTTTTCATTTTACTGAAGCAGCGCATCCTTGGAAGATGATAAGTGAAGCAGGCTACGATGTTGATTACGTCAGTCCAAAGGGCGGAAAGGCACCTATTGATTCGTTTGATCTTAGTGATGAAATCAATAAAGAATTCTGGGATTCTCAAGAGAAGAAACTTGAGTCCACAATGAAGCCTGAAGAGGTTGAGCCTGAGGAGTATGTTGCCATTCATTTTGTTGGCGGTCATGGTACTATGTGGGACTTTCCCGATAATGAGCGATTGCAAGAAATCACGAGAAAAATTTATGAGACTGGCGGTGTTGTTGCTGCTGTTTGTCATGGGCCGGCAGGTTTGGTAAATGTGAAGCTCTCTTATGGTAACTATCTTGTTGATGGCAAAAGAATAAATTCGTTTACTGATGAAGAAGAGCACAAGGTCGGTCTTGAGAATGTTGTTCCTTTCTTGCTTGAGAGTAAGTTGAGCGAGAGAGGAGCGAAGTTTGAGAAAGCTGGTGTTTTTGAGAATAAAGTTGTTGTTGATGGGCATCTCGTGACAGGACAAAATCCTGCTTCCGCATTAAGCCTCGGTAAGGAAATAGTGAGTCTTCTTGAGACAAAATCGAGCAAGACTCATCAAGACCTCAGCTAATTTGTATCTCTCAATAAAGAACTTAAAATAGTTATTACTTAATAGTAATACTTATAAATTGTTGTTCTTTCACGAATAATATGGATAACGAAGTTAGGAAGTACGAAAATTTGTTTAAAACAGGAGAATATGTCGCTGCTTTTGGTCAACAAGGCTTTATTGGAGCAGGGAGAATACTTGACTGGGACGCTCACAACCACCAATTGCTTTTAGCAACCTCTCCACGATATCTTATGTCTTCTCAAGGATGGATAAAAAACAATCAAGCGAAAAAAGTACATATGCAATTCGATCCAACAGGACACCGGATAGAACACATCCGAGCAAACGAGGTCAGAGAATATAATCCAGTTAATCAAGCAATAGAACTCAAAGGAA
Source organism: uncultured Methanosarcinales archaeon (assembly GCA_964505795.1). Lineage (GTDB taxonomy): Archaea > Nanobdellota > Nanobdellia > Woesearchaeales > UBA525 > CAZDJS01. The sequence continues at coordinate 17,572 of CAZDJS010000010.1, forward strand.
GAGTAATTTCTGCAAATCAAGGAAAATATGTAGGAATTCTTGAAACAGTAGACCAGAATTATTTTGGATTAAATCCACACATAGGCTCAAATCTCCAAGGAAAACCACAGATAATCAACACCAATCAAATAATACCTATTCAAGGAACAATTCTTGAACAAAACCCTCATTCACTTGATGAAATAGTCGATGCAATGACATCAGAACCAAAAATTATACGCAGTTAATTATTTGAGAGTCTCATTTCATTAATTATAAAAACTAAGAACCTTATTTATTAGTATGCGATTATTATTTGTTTTACTTATTTGTTCAGTAATGATTCCTTCTTCTTTTGCTGTCGAGATTTTTGAAGCTGAAAAAGCAACAATAGACTTGACCATCAGCACAAATCTTGAATTTCTTCCGCAAACAACAACTGCTCGTGTTGATGAAGCTGAGGCTCGTCTTTCTTGGATTCCTCGTGAAGCCTATAATCAAGATATTGAATCTCTTATTTTTACTCCTGATGCAATAAGTGATTCTATTGCGACCTATACCTTGGTGCGACCAGAAATTGATACGTATCGTTTAGAAGTACAATCAATTCTTACCACAAATAATAAAGTTGTTCCTGTTCGAAAAAAACCTCCTTTTCCAGTCTCGGTTGATTCTGGAATGAGCAAATATACCAAAGAGAGTGAGATGATTGACATTAACGATGATATTGTTGCACTTGCGAGTAAACTTGCTGCAGGAAAAGATGACCAGTACGAAGTCGTGTTTGCTCTTGCTGATTGGGTGACGACAAATATCGAATATAATTTGAGCACCATCACTGCTGATGCTGTGTATCCGAGTAGTTGGGTGCTTGAACAAGGATACGGTGTTTGTGATGAGATGACAAACCTTTTTATTTCACTCAACAGAGCACTTGGTATTCCTGCTCGTTTTGTGAGCGGTCTTGCTTACACGAACGATCTTTCAATTTTTTCTGATAATTGGGGCGGTCACGGATGGGCAGAAGTGTATTTTCCCGAAACTGGTTGGATTCCTTTTGATCCGACCTATGGCGAGTATGGCTATCTTGATAGTGGACATATTAAACTTAAAGATAGTGTTGATAGTAATGAAAACAGTGTTGAATTTAGTGCTACAGGACATGGGTTCTCACTCAAGACAGAACCGCTCTCTTTTGATGTTGACATTCTTGGAACAACACCGCGATTGTTTGAAACCATAGAAGCAAGCATTGAACCTTATGCAAACGAAGTTCGTTTTGGGAGTTATAACCTTTTGACACTAAAGGTAAAAAATCTTCGTGATTATTATGTAAGTACTCGAATCGAAGTCGGACAAACAAGCGAATTAGAGTATATTGGTGAAAAATATAAAAACATCCTCTTACAACCACGTGAAGAAAAAGAATACTATTTTCTTGTAAAAGTAAATGAAGAATTAGATGAAAAATTTATTTACACATTCCCCATTCGCGCCTTCACTAAACTAAGCGACCCTGTTGATACTACCTTTCAAGCAAGCGATGATGGAATATTTTATGGTAAGAATGTTTTTGATAATTTACTAACTGAAGACTCTTTTAAAGAAGCAAAAGTTGATATTAATTGTGAATTCAAAAGTCCTATTCTTAATAGCACAGCTATTAGTTGTTCTTTTGAAGGTCTTGGGCGTGGAGAAATCTGTATTGATAAAGAATGCGAACAAGCATCACTACCTGCAACAAAAACAATAAATTTTTCGCAAGATCCTGGAATTTACACAATACCTGTTCGATACCTTGGTAGTTCTGAAGAAAAAACAACTTTTATCACAACGCACATCGTTGATGAAACAAAAGTAAGCATAACAAACATATCACTTCCAGAAAGTGTTTCCTTTGATGAGCAAGCAAAGATCACATTCACACTTTCTCAAGTAAGCAAAAGCGCTCCGATAAACACATCGGTAACTGTGAGGCATAACTATTTCAAGAAGTCTTGGCAAGATAATACTGGGACTTACGCTCTTCTTTTTACAGGGAAACAATTACATGCTAATGAGAACAAAATTGAAATCATTGTTGAGTACGTTGATGCACTGGGAAATAAGCATTCAATCACTCAGGAAGAAAAGATAGTGTTGAATAAACTCACAATAAGCCAGAGAATACACTTGTGGCTTCGCGCTTTGGAATACTTCATCACCCAATAAGATTATAAAGTGAGAAAACTCAAAGAAAGTATGGCTAAATCACAAAAACAAAAAATTATTCCTGATACTAGTATTCTCATCGAAGGCGCATTAAGCGAAATGCTTGAGAAAGGAAACGTAAGTGTTGATGAAATCATCATTCCAGAAGCAGTCATTGCTGAGCTCGAATCTCAATCAAATAGAAAAAAAGAAATTGGCTACAAAGGACTTACTGAAATTGAAAAATTGCAAGAGCTTGCAAAAATCCAAAAGTTCACTGTTCGTTTTGCTGGAGAACGCCCTGGTTCTTTCGAGATTACGTATGCTAAAAGTGGCGAGATAGACAGCCTTATTCGTGGTCTTGCCGAAAAAGAAAAAGGAACTCTTTATACTGCAGATGTTGTTCAACATAAAGTTGCAAGAGCTAAGGGCATTGAAAGTTTTCTTTTCAAGCACGAATATCAAAAACCTAAGATGGACATTGAGAAATTCTTTGATGAAACAACAATGAGTATTCACATCAAAGAGAATGTTCAAATTACTGCCAAGCGAGGACGACCTGGTGGTTGGGAATTTATTGTTGTAAGAAAAAAACCTGCTACAAAAGTAGAAATTGAATTGTGGAGTCAGCAAATTGTGGAGTCAGCAAAAAGACAACGTGATAGTTTTATTGAGATTGAAAGAAAAGGAAGTACTATCGCACAGATTGGTAGGTACAGAATTGTTATTACAAGACCTCCTTTTTCTGATGGTTTAGAAATAACTGCTGTTCGTCCAGTGAAAAGATTATCTTTAGATGAGTATCATATTTCTGATAAACTCAAAAAACGTATTGATGAACAAGCCGAGGGAATTCTTATTGCTGGCGCTCCTGGACATGGAAAAAGCACTTTTGCTCAGGCTCTTGCTGAACATTACGCAAAGGCGGATAAGATCATCAAGACCGTTGAGGCACCTCGTGACTTACAACTTGCTGATGAAATTACCCAATACGCGATTAGCCATGGGAGTTCTGAAGAAATTCATGATATCTTATTACTCAGCAGACCAGATTATACTTTCTTTGATGAGATGAGAAACACTGATGATTTCAAACTTTTTGCGGATATGCGACTCTCAGGTGTTGGTATGATAGGTATTATGCACGCAACAAAAACAATTGATGCGATTCAAAGATTTCTTGGCCGTATTGAGCTTGGAGTGATTCCTCACATTGTCGATACAGTTATTTTTATCAAAGAAGGAGAAATTGGAAGTATTTACTCAATTTCTATGACTGTTAAGGTTCCTAGTGGAATGACCGAAGCTGATCTTGCACGACCAGTTGTTGAAGTTCATGATTTTGAATCAAATAAGCTTGTTTTCGAGATTTACACTTTTGGTGAGCAAACAATAGTTATTCCTGTCTCAGAAAGTGCAAAAGAGCCAGTACATAAGTTTGCAGAGGCAGGCATTCAACGTTTTTTTGAAAGATATGCAAGAAACCCGAAAGTTGAAGTGAAAGGAGCGAAGAAAGTCGAAGTGACCGTCTCTGAAAAGGAAGTTCCTGGTCTTATTGGTAAGGGTGGAGAAAACATTCAGCGCATTGAGAAAGAATTAGGGATGAGTATTGATGTTAGGTCGGGAAAAGAAGAAGCTCGAAGTTCCCGTGGTCCTCGAGAAAAAGCTCAAAAAATCAATTTTTCAGTAAACGAGACAAAAACGAGCATCATCTTAGATATTGGAAAAGCGAATATGAGTGTAGATATTTATGCGGATGACGAGTTCTTAATGACTGCTCATGCGAGTAAAAAAGGAATGGTAAAACTCACGAAGCGCAATAAGATGACAAAAGTCTTGCTTGATGCGCTTGATGAAGAAGCTGTTGACATTTACCGAGCAGCGTCTTAAAGCAAATTTATCGTGCAAAAACATAAAAAGCCTGATGAAATGCTACAAACATGTTCGATGCTAAATTCATTCGAGAAAACGAAGACGCAGTTCGTGATACGATAAAACGTCAAAAGAAAGATTCTCTTCTTACTGTTCTTGATGAAATACTTGAACTTGATGAGAAATGGCGTGAATTAAAGCACCAAGTTGACAGTCTTCGAGCCGAACGTAATAAAGTTTCTGAAGAGATTAACAAAATAAAAAAGCAAGGTGCTGACACTTCTGAACTCATCGCACAAGCGAAAGAGATTCCTGTGAAGCTCAAGAAGGTCGAAGAGGAAATGAAGGCTCTTGGAGACAACGAAATCATTCCTCGCTTAAAACAAATTCCTAATATTATGCACGAAGACGTTCCTTTTGGTGTTGATGATACTGATAATGTTGAAGTTGAGAAATGGGGAGACATAAAAAATTTTGATTTTCCTGTGAAAAACCACGTAGAGCTTTGTGAAGAACTTGATATTGCTGACTTTGAAGCAAGTGCAGTAACATCAGGAAACGGGTTTTATTATTTGAAGGGCGACCTAGCTCTGCTTAATCAAGCACTCATACAATTTGCTATTCAAAAACTCGTGAAGAAAGGTTATACCTATATTGAGCCTCCTCTTATGGTAAGAAAGCATGTTCTTGATAGCGCGATGGATACGGAAGGTTTTGAAGAGACCATCTACAAAATCGAAGATGATAGTGACGTCTGTCTTATCGGAACTGCTGAACATCCAATTCTTGGTATGCACGAAGGAAAAACCCTTGATGATCTTCCAAAGAAATATGTTGGTTATAGTATGTGCTTTCGTCAAGAAATCGGAGCTCATGGTATTAACGAGAAAGGTCTTTGGAGAACGCACCAGTTTAACAAGGTCGAACAATTTGTTTTTTGTCTTCCTGAACAGAGTTGGGAGATGTATGAGGAACTCAAAGAGAATACTGCTGAATTATTACAAGAACTTAAACTTCCTTACAGAATAATCGAATTATGCACTGGCGATTTGTCATTGTGGAAAGCACGAAGTCATGATTTTGAAGTGTGGCGACCAACAACCGGTGAGTAC
>CAZDJS010000011.1:0-22639 GCA_964505795.1 uncultured Methanosarcinales archaeon
CGACCTTTAGGGCTGATATGTGAAGACATCGTACGAGAACACTACAAGAACTAATTTTTTTATAAAATTCTGAAAAAAATAGTTAGAATAGTTTATTAATATCCGCCCATGTCAAAGTCGCCCATGTCAGGCACCATGTCTTCAAAATTTTGCGGTTCTGCAGGGAGTTCAAAAGCAGATGCTGAGACTGAATCACTATATGACGTCGCTTCGTAACTCAAAAACTGCCCTTGGATATCGTACTCCATTGCAAGCATAGCACCGGATTGAGCGTAGCAAATCGTGTATTCGCCTTCATCTCTCACAGTAAAGCAACGTGCTTCTTCTCCAGCGATTGTTCGTGAAGAAACATCGATAACTTCAAAACCTGCATCCTTCATGGAATCTTCAATATTGATTTGCTCTGACGGAGCATAGGATTCTTCAGGCTCGCCGATTTGAAAACAAGTCCAACCATTACTATTTGTACACGTTGTTACTGTGTCAGTTATGAACGATCGTGATTCGACACCTTGTGCTTTAGAATCGACACGTAGTTTTCCATCAAGCATGTACATTGTCATTGTTCCTGTATAGCCTTCTGCGGTAAAGTCGTACTCGACCATGTACTCAGGGCTACCTTTGAGAAAACTCTCGAGCTCTTCGCGTAATTCATCAGAAGATTCTTCAGCTGTTTCTTCCTGAGCTTCTTCTTCAGTTTCTTGTTCTTGAACTTCCTCAGGAGCTTCCGGAGACTCTTGAGATTCAGGAGCTTCTGCAGGAGCACAAGCCACCATAAGAGCCAAAATTAACACTATAAATAAGGATTTCATTCTATCACCAAAAATAAACAAAAAATGAGAGTTTAAAAATATTCGTGCAAAAAATATATAAAATATAATAAATATATAAAATATAAAGGTGCAACATGAAAACAATAGCTGTTAATGAAGAAGTTCACAAAAAAATATCAGAATTCGGACACAAGAACGAAACTTACAACGAAATTCTTGAAAGACTCTACAATTCCGCAATAGAAGTTCAATTTGCTCAATTACTCATCAACACAGAAGATACTATGGATGTCAACGACTTACCATGGTAAAAGTAATTATTGAGCAAGCTCTTGTTAAGAAACTTGAAAAAAAATTCAATAAACAAGAATTAAGAAAATTAAAAGAGTTATTTCTTAGTCTACAAGAAAATCCTTTCCAAGGAGACATTGTTTTCACCTTGGGAAATGTTGTTGTTAAAGAAAAAAAGTACAAGAGTTTTCGATTCTATTTTTTACACTCAAAAAAGATTCTCATCATTAAAGATGTTGATCAGCTAAAAGAAGAGATTATTCGTTTTATTGAAATGAGTAAAAAGAATAATCAACAAAAAATTATTGATAAATTAAAAAAGATGCTTAAGAAATTATGAAAGTTCGAAAATAATTCGGAATATGAAGAAATAACTTTATAATGCATAACATCTTACAACATTTTATGACCCAGCTGGAACGAGATGAGTTGTCCGACGAAGATTTGCAGGCAATTGAAGCATACCATAAGGAAAAAGCGGAAGGTAAGCTAATCTCGGAAGAAAAAGCAGGGTTCTAGATGTTCTCGATAGCATATTCTCGTCAAGCAGATAGATTTTTGGCTAAACAGCCAAATCACTTGAAAATTCGGTTAAAAAAGAAGATTTCTGAACTCAAAACAAACCCTGTACCACAAAATGCCATAAGACTAAAAGACAGTGAATATTTCAGAATCCGAATAGGCAAATACAGAGTACTCTATGAAAAAGACAATAAAACAATCGGCATTATCAAAATCGATAAACGCTCGAGGATTTATTAAAAAAAAAACCTAAAAAAAATTATTCTGCCTTCTTAAGCGGATCAATCTCACAAGCGTCGCCGTCGCAGAACTTCTCAGTCACTTCGTGAGTGTCAGTAGTTAAACCAACAACTGGCCTGACATTTTCCATGACTTCATCATATCGCTCTGACGAGATCGGCTCATACGGAGGCAACTTAAAGCTGTGCTCTTGATAGGGCAAGAACGACACTCCTTTGAGTCGAGACTCGTAAAGTTCGAGCGCGTAACCAATGTCTTTTGCTTCTTCAGGCTTAAACGTTACGGTAACTGACACTTGATTATCAGCCCAGTATTGCTGGATTTGCGCGACGTTTTCGAGTTGTTCCCATAACGTCACATCAGCAACTCCACGATCAAAGTTCTCAATCTTCACAGGAAATGAAACCACATAACTTGAAGCGTCATAAGGGTCTTCCTCGATAGGATACCCTGCTTCCCTAAGAGGCTCGATTAATTCGCTAATCTTACTCAATCGCATGTTCTTAAAATAATACTCTGCGTAAGGATAATGAATTCCCGAGGTGCAACCAGCGAGCAAACTCACAGTACCCGAAGGCTTGACACTCGTAATCTTAATTGACATCGGAACACCAAAACGCTCTGAGAATTCTTGATCCCACTCTTTGAGTTTTGCATAGCCAAAGTCCATTCCTTGAAACATAGCTCGACGCCCAAACTTCTTGAAGGCTTGCACAAGGCCAGACATACTAGCACCAATACGACGGTTACGCGCAATAACTCTGTTTGAGCGAGGATTATGCGTCATCATCAAAGTCACACTTTTTGCATACAAGAACGCGTATCTCAATGTTTCATGCCATTCTTCAATAGTCTCGTGATTTCCTGGATAGGTTTCGACAAGGCAACAAAGTTCATAACTCTCAAGCGTTTGTTCAAGACAAGGATTTCCACCACGAGCACGATAATCTTTGTTATCAACAACTCCATTCATGCGAGAGTATTTTTGTGCGTTATCAAGCCATTCATAGCCTGGCTCTCCGTTCTTTGCTGTAAGCGAAGCAACATGTGAATAATCCATTCCTACTTTTGCAAAGATGGAATTATTACTTGCCCATCGATGATGATACAATTCTTTCTCGTTTTTCTCAGGATCCTTTAATTCAAGGAAGGACTGATCTTCAGGCTCTCCAAACATGATTTCTGCACTTCTTCGAACATTACCTGAAACGACACATTTTCCGATAAGATTAAAGATGTCGACGATGTCGGCTGAAGTTATATTTTGCCCTACACGATTGTCAAGAATTTCACTTACTGAAGCAATCATTTCTTTGAGCGGCTCTGGACCGCTTGCTACACCGCCAAAACCATTAATTGGTGCGCCAAGAGGGCGAACTTCTGAATAATCAAAGTCACTAGGCATCTCAGCACGACCTTGGTATGCCTGTAAAAGAACACGAAGTGCTTCAACCCATCCTTCGCGAGTGTCAGGAACAACAAAGGGCTCATCGCTCTTCTTTGGTGCTTCAATACGGACACTACCTGCGCCTTTCGTATCACCACCAACACCAACGCCAAGCATGCTCGAGTCCATCAAGAAACAAAATGGTTCTGCTAAGTCTTGAGCAAGGTCTTCTGTACTTACAAAAGCACAGTTATTAAGCGCAGTTGCTCCTCGTTTATACATGTAATCAGTTCCCATCATCCACAAGCCACGACCGGGAGGTGTGAATTTGAAGTTGAAGATAAGATCGAACATTTTTTGTGCGGATTCTTGTGCCTCTTCTTCGTTCCATGGAAGACTGTGTGTTGTACAATGAGTTTTTTGAATAGTGTACGAACCTTCGACAACTCTACGAACAGTGTCAATCCACTCTTCTGATTTTCCGTTTGATAATTTTCGAGAATAGGTTCGTTTGTAGGTTATGTATCGTAAGTCATTCGTGAAAGGGTTCTTGTTTTCATATCGTTTCACAAAGTCTTCATCAAGGTTAAATTTTTGTAAATCTTTAAAGAGAATGTTTTCTGTTGTTTCTTCAGTTCGTACTAATTCTTGCTTCATAAAACCACCACTGTATTTTTTTTTTCAAATGTGCGCAATACACAACATATAGTATATTGAATCAGAATCATCTACCATATGTCCTTATATCTACTTATGCAGTCCTGTCTTTTAAAGATTCTGAGTTTTTGAAATCATTGTTAGAAAACAACAATTACAACATGTGAAAAGAAATCTTATGCAAGCTCCACTCGCATACGTAGAGCACCAGGCCTATCAAGAAAAGAACCTCTTTGAGTGTCTTCACAATCATAGACGCCAAAGCCAGAACCAAAATCAAGAAGACTGATTGCAGTATCAATACTACGATCACCAACACGAATAAGGGAAATATCAACGGGGGCACCACCATCATAGACCACGTCAATATAATGCGTGCCTTTAGGAACATCAACAAGAACCTTGAAAATTTGCTCATCACCAACAACATCAAAGCGAGCAACGTCTTGCGCATCAACTAATAAACGCAACGAAGCGCCTTCGCTTGAAGCAGCAATCATGATCTCAAGAGGCTCACCTTGCACGAGCTTGGTTGTGTTAAAACAAGACTCGCTAATGAAACCCTCACGAGCATAAAAAGCCCAAGGATCGTTTTCTGATAAGGAAACAACACCTATAGGTTCGGAAGTGTCAGGCCCAACATCATTCATATCAACAGATTCAGCACGATACCCGGCATCGTACATCTGACTAAAGGCCTTTGCATCCTCAAGAACAATATTGTAGGCTTCCTTGTAATTCTGCGCTTCGATTCGAGCGTCAAGCAATTGCTGCGTTAAGTTCTCCTGACGCTCTTTGAGATGATTCACAGTCATAGCATTTGAGACAAGTAAGAAGACAACAAGCAATAACAAACAAACTATGACGATGTAAAACATCTTATTTGTGTGATGACCGAGGAAACTCATAAGCACAGGAACAAGAAAGAATTACTTAAATGTAACGAAGCTTCACAAATCTTAAAAGACAATCAAGAAGGTTTTTAAATAAAATCCCGTTCTCCTCTCTCGAGTAACAATAAGAAATTATTGTTTTCAGGGGTTACACATGAGAATACTAAGCACTATCGCACTAGTCTTCATATTTACACTAGCAGCAAGTTTTGCCCAAGCGGCAACTATCAATGTCCCAGCAGATTATACAACAATCCAAGGCGCGATTGATAATGCAGTTGCAGGGGATGAAATTTTAGTAGGCCCAGGAACTTATAATGAATCACCCACAATTTTAACTGATAATATCACGCTAAAATCAACTGGCGGACGTGACGTCACCATAATTAATGCGCAAGGAGCAACAAATGCCCTTTCGATTGGTGATGTAACTGGTTCCTTCAGTCCAACAGGTTCTTACCCCCAAGAAATTACTGTAGACGGATTTACTATTTCTAACTGGACAGAACGCGGTATTGCACAACGTCTCGGAAATAATTCAATAACAATAATTAACAACCATATTATATCACAAGGTCCGGGAAGCAGAAACAATGGTATCGTTGTCTCAGGAGGAGAAGGAACAATTATTCAAAATAACCTTGTAGAGGTATTTTCTTGGAACAATCCTAGTGTTTCTAGTGCAGGAATACTTCTTGCAGGAACAAGCAATGCAACAATTCAAAGCAACACCATTTCTGGAGGAGATGTAGGAATTGCAGTCATGGGTGCATTTGGAGGAATTAATCCTGGATGGGCTCAAGCAACAAACAACCAAATTTTTGAAAACGATGTTTCTGCAATTCAAAGCGCAGTATCATTACAAGGTGATGGCGTTAGTACAACAACAATACAAAACAACACTTTGGACGCAATTATAGGATTATCAATTGAAAAGGCTGGCGATGGTACGCTCGAAGTGTTAGAAACTGTCTTAGAACAAAACAATCTCTTAAATGATGTTGGAGTTGACAATGCGGACAATAGCTCAACTGTAGAAGCATCTTTTAACTACTGGGATTGCAGTCAAGGACCTGACAACTTAGGTTGCGCACAAACAGCAGGAGATGTATCGGCAAGTATTTGGCTCTGCGAACCTGCACCTACTGGTGAAACTAGTGTTGATGGATTCTGTGCAGATAACAACTTTGGAACAATCAACACCCTTTACTACAACGAGAACGCAACTTGGGTTATTGCTCGAGACTCATTGCGTGTCTGGGGACAAGCACCATTAGGAGCTGACACTGCAACTGCTTACTTGCGTCTTGCTGACCAAACAGTAATTGATAGTGTCACAGTACCGGTGCAAACACTTGGTAGTAACGAGCAATCATACAATATCTTCTTTGATGAATTCAGTAGCTATGATCCGGAAAAATATCATGTTGTAGTTGACTTTTTTGATAATGGTGTGCGAATGGATGGTTTTGCTGTTAGCGAAGACGTTAACACACTCTTCTTATGGCAACTTAGCGAAGACCTCGCACAAACAATTGCTAACCTTGAAGCACTCAACGAATCTGTAGAAGAAGAATTCTTAGCTCTACAAGACGTACTTGATTCAATGAGTCAAGGAACAATCGAGTGGCGTTATTTTGAAGACAGCAACACATACGAATTCCAAGGTGAAATTCCAAACGTTGCAGACTTCGACCCACGATTCTGGATTGTAGATAAAAACGGCGACACAGTTTATCAAACAACAGGAACAGGAGACTTCATTTATGGACCTCACAACCCACTCCACAGCGACCCGAGTTTTTGGAAATTAATCCTTGACGCTTCACTTCTTGACGCAGGAATCTATACTGTTAATCTCGACTTTGAAAGAGGAACTAGTGAAGACAGATGGTCAGTTGCTACTATCACTGAGCTCTCAGTACTTGATTTAGAATCTCGCGTGGCAACACTTGAAGAGCAAGTTAAATCAATTCAAGGAGATTTGAGTCTTGTGTGGGACAGTGATGAAGACAGACTTCGTGTCAAGCTCTTCTTCCCACCAAACAGCACAGAAGCGAGAATCTACGCTTACGATAGTAACGATGAACAACGCTTTGGACCAATCACCGTCTCTGACACTGGAACTCCAAGACAACAAGATTATGATTGGAATGTAAGTGAATGGCCAATTGATAGCTACACCATCAAAGTGAACTTCCTTGGAACAGGAGATTTTAGTCCGTGGAGATCAGAACTCTTTGATAATCTCTTAACACGATGGTTAGCAGAGAACGAGTTTGGCTTTGAGTTTGTTGAAAGTAGAGCTTTTGAAGTCTTTAACCCACAATCAGGGTTCCGAAGAGACATTAGTTTCGCATTCACACCTGAAGAAGACGGCGAATGGCAGTTCGGACTAGATCAACGAAAACAGGGTCTTGTTGATTTTGACATCAGCAGAGAATGGGGAAGCTGTACGGCAGTAAACGCAAAAGAGACCGTGGTATTTCCTCATAGAGGAATAACATTCCCACCAACAGAAGGAGAATACTGGGCAGTCCTTACAGCAAGAAATTGTGATACAGGAGAGAGAATCTTGAGTAACCGTTTCGTAATGGACATTATCGACCTTGCGCTTCCCTTAGCAAATAACACCGCAGGTATTAGCGAACTTGGCATTGTTCAAGGAACAGAAACCGAAGTGTATTATTCAAGTGAGAACTTATTCAGTTTCGATGTCCTTATGCAAAGCACGAATGGATGGAGTAACGCACTTGATTGTATCGTACGCTTTGATGATGGTCTTGGAGGACAAGACGTCAAGATATGGGATATGAGCGAACCAAACGCAAGTGGAGTGACTGAATGTGGAGGAACACTCGACGTTGAAGACATCACTGGTCGAAACCTTGGAGCGTGGACTCTTGAAGTTTGTGGAGAACCACAACAGCATAACCCAAGCGGCCTTGATCAACTCTGTGATGAGCTTGATTTTATGTATGACAATACACCTCCATTTATTGACGAAGCAAGTCTTAACCCAGGAATTATTAATATGGTTGCTGGAGAATGGACTTTTGGCGCTAACGTAACTGATAATGGAGAAGTCATGACTGTTGAGTTTACTCTGATTAACAAGACCAACGCGACAGATATGTGTAACCTTGGATTCGCAAACAACACTGCTGGTGATCAATGGGAGTTAGTTTACGACACAGCAGGCAATTGTACAACCGATGGTTTCTACAACTTTAGTGTAACCGCAACCGACTTCGCGAATAACTCAGCAACTATGGAAATAGATCCATTAATTGATAATACTGCGCCTGTTGTGCAAGGAATTGAGCTTGATGGTCTTGTGCCACAAAACATGACAATTGACGCGCAAATCACAGACAACCTTGCAGGAGTCTTAGCAGCAAACGCGACTGTTACCAGATATACTTGTGGAGAACAAACACAAGACACTAATGAAACGCTCAGTTGCATTTCAACTTGTGAAGTTAAAGAATTCGATGAGTATCAACAAGAAATTGAACTCTCAAGAACTTCAGGAAACTCCTTTAGTGGAACGTGGAGTGGAAGCTTCGAACAAGAAACAGGATACTTCTACAAAGTTGTTGTAGGAGCTATTGACGGCGCAGGAAACGAAGCAGAGGAAAACAATGCTGATCGTTACGCTAGACCAAGTTATGAGATTAGTATGTCTGTAAGTGACACACAAATCTTTAGTAACGAACAAGTCAATGTTCAAGGTATTGTTACAGCAAGTGATGGAAGTTCACTCCCTTACGACATGATAACTGTTGCAGGAGGAGAAGTTCCTATTGCTGGAAACGATGTCTTCGCTGCTAACGTAGGAACATTCAGTGCAGGTGAACAAACAATAAACGCTGTTTACGAACCAAAAACAGTTTGTAACGAGAGCTTCACAAGAAGCCTCGACATCACTGTTGAACAAGCACCAAGCTCCGGTGGCGGTGGCGGTGGCGGAGGATACTTCGCACAACCATCAACCTTTAGTAACGGCGGAGATGGCGAAGATGCTGGAGACGGCGAAGAACAGTCTGAAGAGCCTGAACAAAGTGACGGTGGTTCAGGTAACGAAGTACAAGGTGGCGGAGAAGGTGCTGGAGAAGGCGAAGAACAACCTGAAGAGTCACAACCAGAACCACAAGAAAACAACCTCCTTACAGGAGCTGTTACTGGTGCTGGATTTTTCGGTGACAACTGGCCTTGGCTTGCACTCTTCGGAGCACTTGTTATAGCACTCTTCGGTTCGTACTTTTACTTCCGAAGGTAACTTTTTTTAGAAATTTTTTTCTTTTCAAAATCGACACTACTAAGAATTAGTTTTTATGTGTAATAATTATTCTAAAGGAAACTCGAAACCATCGCGCGCTGCAATGGTATGAACGCCTGTTTCTCGCTGAATGCTCCTCGCTAAAGTAAGAAGGTCTTCTCGAATGAGTTCTACTCCAAAACCGGTGAGAATGGCTGTTTTTGGTCGCACAGCTTCAAGTAATTTAATCACGCCGTCAATATTCATTCCTGGTTTTTCGCTTCCTGCAGGGTTCGGACAACGTATAACAAGATAATTACAACCTGCGAGTTCTTCGCTGAGGCTTCGAAAGTATTCTGAATCAGTGTAGCCTATTTTTGTTTTTGGCGTTTCAAAAACAAACGAGAGAGCCGTTTCGTCTTTGTGCTTTGCCTTTTTTGGATGAATAGTAAGGTAATTCACACCTGCACGGTTTGTTTCATCAAAAGTTAAAATACGCTCAACCCATTTTTTTGCTTCGTTACGAAGAATTGGTCGTTCGTCATTTGTACCATTAAGCACACTTTTAGCGACGATTGCAACGCCAAAAGTGTCTGTTCCGCCAAGCGTCATAGCATCAAGAACTTCGTTAATTCCTTCACTTGCAAGCAAAGAATTGTTACTTGCAATTACACAAATATTTTCTCGTAAAGAAATTCCTGCTGCTCCTGCAGCAGAAACTGCACCAGGACCTGGGTCTACGTGATACTGCCCTCCTTCGATTGCGATAATGAATCCTCCGGCTCTGAGTTTTTGCCGTGAAGGAGTGTCTCCAGCAGTTCCGATAAAGACTATTTTATTCTTCATAACAAACGTTTACTCGATGATATTAATAAATGTTGTGAGCGTAGCTTTTTTAAGCTTGAAAGGTTTCTTTATGATATGCGGGTCAAAAAAAGAGGGGGTCAGCTCGTCAAATTCAGGGAAGAAAAAGTTTTTTTTGCAATAGAGCGAGCTGCCGAAGCAACAAACCAAAAAGTTGACGTGAAAAAACTCACAAAACAAGTTGTGACTCAAGTTAAAAAAATAAAAAACAGTATTCTTCGAGTTGAGCAAATACAAGATATTGTTGAAGATGTTCTTGTAAAAAATGAATTAACAAAAGTCGCTCGTGCGTACATGCTTTATCGCAGACAGCGAGAAGAAGAAAGAGACGCAAAGAAAGCAATTATAGGACACATAACTCGTACTGATTTATCTTTGAATGCTGTCAAATTGTTGCATGATAAATACTTGCTTCGTGATGATACCGGAGAAGTCATAGAAAACCCTGATGAAATGTTTGACAGGGTTGCTGCTGCTGTTGCAGAAGCAGAAGAAAAGTTCACGAAAGACGAAAAAAAGATTCGTCGATGGAAAAACCGTTTTAAACGAGCGATGCAAAACCTTGATTTTCTTCCCAGCACAACGATTCTCATTAACGCAGGGCTTCCAAAAAAATCTTTTGCTGCAAGTACGGGTTTTGCTGTTAAAGACAAACTAAAAAATATTTTTGGCACCTTAAGTGACGCGATAGAATCACAAAGACAAGGTTCAGGAACAGGATTCACTTTCTCACATATCAGGGAAAGGTTCGCGCAAGTACACGAACACAACAGAATAGGCGGTGGTCCATTAGAGTTTTTGCACGTCTATAACGAGGCTCTTGCAATTATTTTACAAAATGGTCGTAGGCAAGGAGCGAATATGGCAATCCTTAATGTGCACCACCCTGACATTCTTGATTTTATTAGCGCAAAAGTAAAAGAATTTAAACTTACTAACTTCAATATTAGTGTTGCTCTTGATGATGAGTTTATGAAAGCAGCAATTCTTGACAAAGAGTTTGATCTTATTTCTCCATGCGATAAAGAATCAGTGAAAACAATGTATGCAAAACAAGTTTTTGATATTATTGTTGCGAGCGCGTGGAACTACGCAGACCCTGGAGTTCTCTTTACTGACAGAATAGAAAAAGACAATCCTTTCTCAACACCAATAGCGACAACGAGTGCTTGTGCTGAATTCATGCTTAACGAGTACGAGTGTGGTTTTATTGGAAGTATTAATCTGGCAAATTTTGTGATAAAAGAGGGAAAACCCGATATTGATTATCGAAGACTTAGAGACGCAGTCATGCTCGGAGTTCGTTTTTTAGATGATGTGATTGAAATCAATACCTTTCCACACAAAAAATCAGAGACCATTACAAAGAATCAACGCAAAATAGGACTCGGTGTTATGGGTTGGGCACATATGCTCTATCAATTAAAAATTTCATACAATAGTGATGAAGCGGTAGAAAAAGCAAGAGAAGTAGCAAAGTTTATTCGAGGAGTTGCTGATGAGGCAAGTTTTGAATTAGCACAAGAAAGAGGAATCTTTCCTAAACAAAGTAAACTCAAAACACCAATGCGTAATTCAACAAGAATGGCCGTTTCTCCGACAGGAAGCATTAGCATCATTGCTGACACAAGCAGCAGCATTGAACCAGTGTATGCGTTAAGTTATGTAAAACACCTAGTCGGAGGAAAAGAACTCAGTTACATTGATCCTTACTTGAAAGAAGCGCTTGACGAAGAAGGAATACTCACTAATCAGCTCATAGAAAGAATTGTGAATCATGGCTTACAAGCTTGTGAAGAAGTTCCAGATGAAATCAAAGAAATATTTATCACAACGCACGCAATTGAACCAGAGTATCATGTTCGTATGCAAGCAGCATGGCAAGAATTCGTAGATAATGGAGTGAGTAAAACAGTAAACCTTCCTTATGATGCTACACTTCTTGATGTTGAAAATGTGTTTTTACTCGCGTATAAGCTTGGTTGTAAAGGAGTTACAGTCTATCGTGACGGTAGTCGACAACAGCAAGTTCTTGAACTCACTACGTTAATGCAAAAGAAGAAGACTGAAAGAAAGGTTGTTAGTGTTCGCGAACAACTTCGTGCTCAACTCTCGAATAAAAGCCTTAGTGATTTCTCTCAATCAAAAAAGGGTTAGGAGCAATGTCGTGAGCATAAATATGACCTGTATTTTCTTTATATAATTCGAAAAGAGCATTTACAGTTTTGAATAACGTTGCATTATGTGTTAAAAGAGTAAGTGGGCGATTACTCGCGTTCTCAACCAATGCTATTTCTGCTAAAGTTCTTTGGTGAGGGAAAAATTTAGGATACTGTTCTTGAAGAAGGTCATGAACCGAATCATCTCTTTGATATTCCCAAATTTTTACAGGAGGAATGCTTCCTTCTGACTTATAATAAAAAGAAACTCCTGAACGAAGAATGTAGCAATCAAATTTATCAATAGTATCATTCAGTGTTCTATTGAACGCTTTCTTATTGTTAGCAGGAACGAATTCAGTTTTTTTCCCACAAACCCAGTCTTGAGGTCTAAGAACACTAGCATCAAAGAGTAAACGTTGACAATCTACTCTTTCGAGCATGAATTCGAGCATTTCAGAACCAGAATATCGTTTCATACTACTTAAGAGTAGTCTCTAACTTATATTTGTTTCGCCTCAGCAGTTACTTATCCGGTCATCATCAAATCAGCCGGGAATAACCTCATCATTGGCAAAATTCGGATCGCTCAATTAATGACAATATCAGAGTTTCTTTTTGCTTCTTCAAGAAAAGACTGATATGCTTCAACTTGCTTTTGATTCAAAAGAGCATTCCTAATTTGTGCTTCTACTTCTTCAAGAGCAATGACAGATTCAGGAACATCAGCAAGTTTCTCAATAATATGATACCCAAACGTAGTTTGCACAATAATTACTTCGCCAGGGCTAAGATCAAAAGAAGCGCGCTCAAATTCTGAAACCATAACTCCTCTCCCAAATGTATACTCGCCACAATTATTAACTGAGCCTTGATCTTCAGAATATTCTTCAACAAGATCACAAAAATCCTCAGTATCAAGCTGTGCTCTCACATCTGAAGCAAATGTAGAAGCGTTTTCTTGCTGGTTCGAAATAAGAATGTGACGAACGCGAACTTGAGGTTCTTGCACAAACTGAGATCTGTTAGTATCATAAAATTCTTGAATTTCTTCTTGGCTTGGTTCTTGTACCTCGCTAAGAATGAGAGCAATGCCTTCATCAACAAAAATTTTCTTCTCAATGAGAGCTTCATAATCTTCTATAGTTAAATTAAAAGTAGCAAGATTCTCTTCAAGAGAAACAAGAGAAAGGTTTCCTGACTCAAGAATTGTTTGTATCTCTCGAGCAATATCTTCGTCAGAAACACTCACACCAGCATTCTTTGCCCTCTCATAAATAAGTTGTTCATCAATTAACTGCTGCAAAATTAATTCTTTAGTATAGACTTGTTTATACTCTTCAGGTAAGCTCGCATATTGAGTGTCAACTTGGTCTTGTGTTATTGCAACACCATTCACGACGGCTGCAGCCTCTACAATATCAGCAGCACCTGAAAATAATGAGAAAACCGCATAAATAAGAACAATCACTCCAAGAACAATAAGAACAACAGGCAGCCAATCTTGAGAGTTGTTTTGTGTCATCACTGCTGATTTTGGCGTACTAGCAGCTTTTGGAGTGGATTTCTTTGAACTAGTTTTTGCCGCAGCTTTTTTTGACACTGCTCTAGATGATTTTTTGGATGATTTTTTTGCCATACCACTTAAGAGCAGTATAGACGTATAAAAAAGTGTCGATTACGAGGCTCTGTCCCAAATAGAAAACATTTCCACACTAGGGCACGCCGCTGGATTTCTTAGTCTCCTCTTTCTCGAGGAGACTAAAGCGGCTCGATGGGTGAAAGAAACCTTCTTACACCCCCGTAAATCTTTGATTTTCGATGGGCGCTAGTGTGGAAAAAAAATCATTCGGAACAGGGCCGATTACGAAACAATTAAAAGAAAAGAAGCCAGAATAATAATATGTATGAAATAATTGTTGGAAGAAGCAAGTCAGATATTGAAAAATTCGGGACCGAAGGAACGGTCTATCTGGGAAAACATTACGTTCAAATGGGAAGTACAACAAGCCTCTCCAACAAGATTTACCTTGACATGCTTCGCAGCCACGTCGTATTTGTAAGCGGAAAACGAGGAGGAGGAAAAAGCTACACCATGGGAGTCATTGCAGAAGGAATGGCCGACCTCCCACAAAAAATCAAAAAAAATTTGAGTATCATCATGCTTGACACCATGGGAATTTATTGGACAATGAAATACCCGAACCTCAAGGATAAACTCCTCTTAAAAAAATGGGGCCTTGAAGGAAAAGCACTTGACATCAATATTTTTACGCCAAAAGGACATTTTGCACACCAAAAAGAAGAAGGAATCCCAACAGACTTTCCTTTTTCGATACGACCAAGTGAGCTCAACGGCACTGACTGGAACCAAACATTCTCTATCGATTCAAACAGCAGGGAAGGAGTTCTGATTGAAAGCGTCATTCATGAACTTGAAGGAGAATATGATATTGATGATATCACACAAGCAATAGAAAAAAGAAACTATGATGATACTGCAAAACAAGCAGTACTCAATCATTTTCGTAACGCGAAAGGCTGGGGGTTATTTGATAGAGAAGGAACGAAACTCTCGGAACTCGCAAAGCCAGGAAGAATCAGCGTTCTTGATGTGAGCGTCTACGCGACACAAGAGCAAGGATGGAATATCAAAAGTCTCGTTATCGGACTCGTTGCGCAAAAACTCTTCAATCAGCGAATGCAAGCAAGAAAAGACGAAGAATTTCAAGACCTACATGCAAAAACGACCTTACTTGATCAAAAAGAACAATCAAACCCACTCGTATGGCTCGTGATTGATGAAGCGCACGAATTCATGCCAAATCAAGGAAAAACTCTTGCAACAGACCCATTAGTAACGATTTTACGAGAAGGAAGACAGCCAGGAATTAGCCTTGTTCTCGCAACACAACAACCAGGAAAAATTCATACAGACGTCATGACACAAAGTGACATTATTCTGAGTCATCGAATTACTGCAAGAATAGATACTGACGCTCTCGGAATGCTTATGCAAAGTTATATGCGAACTGGTCTTGATAAAGAACTCGATCATCTTCCTCGAGAAAAAGGAGCTGCACTCATTCTTGACGACAATAATGAAAAAATGTATCCTATGCAAGTACGACCAAGGTTTACGTGGCATGGTGGTGAGGCACCAACTGCGCTCAAGAAAAAAGAAGAATTATTCGATTTCTGAAAACCTAAGAATACAATATAGTGTTTGGGGTAAGTAGAAAGTAAGCGTCGAGGCCGCGTACGCCATCGTGCGACAAGGTCGTACGTGGCGTGGCTCGGCGACGTAGGACAGGTTACGATGCGTAAGTATCGGACTCTGGACTACGGAGTAGCATTACTTTCTACACAGCCTAGTGTTTGAGAAATAATTTAAAGAACAAAAACCCAGACAATAGTATGGCATTTAGTAAACGATTCCCAGTTGATAAACCAGGCAGTCCCTACGCTGCCTGGGAAGAAACAGAGTTATCTTCTCAAGAAGAGCAAGCTGTCGAAGAAAAACAACGTGAAGAGAATAAAAACCTCATGACAGAATGCTTGAATGATGCTTTTGAAATCATCAAAGCACGAGGACTCAAAGAGTACCAAACCAATGTTGCAAATATCGCAATCGCACTTTTTGAAAAACGAGCAAGCCATATAGTATTTTGGAAAGAAGAGAAAGCGAAAGAAAAGCTTACTCGTACACTTTCAGATGTTCCCCAATAAAATGTGAAGAAATAGGTTCTTTTGATTTTACAAAAAAATGTTCTTGTTTTTGCAAGAAAACAGAATCAAGCAGCTCGTTTGCAAAGAAAATAAATGCACAAGCAATATCTGTTTGTGTAATTATCCCAACGGGTTTTTCTTCATCAAGAACAAGTAGACGACGAATCTTTTTCTCAAGCATGACTCTGTTTGCTTTGAGTAAATCAAGATCTTTTTTAACACATTTAATATGGGTGTGCATCAGCTCTTTAGGATATCTGATTTGTAAGATTCCTCCTTGGTCATAAAATTGAGAAACAACATCATACTCAGTAAATATTCCTTCAAATTCATTTTCTTTCATTAAAATAGCACCAATGTTGTTATCAACCATTATTTTTTTGACTGTAGAAAAAGAATCCCCTTTCTTTGCAAAAACGATGTTTTTTGTCATCCAATACAAAACTAAAGGAGCAGAACTCGCAAAATAAGTGAATGTTTTTTCTGCATGAGAAACAATATCTGTTTGTGTAATAACACCAACCAAACGATTATTTTCTGCAACAACTAACTTTCGGAAGTGATTCTCTCTCATTATCTGATGAGCGTCTTTAAGTTGTAAATCGGGAGAAACAGTAACAATCGAGTCAGACATGATATCTTTAACAGATTTTTTTATTGCCGAACTCGAAGCAGGGACTTTTTTGAGAAAATCTCTCTCAGTTACGATGCCAATTGGTAGTTCAGAATTTTCTTGAGAAACTACGATAAGACAAGAAATATCTTGAGCGATCATTCTCGTTGCTGCTTGAATAACACTCACATCAGGTTTGATCGTCACAACATAACGCGTCATTAGTTTTCTCACTGGAGTTGAAAGAAAATTTTTAGCTGCTTTTGCAGCCATTTTTTTTCTTTGAAAAAGAAACAAGCTCACCACCTTGGAGGAGTCACTTGCTCTTCAGTCACAGAGTTAAAAGAAATATCTCGAAAAGCCAAACCATCAGAAGGCCCATACTCGATATAAAGTGGAATTCCATAAAAATTATGAACATATAATCGTACTGAATCCGCGTTAAGTTTTCCATCTATAACATCAACAGGAAAATCTTCATAAGTTAAACCACTAACTACTTCTCCACTCTCTAAGTCTTGCAAGAGTTCGTGAGGAAGCGCGAAATAATATTCGTCAAAATCAGGATCTGCAATTTTTTCTTCAGGATTTAGACAAATTGATTCACTCCCAAGTTCACAATAGCCTGCAGTCTCTCGATTAGCAATATCAAGATAAATAACGTCGTAACTTCCTCGCTCTCGAGTTGAGCCCATATATGGTTCTATACGCACAAGGCTGTCGCGAACATAGTATTTTCTTGTGATTCGATTATCTGAGAGTTCTGAATAACTAAACTCATAATTTTTTACTGTTGCTGCTTTTTCTTGATGTTCAATCACCTCTTCACTAAGAGATTCATCAGATTCAGACACTGATTCATCAGATTCAGGTACAGATTCATCAGATTTTTCATTAGAATCGTCTGGTTCTTGAGGCTTTTCTTGAGCATCTTGTACAGTCTCAGGGACTGGTCCTGGAGAACAAGCAAAAATAAACAATAATGCAAACAAGATACATATATTCATAGGATTTAATTTCATCGTAACACCTTCTTCTTTTTTCTTTGATAAGGCTCGCCAGCGACAATATCAAGAGTATCATCATCATAGTCAGAGCCAGAAATAGATATCATACTTGCAATAACGAGTAATAAAAAGAATAATCCAAGAGCAAAACTCCATGTCTTGTCAGTTATGAGAAAAACACTGACAAAAAAGCCAATAATCCCTGTTATCATGTATTCATGCGGCAATGGTTTAACATTCATTTACTCACCCTAAATAATTACTACTTACTTTCTTTATAAATATTGTGCGATTCTTCAAATTCTGTATTCTCCAAAGTTGTTGGTTCTGGCATACGATCATCAAAAAGAGAATCCCTGTCTTTCTCAACAAGTTGAATAATAGCTAAAAGATAATACAAAACAATAAACAGAGTCAAAAAAGCAAAAAAAGTGTACCAATCAAGAGGCGGGGGGCTTCCTGCAGTAGCACCATAAACAAAAATAATACCAAAATATGCTAATATGTTAATTGGAAGACTGCTTGAAATAAAAAAAGCAAGTTTTTTCGGAAGCCAATGGTGAAAGTCCGCGCTTAAAAGAAATAAAGAATACAAAAGTATGACTCCTGCAACGACACCGGGCAATAATTCTGTTGAAAAACCTGTTGCTGCAGTTCTTATAAAAACAAGTAAAGCTCGTAGTGGATTCGCTTCAGGATAGACTTTTTGTAATAAATCTAAGCTCACAAAAAACAACACTAAGGAATTACCAACCGCAGTATTCCAGCCGAGCTCTTCACGTTTGTAACGGCCAAAGTAGAGCGTCATAAGCAGGAGTGTTACAACCATTGGCGTTAAAATCCATATCATCTCAGGATACTGGACAGGAGCAAAGATTATTTGTTGTAAACGATCAATAAACGTTGGAACTACGACTTCAATAAAAGCGTCAATAATTGTTTGAACTGCAACCATCAAACTCGCAAAGAAAATTAAGAGTTATAAGTTTGTCGAAAAAGTTCTTTTACTGCAGTGCGAATAGTTCGGGAACTTTTTGGATATGCTGCAATAAGAAAAGTCATTTGCACACAAGGTCCTTTATCGACAAGACAAAAATTTCCTGCTCGAAGTTCATTAAGACCTAGCTTAAAACAGAAGTTTCCTTTTTGATCAGTGTGAAGAAGTGCTTCTTGAGCAAGCAAATCATGGTCTTCTTTTGTAAAATTCTTTATTATTTCATCAAAGAGCTGATTCGTGTCTGTTATTTTTTCAAAAGAAAAATCATATATTATTATCTCAGAATCAAAGCCTTGAGCTCTTTGTATCTTTGCTTTTGCTTTGTGCAATTCGTAAATTTTTGTGTTTTCATGATCGGGGTCGTAGTAGAACTGCTGGTCAAAAAACTTCTGAGAAGAAATGGGAAGAATAATATCAAGAAAGCTAATATTTTCGTTAGTACCAGTGAATACTTCTGCGCTTGCTTTGTGAAATCGTTTCATAGTTTTCCAGAATCCCATACGTTTTTATAGACTTTTGTTTCTTTGAAGTGTATGAAACACCCAATAAGTACGACTGTTGTGCTCTTGCTTTTTTTTCTTGCAACACAATTTATTGGTTTATTACTCGTTGCAAAGGCAATTCCTGTGAGTATCTCAGAAACAGGAGAAATAAGAGTGAATCCTCCCGATACAGCTCTAGGACCTCCTCCTGAGACTGATCCTTCTGGTGCGTTACTCATGCTCATTATTGGAATAACACTCGGAACGCTTCTCATCCTCTTGATTATTAGGTTCAAACAATACAATTTGTGGAAATTCTGGTTTTTACTCGCTGCAGGGCTCACTATGACGGTCTCGTTTGGAGTCATTTTTGGCAGTGCAAATTATAGTTACGCTGCGCTTCTTGGTTTTTTTCTTGCAGCTTGGAAAATATTTCGGCCAAACGTATACGTACATAATTTTACTGAACTCTTTATTTATCCAGGAATTGCAGTATTGTTTTATCACATTCTTTCTGTTCCTGTCATGCTTCTTCTGCTCGCAATAATCAGTATTTATGATGTTATTGCTGTCTTTAAGAGTAAGCACATGGTGTCGATGGCAAACTTTCAGACAGAGAGTAAGGTTTTTGCAGGACTCGCTTTTCCTCGCTCGACAACTCCTGTTACGAAGACGATGATTGAGAATGGAAAAACTGTGAGGAGTAAAAAACAAAACAAAACTGGCACTGCTATTCTCGGTGGTGGCGATGTTGCTTTTCCTCTTCTTTTTGCGAGTGTTGTATTAAAAGAACTCGTTGCTTCTGGCTTGACAAAACAAGCTGCGCTTGCAATCACCAGCATCATACCAGTTTTTGCGATGATCAGCCTTGCCGCGCTCTTTTTTCTTGCACGCCAAGGAAAATTCTATCCAGCAATGCCTGCAGTAAGTCTGGGTGTTATCGTCGGCTGGGGAATCACCTTGATTGTGTGAGCAAGAGAACGGAATTATTAATTGCAGCAAGAAATAAAGAAATCTTTATTTCGTGAGTATTAACTTTTGATGTTTTGAGAAAATGATCAAAATTTTTCAGTAACACTGGTTGCAATTGAGATTCTGAGATTATCTCATGAAAATCATGAGGAAGAAGATGATCGTTATCGCCATAAAGAACAATTCCTTTTTGTTGAACAACTGAAAAATCAACAGAAAAATCAGCGACTTCATCCCAAATTCGCTCCAAGTTAGTTAATCTACAACAACCCCAGTTCGTGAATAGTTCAGAGAATTTTTTGTGTTCGAATTTTCTTGTTCTAACATTAAACAAAAAAAGCAGGAAAGGCAAAGAATACTGGCGAAAAGATTTGAGAGCGACTACTTTATTGAGAAAGTGAGGCACTTTATCTTTTAGACTAATTACTGGAGCGAAAAGCAAGAACTTTGCTTGAGGAAATTCATTTGAAATTTTTACGAGAGCAGAAGCAGTAATACTATAACCAAATAAGATACAATCTGGTTTTTGTTCAAGAATCTTTTTTGTAACTATTTTCATATCTTCGCATAAGTCATGATAACTAAACTCTCCTTCGCTCATACCTTGGCCTCGTAAATCAGGAATAAATAAGTTGTATTGCTCTCCTAATTTAAGAAAAAAATCCTCGAAATGATCACATTTAGTTGTAATTGTAAGTCCTGGCCAAAAAAGAATCCAAGGACGATCGCCGTTTTCTACAATATGCACAGCAATTTTTGTATTGTTGTAACCAAAATAATATTCTGTTCTCATTTCTTCAAGTTTTTCGTCTGTTTCTTTAAATATTTATCAAGTTTGATAATCATCTTTTCTTTGTTCGTTGTTTTGAGAACTTTTGCTAACTTTTTATTATCTTGAGCCCAAAGATAAATAGGATTTTGTTTTTCATTCACGTACTTGCGAAAGTCTTGTCTTGTCATTTGATCAAGAACAGTAAGTAAGTCAAACTCATCTTTAATTTCTCTTTCTCCTAGTTGTAATGGTTTTCTTTTTTGTACTGGTTTTTTTACTTCAATTGTTGCTTGTTGTTGAAAATATTTTTTTCTCACGTATTGTTGAACTAATACAATGATTCCTAAAAGTATTATTGCAAAAAAGAAAATAAAAAGGAGCTGTCCCATAAATTGTCCAATTCCGACATTAAAAAGCATACTTTTTTTGAGTAATTCACTGAGAACAACATAAGGGTTTACGCTTGCAAGAGCACGAACGACAAGTTTCATACCTTCTGTTGGTATGACAAGATTGCTTACAAAAAGCATGATGCTTCCTATAGTTAACGATCCTATCATAGCTGCTTCTTGGCTGTGAGCAAGATACCCAAGTATCATTCCTAAAAAACTAAAGAGTGTTATTGCAAGAAGTATGATAAAAAGTGATGTGAAAAAATTGTTGAGTAATGGAGCACTCACAAGGAAATAACTAAAAAATAGAATAACTAATACTTGTGCGAGAAGAATGAGAAGTGTTGTGATAAAGCTCATTGCTACATGAAACTCATCGCGTGTTGATGTCGTAAAGTTTCGGAATTTTGCTTTACTGTTCTTATCAGTAACAATTAAAGTGCTTGCAAGCATGAGTCCCATGAACATAATAACAAGCATAAGAATGTAAGGATAAGTGAATACGAGCGTTCCTGACTCTGAAGTTACTTCTTCAATTTCTGTTCTGATAGGGTTGACAATGCTTTCACTGTCAGCAATTGCGACTCCGTCAAGAAGGTCGTGAGCGTATTTGATGTTTCCTCGTAATTGATTAATTCGCTCTCTCATATCCTCAAGCTCTGAGAGTGCAATTACTATTTGATCAGTAACATAACTTGCGTCCTGTTGGAAATCATCATAGTCAGTCTCAATACTTCGTATTCTATTGCTTGCATCATCAATCATACGAGAAATTTCTTGAAGTTTGTCAGGTGTTTCATCATAGATTGCTCTGAGCTCATCTTCTGCTTCATCAAAACGACTAATTGCTTCATCAATAGCAAGTTCTGTTGCTTCAGAACAATTATTACAAGAACGTTCAAAATCACGAAGCGTTTTTTTTGCGTCTTCAATTTGCTCAAGACTAATATCAAAAAGTTGTTGAGCATCTGTTGCGATACCAGTTGATTGTCCTCGTAATAATCGCAAGTCCATAAAAGAAAAATTGATTGTTTCAGCTTGTGTTTTTCCCACTGTTTGCCCGAGCGCGTCGGTTGCTCTACTTCGAATAAGCTGAATTTCATCAGCATTTTCTGATTGCTTTATAAGAATGGTTTTTGTCGTATTAAGATTATTAAGTATTGTTCCTGTAAGACCAATACTGAGCTCTTGTCTTTGAAGATCAATTTCAGAACTTAATTGTTCGATGACTTGATACACGAGATTGATTCTGCTCGGATCTACGTGAAAAGTAATTGTGTTGGTGTGTTGTTCTTTTACTTCAAAGTCTTCTGGGAAATAAATACAAAGTTGCTGAATTCCTGTCTGAACATTGCCGATGCACTCCTCTCGTGATGACAAAACATTTACGGCAAAATCATCTTGTAAAGATTGGATGATATTATCAGAAAGTTCAGTGTATTCTGGACTGTAAACACCAAGTGAGATTTCGAGCGAGTCACCACCGCTAAAAGCAAAGCCGACAAGTAATATGATAAGAAGTGGACCAAAGATTATTGTAAATGCAGTTTCTTTACTACGAAATAAAAGTTTGAAGTTCTTTTGAAGTGTTTGTGTAAATTTCATTTTCTCACACCTTTCACTCCATA